>JAFGPN010000018.1 GCA_016936175.1 Patescibacteria group bacterium | reverse complement strand
GAGCCAACACAAAATGTTCGCTTGTAGAGCGGATTTTGTGATATATTTAACTTATGGATAGGACTAAGCTATTAGATTATTTGCTAGGTAAGTTTTCGGTCACAGAAAACCAGCTCAAACAACACCGATTGTTTTACAATAACCACTTTAACGAATACGGGAATGAGGTTTATGAAGATGTCAAAACCCGTTTAGTCCATTTACAGAACTTCTGGGATGATAGTCTATGGTTCAATCAGCGGTATGACTTGTTATTTAAGAAGTATCAGGATTTTGACCAGATTATAGAGCTGGGATTTAGTTTGCCGTATCTTTATCTGCAAGATGATGTTAGTGGATTGAAAAATAAACCACTTCTGTTGGTTGACCACTATGATTCAGCTATACAAGTGGCAAAAGAGATTGTGGATTATCTTAAAGTTTCAAATGTTCAGCTGATAAAATCAGATATCCAGTCAAAAGAAGGCTGGAATGATATTCAGAACAAGATTATTGATGGCAAACGTCTTTTTGTAGCCGTTGAGACGATAGAACACTTAGACCAGCCAGAGCTATTCTGGGAGAACATTCATCGCTTTGTCGGAGATAAGATAATCCTGAGCTTACCAATAGGTCCTGCTATTCCATCACATAACTTGGCAATGAAGGATGACCAAGAAGCATTAGAATATCTTGAACAGTATATTGATGTTGCAGAAAGGCAATTCATATCCCCGAGTGATAAAAGGGGAGAAGGGTTAGACGATTACAAGGTTTTGATTGTCTTTGGGGCAGTTAAATAAACTTAATGCATCCAGTTCGTTCCTCACTTTTACCCAATCCAAAGTTCTAAACTTATCCAACAGGGGAGCCAACCAGTGCGTGCCTGCCCGTCGTAGCTCGGAGAGCGAAGTCGGGAGCAAAGTGATTCAGTTGCATTAAATATAGAGCTATGGGAACAAATTATCTAGTTGGTTTTAATGTATAATTCAGGCATGGATATCAAAATTATTGTTTTGTTGGTGTACCTAGTTTTGCTGTTCGGAATGGCATGGTTTTTCTCTAGGCGAGAATCACTTGATGCCTATTTTCTGAATAAAAGAAAAACTAGCTTGTGGATGATGACATTCTCCACTATCGCTACGGTGGTGGGAGCTGGCGCTACTGTAGCCATAGTCTCTGAGGTGTATCGGTCGGGTATCTCTTATGGGATAGCTCTGCCCATCTCATTAGTAGCCGGAATGGTTGTGTTAGGTATTTTGGCTAAGCAAATAAAAATCATTGGTGATAAGTATAATGCCTATACTATTGTGGATTTCTTTAGGCAGAGATTCGATTTCAAAAATGGAATGCTCGTTAGCATTCTACAGCTTTTTTTGCTCACCATATGGATTGGAGTACAAGCTGTAGCTCTGGCCTCATTAACCTCAGTGTTAATCGGTGTAAATTACAATTTAGCATTATTAGTGGTGGCTGCCGTCACAGTGTTGTACACATCGATTGGCGGTTTGAAGATAGATATTCTGACAGATTTTGTGCAATTTTGGATATTTTCCTTAGCGTTTATAGTTATGGCCGTGATGGGTTATAACCATGTCGGTGGGATATCAAACTTATTATCGCAGTTGCCGGCAGGGCATCTTGATCCACTTGCCTTTGGTGGGATGGGTTGGTTTATTGGCATGATAGTTTTAAGTGGATTTCTCTATTTAGGGAACACAGCTCATTGGCAAAGAGTGTTATCGGCTGAGAACTCAAGGGTGGCTCGCAACTCGTTCTTTATTAGTATCCCCTTTATGCTGATTCTGGGGGTTTTGATATTGTTCTTAGGTTTGGTAGCAACTGTATCATTAGGAGATGTTAAGCCCGAGACTGCTATATTTGCTTTGATGGATAGCTTGTTGCCTGGGTGGCTCGCAGGAGTTGGCTTTGCGGCTATCCTAGCCGTTATCATGTCCTCAATTGATAGTTTACTAATAGGTGGCTCTACCATACTGTACAAAGCTTTTTTGCAAGAAAGAGAGCGAGGTAGAGGGCAGAATATCCTGTATGCTCGCATTTTAACTGCCGCATTTGGGATATTTGGCTTTGTGTTGGCCTTTTTAGTACCCAATATTATTACCCTGTCTCTGTTGGTGACTTATCTGGCTTTGATTTTTATCCCACCGATATTTGTAGGAATCTATGGTAAAAGATTTTCGCCGGAAGCCAGTTTTTATGCGATTTTGGTTCCCGTTATAGTGTTATTTGCCGCCTATCCTTTTGTAGGGGAAAACACATTCATTATTACAACGCCTCTGGGTGTTCTGATAGTTCTACTCTATGACCTAATTTTTCGCAGGAAAATCGCACCCTCGGTCGCCTAGGTTCTATAATTAACCCAGTTGCGTTCGAGCCCGACCAAAACCTCCGAATTATCTCCTCCCGTCCTTCGCTCCAACTCCTTTAGGAGCTACGGAGGGCTGACGTTGGTGGGGGGTTCTGAGCCAAGCTGTTGAGCCCTGAAAGAACACCAGAATCTTCTGGTGGTTTTTCGTTGTTTGGGTGGACTCGAACCCTGTGAAAGGGGTCGGGGAAACGGGAGTTTCCCCGCAGTGGAGGCAGAACGCTCCGATTAATCGGAGCGGACGTCGGAACCGCAAGGGTCCGAAGAGCCCCGACTAGTCCGGGGCGACAGGTTCTAGCGGAGCGGAATCCGCCCCCCGGAGCCACATGTTAGCGACGTCTGTCATCCGACAGAAGAGCCAAATACCCTGGGAAGGAATAAAACTTGGTAAAATGGAATAGGAATAATTTGTTTAAAATATAAATTACGATGATACTAAAAATTTTATTAGCCATAGCAGTAGTCTTGTTAGCGTTAATGGTAGTATTTCGGAAGAACATACGAAGAATTACCATAAACAGACCTTTATTTATATTAGGAATTTTATTAGCTTTAACAGGCGCTTTCTTAATGTGGAATGGTAGTATTTTAGGAGAAAATACTACAGGTATCGCAACTATTATAGGTATTGTCGGGATAGGCTTAATAGCTACATCATCAATATCGGGGAAATCTAAAAACTCCCAAAATCAATAAATTGTTACCAAAGTTCTAAATTTATCCAGTAGAGGGAGCTAAGTCTAAATTAGTCGCTTGTGGGGCGAGTTTTTGGATTGATGTATGATGAGAGTGATATTCAATTAAAGCAACAACAATGGAGGTTTCAATATTTTTTGCAAAACTTTGGGGCAGTTTCTTTTTAGCTTTTGGTTTGTTGGCTCTGATAACTAAACAGCTGGGCAGAACCATAGAGATGACCGAAGACAAGGCATTTGTTATTGCCACAGGCTATATCAGCTTCTTGATGGGGTTGGTGACTGTAATATTGCATAATGTTTGGGTTGCTGACTGGACAGTGGTAATAACTGTGTTGGGATGGGGCACTATGATCAAGGGAATTATGAAAATCGGTTTTCCAGATTTTATTCACAAACAGGCACAGGCTTTTAAATACCACCAAGTTCTTGAAGCATTAGCGTTACTCATATTGGGTGGTTGGTTGTTGTGGATGGCCTTTTAACCCATATTCATCCAACTGTTTTCTCACTTTCACCCAATCCAAAGTTCCCTCCTGGGTCTACGACCCGTAGGGTCAGGAGACTAAGACGGTCCAATAAGGGGAGCCATTCGACAGGCTCATGGCGCCGCCACGAATAAATCAGTCGCTTTTAGAGCGAGCTTTTTGATTCTGTTATAGTAGACGTATGAATTATGATGGTTTGATTTTGTGGTTGCAGACCTCCGGGTTAAAGGTTGCTGTTATTATTGTGGCGGGTGTGGTTGCTCAGCTGGCGATATCCAGCTTGATTAGACGCTTGTTAACCTCGGTTTTAGCCAAACACGTAATCGGCAAGAGATCAGATTTTGGCAGAAAAAAACGAATTGATACTCTCCATCAAGTTTTTACCAAGACTCTGGGAGTGGTATTTTTTTTGATAGTCCTTTTGATGATTTTTGTAGAGCTGGGTATTAACATTGCTCCAATACTTACTGGTGCCGGCATTATTGGCATTGCGGTAGGTTTTGGAGCGCAGGATATGGTAAAAAACCTCTTCCACGGGATATTTATCTTAATTGAGGATCAGTATTCAGAGGGAGATATTGTTAAAGTAGCCGGAGTAACCGGAACAGTAGAAGATTTTGATTTACGTCGGACGGTACTACGTGATTTAAATGGAACCCAGCATCACGTACCCAATGGCGAGATAACTATCGCCAGCAATTTGACGAAGGGCTGGGCGCGGATTAACTGGGATGTTGGAGTAGGTTATGGTACAGATTTGAAGAAATTAAAGCAGATAGTTAACGAAGTTGGCAGAAGGCTTCAGGCTGATAATCAGGATGTTGTCGAACCACCTGAATTGGCGGGAGTAGAAGAGTTTGCTGATTCGGCTATGATAGTGAAGATTTTGGGTAAAGTGCAACCTGGCAGGCAATGGGAGTTGAGCCGAGAATTTAGAAAGATGCTCAAAGAAGCTTTTGATAGCGAGAATATAGAGATTCCATTTCCGCATCAAGTGGAGATACAAAAACAAGGTTAAATGTTGGGAGGGCTTTGGGGCAAATAAATAGCTCATCACCAGACTGCGTTTGCCTTATTTTGTTCCGTAGATTCTGTAACCGATCTGTTTGTCTAAGCTCCTTTTCGAAAGTTCTAAATTGATAAATTATTGCCTCGCGGCTTCCCCTAAATAGGTTATAGTATTCTCTGTATAGGATATGGGGAGGCAAGTAAGGTTGGAAATCCGCTGAGTGGTGGTATTTTTGATAAAATAAGAGTAGGGGACCGATGAAGTTTTTAGTAACCAAGGAATTATCATCATGAGCACATTAGGTTGGATTACATTTTTGTTGGTCGTCATTGGTGGACTTAACTGGGGTTTAGTTGGATTCTTTAATTTTGACCTGGTTGCCACCTTGTTTGGTGACATGAGTACGCTTTCTCGTGTGATCTACGCTCTGGTCGGCTTAGCAGCTCTCTACGAGTTGTTTACCCGCTGGGGCAAAAAGTAACTATTGCGTCTAAAAGCGCCCCGATTAATCGGGGCGCTTTTGAGTTCTTGGGGACTATCTTTTAGAGTTTATCATTGGCCATTAGCGCTATTTCCAGGGCATCTTCTATAGCGGCACTGGGGGCTTTCTCGGTTTTGTATTCGCAAGATAACCAAATGGAGCCTCGGATTTTAACAGTAGCCACAACTTTTCTGTCGTACGAGTACATCGCCCAATTTTTAGGGCCGACTGGGTCCAACTTCATGATCCGATCTTCATCGAGGGCTGTTAGTGCTTGCTCTATGGCTATGGTCTTGGCGTCATATTCGGACGAAAAAGTGGAGGCAAGCGACTTGCCGCTATCCATATCAAACACAATTATGCCACTAATCTGCTCGTCCTTTTGATCGCACATCTTCAGCAGACCCTGGAGATTGTCATTATTCATCTGTTTGCTCCCTTCTTAGAGAATATAATTTGCCCGATCCGGGGTAATTATAAAAAACTTCCCGGTGGGGAAGTTTTAAGGAGACTTACCAATCTCGGATACATCATAGCAATTATACCCTTTGTTTTGCAATCCATGTGGGCTTGGTAGCGGGGGCAGGAATTGCACCTGCGACCTCCAGGTTATGAGCCTGGCGAGCTACTACTGCTCTACCCCGCGTCGACCCTGTAAATGCTAACAGAGGAACGAGCGGCTGTCCAGTGGGAAGACAAATGAACACTTTGCCTCTCGACTACGCTCGAGACATTCGACTATCGTATATTTGGCCAAAGGCCATGAGCGAAGTTGCTCTTCCAGAGCAACGTAGTCGAATGGTGGGCCCGGCAGGGATCGAACCTGCGACCAACCCCTTATGAGGGGGCTGCTCTACCGCTGAGCTACAGGCCCAATTATCAATCAGTTTTTATTATAACCGAGCTATCCAAAGATGAATTCACTCCACTTCTGGGGGTTGGATAGCTCGGGCTTGAGCTCCAAGTCATCACTGCCGTTAGCTTGCCCAGGAGACAACTCCTCTAAGATTGAATTGGGCAGGGCTAATACCTGTTCTCCGGGTTTTTTGTATCCCAGTTTGCGTCGAGCTTCTCGCTCTTTAAATGATTCGGTACCCAGGTAGGCGATTAAATATTTTAGCTGGCGACCCTCCTCTTGGAGTCGAACGATTTCAGCTCTTAGTTTGTTGATCTCTTTATTGATGGCGTAGTTCTGCCAAAGAGCCTCGACGGTGCCCACTGCCATATACACTAAGACACTGGCGAAGACCGCCGTTAAGATTTGGGAACGCAACTTGCGCTTTCTCTTTGTCTGTTCGAGTGGGTCTTGAGCCATAGTTTTTGGTTGAGCAAGAATAATCGAGGGCCCATGCTTCACTCTTCGAGCTACGCAGGGCAGTCTTCGCTTTTGTCTCTATGGTGGCGTAAGCCGGGCGTAGCTACTGAAGGTAGCGAAGACTGGTGTCAGGGGCAGGCCCGCGATTAGTAAGGCTTACTTGCCCCGTTAGAAATCCAGCCAATTTTGGTGCCAGCGACAGGATTCGAACCTGTGACCAATGGCTTATGAGTCCACTGCTCTACCACTGAGCTACGCTGGCTAATTTCTAACGGGGTGAATCCATCTGCTCTACCACTGAGCTACCCTGACAGGTTGGCACGTCGCCTTTAGCATAGCGTAATTTAGGTTAGGTAAAAAGCAGACTTTTGTCCATACCACTCCTATATAATAAAATCGTGCAGCTAATCGACAGACTTTTATCACAGGTCGAAAATCGTAAGTTGCCGCCTCGGCGGTCGACTCTGGTAGTAGCCGTTTCCGGGGGAGTGGATTCCATGGGGCTGCTTTATCTACTTATCCCACTGGCGGCCAAATATGAGTGGCGGCTAATTGTGGCGCATCTTAATCATCGTCTTCGTCGGCGGGCGATTAGTGACGAGCACTGGGTTAAGGGGGTGGGAAATCGTTTGGGTCTGTCTGTGATAACCGGCCGCGTGGAGGTCAGAACCTTGGCTCGCAAACAGAAGCACACTATCGAGGAGGCCGCTCGAGTGGCCAGGTATGATTTTTTAAATAGAGTGGCTAAGCGCCATCGAGCTAAAACGATAGTGGTGGCGCACACTGCCGATGATCAGGTAGAAACCGTGGTGATGAACTGGCTCCGGGGGGCTGGCATACGAGGGCTAATTGGAATGAGCGAGTGGCAACCTTTGCCTCTAAGAGCTGATCGGGCCCAAGGGATTAATGTTTGGCGCCCTTTGTTAGGAATAGCTAAAACAGAGCTTCGCCAATTGGCCAAAACACTCCACTTTGGTTATCGGGAAGATAAAACTAATCGTCAGGTAGTTTATACCCGTAATCGGATTAGGCATCAGGTTTTGCCCGTACTGCGTAAGGTAAACCCTCAAATTAAAGAGGTGATCTTACGCAATGCGGAGAATTTGTCAGGATTAGAAGATCTGTTGAATGATCACTTAGCTCAGAGTAAAAAGGCGGTAAAGTTGCGACGAGACAAAAGGTCGATAAGTTTTCGGCTAACCCAATTTAATAAATTACATCCTTACCTTCAAAACGAGCTGTTGCTTTGGGTGATAACAGAGGTGAGGGGTGATCGGCAGGATTACAAATCCGTTCACCTAACTGAGATGCATAAAGTAATTGATAGCAAGGCTAAGCTATCTTATAAGCAACTGCCGGGTAAATTGTTCCTGATAAAGGCGTATGATAAGATTAGTGTTAGCCGATTTAAGCTGAAGAACCTATAAGTTATGAAGATGACCACCAGTAGAATTTTGGGCTACGGGATTGTTATTTTGTTGGTAGTGGGACTCCTCTACAGCCTGTTTGGCATAGACACTACCAAGGTTAAAGAAATTCCGATAACCCAGGTAATAGAGGAGGTAGCCGCCAAACGGGTAGATAAGATAGTTGTTAAGGGCGACGAGCTGACGGTAATAGGCAGTAACGGTACCGAATATCATTCCCGCAAAGAAGCTGGCACATCATTAATCGAAGCTGGTATCGATCCCACCCAAGTAACCATCGAGGTAGAGGACGCCGAAAAAGGGATGCTTTGGCTTAGCCTGCTATCTTCGTTACTTCCGTTCATCCTAATCTTTGGGTTTTTATATTTTATGCTTCGACAAGCGCAGGGCGCCAATAATCAAGCGTTGTCGTTTGGTCGAAGCCGGGCTCGGATAACCCCTACCGATAAACACAAGGTTACTTTTAAAGATGTGGCTGGGGCACACGAAGCCAAGCAAGAGCTGATGGAAGTGGTTGAGTTTTTAAAGTACCCGAGTAAATTTATAAGCTTGGGCGCCAAGATACCTAAAGGCGTGTTGCTGTTGGGCCCTCCCGGCACTGGTAAAACCCTGCTGGCTAAAGCGGTGGCTGGCGAGGCCGGCGTACCCTTCTTTAATATCAGTGGTAGCGAGTTTGTGGAGATGTTTGTTGGCGTAGGCGCCGCGCGAGTGCGCGATCTATTTGCTAAAGCCAAGCGCAATTCTCCAGCCATTGTATTTATTGATGAGATAGATGCGGTGGGCCGCCAACGGGGAGCCGGCTTAGGCGGTTCACATGATGAGAGAGAACAAACCCTAAATCAGATCTTAGTAGAGATGGATGGTTTTGATACCGATACTAATGTAATAGTTGTAGCCGCTACCAATCGGCCAGATGTATTGGATCCTGCTCTACTTCGGCCTGGTCGGTTTGACAGGCGAGTATTATTGGATCGGCCAGATGTTAAGGATCGTTTGGCGATATTGGAAGTACATGCTAAAGGTAAGCCAATGGACGAGAAGGTGGATCTATCTAAAGTAGCGTCTCAGACACCCGGCTTTACCGGTGCTGATCTGCAGAACTTGTTAAACGAAGCGGCTATCCTAACCGCTCGGGCTAATCGTAAACGAGTGACTCAGCAAGATTTAATGGCGGCGGTAGAAAAGGTTTTGTTGGGTCCCGAAAGGCGAAATAAACTTTTAAGCGACCAGGAAAAGAAGGTGACTGCTTATCACGAGGCTGGCCACGCAATCGTTTCGCACATCTTGCCGAACGGTGATCCGGTGCACAAGATCTCGGTTGTATCACGGGGGATGGCGTTAGGTTACACTTGGAATATGCCGGTAGCCGATAAGTATCTGCACTCTAAGTCGCAATTTATTGATGAACTGGCGGCGATGTTGGGCGGCCGAGTGGCGGAGATGCTAACGTTTAAAGAAACTACCACTGGCGCTTCCAACGATCTTCAACGCGCCACCGAACTATCCCGAAAGATGGTGACCAGATTTGGAATGAGCGAAAAATTAGGGCCGGTGGTGTTTGGTGTTCAGGATGAGTTAGTCTTTTTGGGTCGGGAGATCCATGAACAGCGCAACTATAGCGAGAAGGTAGCGGCCCAGATCGATGAAGAGGTGGCTGGTTTGATCAAAGAGGCCGAAGATAAAGCTACGGCTGTGTTAAAGAAATATCGCAAAGAGTTAGATGCTATCTCAGCTCGGTTGATTAAAGACGAGACAATTGAGCGAGAAGAGTTTGAGGCTTTTTTCCCGGAGACCACTATGCCAACCGATAATTAAGTTTGATGATTCACAAACTTATTACTCGACGTTCCAGTATTTTTGAGGCAACGCTTGTTCTGGCAGCTGCCTCTTTAATTAGCCGGGTATTTGGTTTAGTTCGAGATCGGACATTGTTCTCTCACTTTGGGGCGGGAGATGTGCTGGATGCCTACTTTGCCGCTTTTAAGATACCGGATTTTATTTTTAATCTCCTGATCTTGGGAGCTCTCTCATCTGCCTTTATACCAATATTTACCGAGTACTTAAAAAAGGAAGGAAAAGAAGAAGCTTGGAGTGTAGTTAATTCGTTGGTCAATTTTGGCGTTGTGTTGTTAACAGGCATTTTGTTATTGTTAGCGATATTTGCGCCCTATTTAACTAAAATAATAGCTCCCGGCTTTGTGGGTGATAAGCACGAGATGGTTACTAACTTAATGCGGGTGATGTTGCTCTCGCCGTTCTTTTTTGGATTAAGCAATTTGGCCGGTGGCATTCTTAATTCGTTCAAAAATTTTTTGGTCTATGCCATTGCTCCGATTCTTTACAACATCGGCATTATCTTAGGGGTGATCTATTTAGTACCTCGATTTGGTTATATGGGTTTGGCTTACGGGGTGGTGTTGGGCGCGTTTCTGCATATGATCATTCAGCTACCCGGTGTATTTGCATTGGGGTATCGATACAGGATGCGTTTTAATTTTAGGCATCCGGCTCTGCGTCGGATAGCTACATTAATGATACCGCGAACGATGGGAATCGCGGCTCAACAAGTATCGGTGTTAGTAAACACGGTTATCGCTTCTACCTTGGCGGTGGGGAGTGTATCGGTACTAAATGGCGCGGACAATCTCCAGAGTCTGCCGATCAGTATATTTGGTATCTCTTTTGCAGTGGCAGTTTTTCCAACTTTGGCCGAAAAATACACCCTGCAAAAGGTGGGTGAATTTAAAGACGATTTTACAAAAACCCTGAGGCAGATCTTGTATCTGATTTTGCCGATGATGTTGCTATATTGGTTGCTCAGGGCCCAGATCGTGCGATTAGCTTTTGGCGCCGGCCAGTTTAGCTGGGAGGATACGCGGTTTATGGTTTCGACTTTAGCCTTCTTCACTTTTGGGATGGCGGCTCAGGCGCTTATTCCGCTATTGGCACGCTCTTTTTACGCCCTGCAAGATACTAAAACTCCGTTTTGGACCAGTGTATTAACCTTAGTGGTAAATGTAGCGGCAGCCTTGTTACTCATCCCGTATTTAAAAGTAGTGGGGTTAGCTTTAGCGGTATCGTTGGCGGCTACTATTAATGCGTTAATCCTATTTATACTTCTACGCCGGAGATTAGGGGGTTTGGGTTTGCGGCCGTTGTGGGTGATGGCGGGCAAGATTCTGATAGGAATAGGGGCAATGGGGGCAATGGGTTATGGAGCACTTCAAATTATGAGTTTGGTAGTTAATACTCACACATTTTGGGGTTTGTTTCTTCAGGCTGGAGTAGCCGCAACTATTGCTGGGTTAACCTATCTGGCAGTGACGAAAAAATTAGGATTGCCGGAAGTTAAAATGATAATAAAACCGTCTGGATTATTGGGAGATAGCTAATGTTATTGTTAGTGCCTTGGTATGCTTATGCTCTGATCTCGGCTGTGTTGGTCGGGATTAAATCGGTTTTGCAAAAAGCCGAGCTTAAAAAAGAACATTCGCTCGATTACACGGTGGCCTTCTCGCTGGTGGCGATGATAGTCGCGTTATTTCTGTGGCCGTGGGTTAAATGGGGGAGCATTGCTTGGGAGAGCGTGGCATATGTTTACGCCGCCTCCTTGTTTGGCTCGGTGGCTATTTGGATGGGGACTAAAGCGGTTCGTCACCTGGAGCTATCTCTGATTTCTCCCCAGACAGTGCTATCTACTTTGTTTACTTTAGTATTTGCCCACTTCTTTTTGGGAGATATCTTAACCATCGGACAGATTTGGGGAGCGGTTATCTTGGTAGTGGGTGGGGCTTTGCTGGCCAAGGGATCTTTTATGCCAGCGCATCATTGGGGTTGGGTAGCCACCGGTAAGATTGGGGATTTGTTTAAACAAAAAACCGAGCTGTTTTATGAAGCATTATTGCTTGGCTCGATGGTATTGATGGGATTCTCCAGTGTGTTTGATAAATTTTCTTTGGCGCGACTGGATGTGGTAACCTTTTTGTTTTTAATCAGCATATTTTTATTTGTTAACCACTTTGTGCTTTATTTATTGGTGGTAGGCAATGTGCGGCAGATTCCGGCGCGGGTAGAGCACTTGGGCTGGTTGTTGGTAGGCATCGCCATTATTGCCACTGTGTCGCGATTGGCTTATTCGCAGGCGTTAAGCATGACAGAGTTATCTTTAGTTACTCCGATTAAGCACAGTGCTATGTTGGTTACTACTTTAATAGGGGGTTCGTTATTTAAAGAAAAAGATGTAGGTTTTCGGGCAGTGATAGCCCTAGTGATGTTAATAGGGGTATGGCTGTTAGTGAGATAAAAAGAACCCCCGGCGGATGCCGGGGGCTATACTGGAGATATAAGTGGATGGTTGGCTATTTTATTGGCTCGGGCCGGACTCTTCCGTGGACCCGAACTCGTCAACGACGTAGCCCATCACCCGCTGATTTATCTCAGCATCGTGTTGGGCATAGTCAGCGACTTCCCACAGATCTCCGATGTAGATGACGCCGTCGCGGGGGGTATCCCGCGTTAGTTCGATCTCTTGCCAGGCCTCCTCAGGGCCAGGGTCGCTGGAGGTCTGCTTTAGACTACCTCGGTAAACGACCTTAACGATCTGGGAGGGAACCTCGCCATTGTCGTACCGAGCTTGGTAGAAATCTCGGTCGGTTCTGGCGATGGCTAGTTTTTCCAGCGTGTCCCGAAGGACAATCTCGGTGTCGGCCAGCCGCTTCTCGGTGGCTTCACGGTCTTGGTTATGGTGATTATTCGTCACCCAACCAGCCCAGAAGCCTGTTAAAAAAAAGAATGCCCAGCTGACGAGAATCACCCGTATTAGCTTGGCCGTATCTACGGTATGTTTCATCTCAAGCCCCTTGCTCTTCAACGCGTTCCGCGCCAAGAAGAGCCAGAATATCTCAACCCTCAACTAATTGTCAAAGTACGGCGGTGGCGGGACTCGAACCCGCGGCCTCCAGGTTATGAGCCTGGCGCTCTGCCAGAGTCTGAGCTACACCGCCAAAAACTACGGGATGGGGGAGTTGAACCCCTATAGACCTTAGCTCCCACCGAATAATTCCGTGTTCCCGGAACCTGGCCCATCCACGCTATCCAGGCGTGGCCGAGATAACCCTCTACGGCGCATCCCGTTTGAATTGCTTGAATATAAAGATCTAAAATTAAAAACAAAGGTTGGTAGTAGCGCCAATCTTTGCGCTTCCCCAGAGTAAAAAGGGTGCCTGTGGGCCTCCGCGCCCTAGCTACTTCTTGTGAAAGTCCTAAGGGGGAGACCCACAGGACATTACAATTCTACACTAATACCCTGAGAAGTCAATAGTTTTCCTTGCTCTGGGAGCAGGTAAGTGCTATGCTATAGCTCCCCTGGAATCCCGGCCAAAAATCAGCCAAAGGAGGTGATTGTTTTGTGCCAGAAGGTGCCAGTGTACCTAAGTTGTTCAAAGTTAGTGGGGAAGGAGGGCAAAGCCTGTGGGTGCCCCCTTGTCAAGAAGGGAGAAGAGGGCAACGACGGCATGGTGCGGATGGTTTGCTCAAATGGGCACATTACTCCGCTTGATGCCATGTTCGTCAGCCTACACTTTTCTCCTCCTAAATTGCCAAACCCACCGTCTCTATCTCCCCCTGCCTCCCCCAAAATCGCTCCTGATGAGTGCCCAGTTTGCCACACTCCGGTCGATCGGAACCTGGCGGTGTCCGGCAACACTGTTACTTGCGGTTGCTGCCAGGCCACACTCTCGTGGAACTTTAAAAGGAAAGAGTGGGAGCAGCGTTATGTCGGTGACGAGGGCAAGCGATGAGATATATTTGGACAACTATAAGGGGCGGATGCCGAAGTAGCAACTTAGCTATATCTAAATCCGCCCCTTCTTTTTAGTAGAATAAGGTTATGCAAACAAAGGTTCGTAACTTCTGTATTATCGCCCACACCCCGATACCAAACAAAGCGGAAATTGCTTGGCCGCAATTTCAGCACTATGTTGGTACGGGGCAAGTCGATCACTGGCTATGAAGAATATAAGAAACTTTTGCATCATTGCGCATATCGATCATGGTAAATCCACCTTGGCTGATCGGTTTTTAGAGCTCACTGGTACGGTCGAAAAACGAAAGATGAAAGAGCAGTTATTAGATACGATGGAGTTGGAGCGAGAGCGGGGGATTACCATTAAACTCCAGCCGGTTAAGATGCAGTATAAAGGCTATACGCTTAACCTGATCGATACGCCCGGTCATGTAGATTTTAGCTATGAGGTATCTCGGTCTCTGGCGGCGGTAGAGGGGGCGATCTTGTTGGTTGATGCTAGCCAAGGAATCGAGGCGCAGACCTTAGCCCATCTACATTTAGCTCAGGAACAGGGCCTAACCTTAGTTCCAGTAGTAAATAAAATTGATCTGCCGGGGGCTAACATCGAAGGCGCCAAAAGCGAGCTGGCCTATATTTTAGGGATAGAACCCGGTGAGGTTTTAGAGGTATCTGGCAAGACCGGGCAAAACGTCGAACAGTTATTAGATAGAGTTATTGCAAATGTGCCGGCTCCAGCTGGCGATCTTAAAGCCTCTCTTAGGGCACTGATCTTTGATTCGGTGTTCGATAAGTATAAGGGAGTAATCGCGTATGTTCGGATTATGGATGGAAAAACACAGGGGGAACAGGCAATCAAGATGCTTGCTACCAAAGCCGAATCCGAGATATTGGAGGTAGGAATATTCGCGCCTCAACTAAAAAAAACCGAGATGTTGCAAGCTGGCGACATCGGTTATATCGCCACTGGCCTTAGAGATGTTAGTAAGGTGCATGTGGGGGACACGGTAACTCTGGCAAAGCCAGAGTTGAATACAGAATTAAAAATAAAGAATGAAAAATGGAAAGCGGAGGCACTGCCAGGTTACAAAAAAGTAACTCCGTTTGTCTACGCTGGCATCTTTACTATCGATAACAATGATTATCCACGCCTTCGCGAGGCATTAAACAAGTTATCTTTAAGCGATTCGTCACTAGCCTACGAGCCCGAGACCTCGCCAGCCTTAGGGTTTGGTTTTCGATGTGGTTTTTTGGGCCTGCTTCATTTGGAGATAGTTAAAGAGCGATTAGAGCGAGAATTTGATCTGGATTTAATCGCCACTACCCCGAGTGTAAGCTACGAGGTGATGCTGGGGGATAACAGCACCAAAATTATTAGTAACCCGACTGAGCTACCCGAGGTTACTCGGATTAAGCACATCGCCGAACCGTGGGTAAAATTAGAGTTGGTCTCGCCAGCGGCTTATTTGGGCGGGATGCTTAAATTAGTCCAAGAACGACGTGGGGTTCAAAAAAATATTGAACATCTGGATAAAAACCGAGTATTGGTAACCTACGAGATTCCGCTTAGCAGTATCGTGGTAGATTTTTATGATCAGTTAAAAAGTGTTTCGTCTGGTTATGCTTCGATGAGCTACGAATTTTTAGAGTACCGTCCGGGCGATTTGGTAAAAGTAGATATATTAGTCGGCGGAAATGCGATAGATGCCCTAAGTGTAATAGTCGCTCGCGGTGCGGCCCAGCGAGCCGGCAGAGAGATAACTGATAAACTAAAAGGGCTTATTCCTCGGCAAAACTTTAAAATAATTATTCAGGCGGCCATCGGGGGAAAGATAATTGCCAGAGAAGAACTATCGCCTTACCGCAAGGATGTTACGGCTAAACTTTATGGCGGAGATGTAACCCGAAAAAATAAGCTGTTAGACAAGCAGAAAAAAGGCAAAAAGCGAATGAAGCAGGTGGGGCAGGTTAGCATTCCGCAAGAAGCCTTTCTCAAGTTGTTGGGTTAGGGATTAATACCGGTGTTGTCTGTCATGCTGAACCCTGGCCGCATCCCGCGTCCGCGGACAGGCTCGTTTCAGCATCTCCAAGATCCTGAAATAAATTCAGGATGACGAGTCGGGGGTTGACGCTTGTAGGTAGTAAGTGGTATAGTGCGATTGGTTTGGCAAAAGTGTGTGCGCGCAGATGTTTGGTCTGCGCGGTTTATTTGGTTATAAAATTATATTGGTAATTTTTTAAGGAGATGGCAAAAAAGAAACGGGCCAAGAGAGCCCCTAAATCTCAAGGTATTACCATCAATTGGGGCATAGTTGGCCTGATTGTAGTAATCGCGCTGTTAATTGGTATGTGGCAGATGGCGGACAAATCAGAAGCGCAATCTGGCACTTGGCCTGCGTTAATAACCAGGGCCAGCGCAACGGTGAGGTTAAATGGAGATGTTGATGTTTCGTGGCGACAGCTTGCCGTGTCACCCGAATATGTGATCTCTGGTTATCGAATCGAGACGCTTGCCAGCGGTGCTCAGAAGTCGATGGTATTTGATCTGAATCCTAATCAAATCAATACCACCGAACTATCTGGTCAAAAAGGTACACTATACTACGCTACCGTTAAAGACCAAGCGATGACAAAGGCAATCTATGGCGATGTTTGGGTTATGCCTATCTTTACCCATGCCATCTACGCCCCTAATTCGGTCAATGTGCTGAAGTCTGGTCAAAAGGTAAGGGCTATGTTGACCTATTAGGCGCAACATACGATACAATCTGAACTCTAAATCAGTCCCGGTTCGCCGGGACTGATTTTTATTGACCTGGAGTGGGTTTTTCGGTAGGGTAGGGATGCTGGTAGATAGCGGCCCTCGAGTGACTATCTATATCAAAGCCAGCGGCTTGAAAAAGAGGCATAATATGATAAGCGATTTAGTCTGGATTGTCCCCATCGTAGCGGTGCTGGCCGTCGTGGTGATGTTGCTGGCCGCTGTGCGTGGCTGGAAGGATGAAAAACAGCGCCGCAAACCCCAAGCCGAGCTCCCGGCAGACACCCACCTCTTCTACGACGAGGAAGTGGATTGCCTGTATGATCTGACTCGAGATGAACCTTTCCTTGATGCCCTGGAATTTTTGTTCTGGGGTGCTGTCGTCAGCGCTATTGGGTATGGCCTGATCTGGTGGCAGATGGGCTTTGCCCAGTTAGGCTGGGGTTGGCTGAGTACCTGCTGGCTCGGGATTATCCCGGCCCTGTGTTTTCTGACGTACGCCCGTGCGACTGACGAAGAAGGTGGCGGGTGGCCAACCTGGCTTGTAACAGTAGCGGCGCTCGTCGTCGGTTACCTTATCGGTCAGATCCTGTGGTCGGTACTGGCAGTGGGTGGGACCGTAGTCTGGACTTGGAGTTGGTATGAAGATTGGTATAAGCGGCGGCGTTATTTACGGATAGCGTCAAAACGTTCCTCCTCATCAACTTCCTGACCCTGCTCTACTTCCCGATCGAATCTCCTTAACAGCGCCTAAGCGCCCGCTCCTCGGGCGCTGTTTTTTATGGGGGATTTAGCACTCACTTGACACGAGTGCTAAATGGTTTTAGCATAGAAAAGCTCCCTTCGATTGCACTCAGGGTCAGATAATAGATTAATCGTTATTGAATGGATAGTAACACCCGAAAACAAGATGTGTTGCGGCTGATAACCGAAACCTTTGTCCATACTAATCAGCCGGTTGGCTCTATTCAGGTAGCTGAGCAGTTGCCCTACGAGGTTAGTTCGGCCACTGTCCGTAATGATATGGCAGAGATGACGGCTTTGGGCCTGCTTGCTCAACCACACACGTCGGCAGGGAGGATTCCAACCGAGTTGGGGTATCAGCACTATGTAAAGCTGTTAGTACGGCGGCAAAAAGAGCTCTCTAAAAAACAGCAAGAGGTATTGTCTCGCCATTTAAAAAGTATTCGCGATTTGCAGGCGCGATATCGGGCGGCGGCTAAGATGTTGGCCGAGGCTACCGGAAATGTCAGCTTTTTAATGGATGCGGATAAAGTATATTTCTCGGGACTTAGCCAGATGGCCCAACTACCCGAGTTCGATGACCAGGCTTTTAGAATGCGGATGATGGAAGCGGTCGAAAAGCCCCAGGAGTTTGTTAAAAGTTTGGGCGATCTGTCCGAACAGGGAGATGCGCAGGTGCTGATAGGCAGTGGCCAAAATATGCAGAATGCTACTGTAGTAATCTCTCGGTTTGGCCCACAAGGTCATAAGCGAGTAATCAGTATTATTGGGCCAACCCGAATGCGCTACGACAAAACCTTACCGTTAGTAAATTATATGAAAAAGTTGCTCGAAGAGCTGTAATATTCACTGTCATCCTGAATTTATTTCAGGATCTAAGATGCTGAAACTAGTTCAGCATGACGAAAGGGAAAAGTATGGATGAACAGGACAAACCGCAAGATGATATCCAACCTCAAGCTGAGGCTCAACCAGAAGAGAAACCCGCTACCGATTGGGAGAACGTGGCCAAGCGGGCGTTGGCCGATCTGGATAACTATAAAAAACAGCAGGATAAGTTGCGGGGAGAGATGACCCAGTTTATGAGCATGGCGCTGTTAACCCGGATATTAGATATCTACGAAGATTTAAAACGAATGTTAGCGGCTATTCAAAACACTAAATTAGATCCGGCTACTATCCCAGCCGAAGTGGTTACCTGCCAAAAGGGGGCGATGGATGGGGTAGTAAATATCTTAAAAAAGTTTACCGAAGTATTTAAGGCGGAAGGCTTAGAGCCGATTGAGGTCAAGCCGGGCGATAAGTTTGATCCAGCTACGATGGAAGCCATCTCCCACGAAGAACACGACGAGCACAAAGACGATGCGGTGATAGAGCAGTTCGAAGCCGGATTAAAATATCAAGACAGGGTACTAAAACCCGCCAAGGTCCGAGTCGGAAAATGACGACCACTCCCGGTCGTCATCCCTGCTCTACCCACTGTCATCCTGAAAACACTTTACTGCCGTAGGCTTATAAATAACTTATTCAGGATCCAGAAAATAAAAATGTTTCTGTCTGGATTCCCGCCTACGCGGGAATGACGGAAAGGGGAGCGGTCGGAATGACAAAGGAGAAATATACATGAGCAATAACGTCAAAATAGTTGTGTTTGTCCCAGAATCACACGCTGACGCGGTACGCGAAGCGATGGGCGAGGCAGGTGCTGGCAAGATCGGTAATTACACAAATTGCAGCTTTTCCTCCAAGGGCGTGGGAAGATTCCTGCCACAAGCTGGCGCCAACCCCGCAATTGGTGAGGTCGGTAAACTGGAGGCCGTCGAAGAAGAGCGAATTGAGATGGTTTGTGAGCGAGAAAAATTAAAAGAAGCTATATCAGCGATTAAACGGGTACATCCATACGAGGAAATCGCATATGATGTTTATCCGCTGGAAGACGTTAAATAAATTAATAAGATTCTGAAACAAGTTCAGAATGACAATGAAAGGAGTGCAACATGAATAAGATTATTGGGATTGATTTGGGGACAACCAACAGTGCGGCCGCAGTTATGCGCGGCGGCAAGGTAGAGATTATTCCGTCGGCCGAAGGTGGCCGGACGGTACCTTCGGTGGTGGCTACTACCAAGGCAGGGGATACACTGGTCGGACAGCTGGCCAAACGGCAGGCGGTAACCAACCCGGATAATACCGTGTTTTCGGTTAAGCGGTTTATCGGTCGGCGGTTTGACGACCCCGAAACACAAAAGGATGTAAAACTGATGCCGTACAAGATAAAGCAGGCCAGCAACGGTGGCTCTACTGTAGAGATGGGCGGCAAGGATTATACCGCTCAAGAGATATCGGCGCTGGTCTTACAAAAGATCAAGCGAGATGCCGAAGCCTATTTGGGAGAAGAAGTAAAAGAAGCGGTGATTACCGTTCCGGCCTACTTTGATGATTCCCAGCGCCAGGCCACCAAGGATGCCGGGCAGATAGCTGGCCTTGATGTTAAGCGAATCATCAACGAACCAACCGCGGCCACACTGGCTTACGGTTTGGATAAGAACAACAAAAAGAACGAGAAGGTGGCTGTTTACGATTTGGGTGGCGGCACTTACGATATCTCCATCTTAGAGATCGGGGATTCCGAGGGCGAATCGGTGTTTGAGGTTAAGGCCACCAACGGCGATACCCATTTGGGTGGTGATGATTTTGACCAGCGAGTTATCAACTGGATTATCGAAGAGTTTAAAAAGGACCAGGGAATTAACTTGGCTGATGATAAGTTAGCGTTACAGCGATTAAAAGAAGCGGCCGAAAAAGCCAAGCAAGAGCTATCCAGCTCTACCGAGACCGAGATAAACATCCCGTTTGTAACCGCGGATGAATCTGGCCCGAAGCATCTGGTGATGAAGTTATCTCGCTCTAAATTAGAGCAGTTGGTGGGCGATTTGGTAGAAAATACTATCCCGCCGATGGAGAAGGCGCTCAAAGATGCCGGTTTAAGCACCTCGGACATCGATGAGGTAATTTTGGTAGGGGGGATGACCAGAATGCCGTTAGTGATAGAAACGGTTAAGAAATTCTTTGGCAAAGAGCCCAATAAAAGCGTTAATCCCGATGAAGCAGTGGCGATGGGCGCCGCAATTCAGGGTGGAGTATTGCAGGGCGATGTTAAAGATATTCTGTTGTTGGATGTAACGCCGTTATCGTTAGGGTTAGAAACCTTGGGCGGAGTGGCCACTAAACTAATCGAACGCAACACCACTATCCCAACCAGCAAATCGCAGATATTTTCGACCGCGGCAGATAACCAAACTTCGGTCGAGATAAATGTGGTGCAGGGCGAACGAGAAATGGCGAGCGATAACAAAACTCTGGGTCGGTTTATCTTAGATGGTATTCCGCCAGCGCCTCGAGGGGTGCCTCAAGTGGAGGTAACCTTCGATATCGATGCCAACGGCATCGTTAATGTGGCCGCCAAAGATAAAGCCACCGGCAAGGAGCAGAAGATAACCATTACCGCCTCGTCTGGCTTATCCAAAGAGGAAGTCGAAAAAATGGCGGCAGAAGCCGAAAAGTACGCCACCGAAGACAAGGCTAAGCGCGAGAAGATAGATGTTAAAAACCAAGCCGATAGTTTGGTTTATGCTTCCGAGAAGGCGCTTAAAGATGCCGGCGACAAGGTGGACGCCACGTTGAAGAGCGACATCGAAGCCAAGATAAAGGCGGTTAAAGAGCTCCTTAATACCGATAATACCGATGAACTAAAAAAGGCTACCGAAGAGCTCTCGGGTACACTGTCTAAAGTGGGCGAGGCGATGTATAAACAACAACCCGAGGCCCCGGCCGGTGACCAGCCTAAAGAATCGACTGACAACGGTAACGCTAAAGAGGGCGAGTTTAAAGAAGGCGACTCCGAAGAGCAGAAATAATCTGATATCATTAAGGTAATGAAGAGAGAGTGGTTAATTTGGGGGTTGCTGGGAGTGGCGTTTTTAATGACGCTTTCGGCGGCCAGTTGTCAGCGGCGGCCAATCGATAATGCCGATAATTCGCTTGATAATGGTATTAGTAATACCACTACTGATCAAAATCCCGATTTTACCCCGTATCCCGGAACTAGCGCGCCAGAAAGCGGATTGGCGGACCCAACCGTTATTCAGGCTCAGTTAGTTCGGGAGACCAAAGAGGCAACCGATTTTATTCGGCTAATTCAGCCGGACGCGGTTTTGGTGCTAATCTCATCTAAATACATCAATTCGCTCTCTAACACCTTTGGTCTCTCTACCAACTACTATATATACAGCTCGCTATCCAAGCCGGACTATTACTTTTTGGTTAATGTCCCCAGAAATAACTTAGATCCGATGAAGCGGTTTCTAATGCCGGTCCAAGATTTTGAGTTAGACTTTAGCGTGTTGGAGATTCCGGCTCAATACTGGAACACTAATTATGCCAGAGCGCTTCAACTGGCCGAAGCTCAAGGCGGGGCATCGTTCCGATCTGCCCATAAAACTTTTGAGGTTTCGGCAATTTTAGCGCGTCCGGCCGGAAAATATCTAAACTGGTTTATTACCTACAAAGCTACGGATGCCAGCGGGGCTAAATTACAGATCCAAGTAGATGCCAATTCGGGTGAGGTGAAAATAGTCTAAGATGAGATATCCCAAAGTAATCTCTTTGTTGCTGGGTTTAGTTTTAATCGGTCTTGGCGGTTGGGGAGTGGTTAACGCCTTGCTGAATAAAAACGAAGTGCAACCGACCTTGGCGGCCGGGAGTTTTCTGCAGTTAGATTACATCCAAGAAGACGCGGCGTTTGTATCGGAGTTAGCCAGTGCCCACAAGCAGGCCAGCTCTTGGAACGCCCAGGCAAAATTGGCCGCTATCTCCATAAGATTTGATGGCGGATTAGATTATAATTTTTTAACCCGCTATGTTTACGTATTTCAGGCGCCTGAGGCAACCACCAACTATGTGGTAAATAACCCGCGCGTCGCTAAAGATATCCGTTCTACCTACGATCAATCCGAGATATTTGGTGAGACCTTGCCGGAAGATATCGTTCAAGAATATCTTAAAATAAACTTTACCCAAGCTTTGGAGATAGTTGAACAAGCTGGCGGTAGCAGTTTTAGAGCTAATCACTCCGGTAATTATTCTGTTAACCTACTGCTAATGCAACCCGAGCGAGATATTTTAAGCTGGGTGGTATCGTATCAATCTAAATCTGGTCAGGATGAGCTGGTTTGGCGAGTAAACGCGGCCAGTGGTTCGGTAGAGTTACAGTAAAAAATAAAAAATCATTCGTCATCCTGAATTTATTTCAGGATCTGAGATTCTGAAACGAGTTCAGAATGACAAAAAGTTAGTATGCCGCTATGGGGCCAGCTATTAATTATGAGCAAGGATTACTATCAAATATTAGGTATTAGTAAGGGAGCTTCTACGGACGAGATAAAACAAGCTTATCGGAAGTTGGCTTTAAAATACCATCCAGATAAAACCAAAGGTGACGCCGAAGGCGAAAAGAGATTTAAAGAAATTAACGAAGCTTACCAGGTTTTAGGCAATGATGCCAAAAAGAAACAGTACGACCAATTTGGCCAGACTTTTGATAATTATTCTCAAGGCGGATTTTCGGGGTTTCGACCAGAGGACCTTTCCAGGTTTACTCAGGATTTTGGAGATATGGCCGGATTTGATGATATCTTTAACGCTTTTTTTGGTGGCGGAAGGCAGAGACGGAAAAGTCCCGAACATGCTAATCAGGGTAGTGATATAGAGGGTCATCTCCAGGTGAGCTTTGCCGAAGCCGCTCACGGCGCCAAGAAAAAGATGGGGATTAATCGTTCGCGGGTTTGTGAGGCGTGCGGCGGTAGCGGGGCTGTTGATGGCAAATCGGTATCTTGTGATAAGTGTAACGGTCAGGGCGAGGTAAGAGTTAGCCGTAGAACTATTTTGGGCACGTTTGCTCAAGTTCAGTTGTGTGATGCTTGCCGAGGCACCGGCAAGAAACCAGCTAAAGCTTGTCGCACTTGCCACGGCGAAGGCAAACTTAATAAATCGGAAACGATTGAGATAGATATTCCGGCCGGCATAGATAGCGGCCAGACCATTAAGCTATCTGGGATGGGGGAGGCTGGTTGGCGTGGCGGCAGAGCGGGTGATTTGTATATTGTTATAACGGTGTTGCCTGACCCCCGATTTGAGCGACGGGGAGCTGATCTTTATCGCACAGAGGACTTAAGCTACCCGGTGGCGGTATTAGGCGGCGAGATAAAGATAGATGCGCTGGACGAAAAGTTATCTCTAAAGATTCCCGCCGGAACCAACGGTGGCGAGGTGTTTAGGTTACGCGGGAAGGGTTTGCCAAACCTAAACCAATCCGGTTACGGAGATTTGTTTATAAAAGTTAAGATAGTTATCCCAAAACGTCTGACCCTAAAACAAAAGCGATTGTTAGAAGATTTAAGGGACGAGCTTTAACTAATTCCCATTCCAATGCAATTTTGTTATAGTTAGGGCAGTTAATTTTTGAAGTTGATGGTTCCTACTTGGGATTTAGTGCTGTTAGTTTTTTTGGGGGCCAGCCTGGTCTACGGTTTTTTGATGGGTCGGGAAAAAGTTATTATTACTCTATTGGGGGCTTACGTTGGACTGGTAATTGCTAACCAGTGGGGGGCGAGCGCTTTTGCCATGCTCAGCCAGGAAAACGATGTGATAAATAGCGGCTGGATGAGTGGTAATCTCTCTATCTTTATAGTTAAGGTAATATTGTTTGCGGCCGTATTGTTGCTAATTGCCACTAAGGGTGGGTTGATGCTTCAGGGTTCGATAGGCGGTGGCGGATTGATGGGTTTTGTTGTTCAGGCCGGCTACAGCGTATTAAACGCGGCATTGATTGCCGCCTCTATCCTTAACTTTTTGCCGGACGAAACCAAGCAACAAGTAATTGATGGTTCGTTTATAGCGGCCCCATTAGTTAACTTTTACTCGTGGTTATTAATCTTGCCACTATTATTTATGATTGTGGCGAGTTTTATATCCAGGAGCGAATAGAATTATTAGCAGTTGATAAATTACGGGCGATGTCTTGGCCGGAGTTTAAGTTACTGATAAATTAAGATTATGAAAGTCAGGCTTTTCGAATGGAGTGGGGGACGGGATTTCTTTTATCAGTGGGGGAGGTTAAAGCGGCGGGAGAGAAATCTCTACCTATTTATTTATATAGCCTGGTTGTTGCACATCGTATCTTGGGTGTTGTGGCTAATTTGGGTAGCGCCGTACCCAATCGCCCTAACCGTACCCCTGGGATTTGATTTAGGGGTATTAAGCTGGTTGGGGGATGTATTATGGCCGTTGGTTAACCTGGCCTTAATCTCGTTTAATACGTGGTTAGTGTTTAAGATCTACCCCAAGGACCTGCTGGCGGCTTGGTTACTACTGGGGGCCACCTTCTTTATCCAGACAATCGTGTTTGGCATTACCTTGTCATTGGTGGCGATTGGTGCATAATAGGTGCCGATGAAAAGGGCTCGAAGTTATCGGTTTTGGGAGATGTTTCCTGGGATGACCTCCTGGCTGATTTTGGCGTTGCCGGTGATTTTTTCTTTTGTCTGGCCGGCCGGAGTGGCCTATTTTATTATTCTGTTTGATACCTATTGGTTGACCAAGGCCCTGGTTATGGGCGGCCATCTGGTAGCTGGCTATATTCACCTAAAGCGGAATACGCGGATAGATTGGTTGGAGCGCTGTAAAAAAACTGTGGATCTGGAAAATTGGGCCAACGAGCTGACCCGCAAGTATCAGTTAGCTAAGGGGTTTGAGGCGAGCAGAATTAGAGAAGAGTTGGCCCAGGTAGAGCAGATGCGAGCCTTGCCGGGATTACAAAAACAGTGGAACGAGGTTTTGCATGTCGTTATCTATGCTATTTATAAAGAAAGTTACGAATTAGTATCAACCTCGCTTCGGGCGTGCGCCGATAGCAATTACCCCAAAGACAAGCTGGTAATTGTGTTAGCGACCGAGGAGCGAGCCGGTGAATCGGCACAAGTGGTGGTTCGTCGGGTGGCAGAGGAATACAAAGATGTATTCGCCGATGTAATAATTACGGTTCACCCCGACGGGATTGCGGGAGAGCTCAAAGCCAAGGGGGCTAATGTCTATCATGCCGGCAAAGAGCTACAGAGATACGTCGATGAGCGAGAACTAGCTTACGACAACATTATGGTATCTTGTTTCGATGCCGATACTCTGCCTTCTCGGCAATATTTTGCCAACGTTACCTACGAGTATATTCTAAATCCAGAGCGAACCTTTAGGAGCTATCAACCTATCCCGTTATTTAATAATAATTTATGGGATGTGCCGATGCTCAACCGATTAGTGGCGCTAGGCTCATCTTATTGGCAGATGATCGAATCAACCCGGCCACATCGATTGATTAATTTCTCTTCGCAGGCGATGAGCTTAAAAACCCTAGTTGATATTGATTTTTGGGACCGAGCGATTGTGTCCGAAGATTCTCGGCAGTTTTATCGGGCCTATTTTAGATACAATGGCAATCATCGCGCTATACCTATCTTTAGCCCGGTATCGATGGATGCGGTATTGGGTAAAAATGTTTGGGACACAATGAAGGCGCAGTACGTTCAAAAACGCCGGTGGGCGTGGGGGATAGAGCACCTACCGTATTTAATGGAGAAATATTTTTCGACTCGTGGTCAGTTAACCTGGTATCAACGCATTATTCATCCTTTTCGAACCTTTGAAGGCCATGTATCTTGGTCTACCTCTTCGTTGCTAATCGCTTTGGGTGGCTGGATGCCTCTGCTGTTAAACCCAGAATTTAGAACTACAGTGTTGGCTTTTAATCTACCAGTGTTAGCCCGAAATCTACTTAGCATCACCTGGGTGGGCGTGGTGATATCGGTAATCGTGGCACAGGGCCTACTACCGCCGATGCCCAAGCACTTTCCCCGCTGGAAGCGACTGGAGATGATTTTACAATGGATATTTGTGCCCATCTCCGGGGTGATCTTTGGCTCTATCCCGGCCTTGGATGCGGAAACCCGGTTAATGTTGGGTAAGTATTTGGGGTTTGCGATAACCGCCAAAGAACGTAAACAAGAAGTTCACGGGATATTGGAGGATAAATCGGCTCTGGTTTAAATTTGATTAGGCTCGGTTTTGTCCGATTGGGCGGTGATTTTTTGGATGACTCTCTCCATCATGCTGGTTGCCATGATGCCAACCTCGGCGCGATAGAGTGCCAAGATAGTTTGGTGGTCACCAGCTAAGACTCGACCGGTAATCGCGCCGCGATTGCGCTCGCGAGAAAAATCTAGTAACTGATAGTGAATCGGTTCGTTGATTGCCGGCCGATAGTTATGATTATAAACCGCCTCCACTTTGGTAAAGAAAGGGATTTGTGGTTGTTCGGTCGGAGAGTGTTTTTGAAAATAGATGTAGGCGAGCTGACCGATGCCCTCTAAAGTGCGTGCGTTGTTAAAGATATGGTATTCGCCGGTTTGGGGGCTAAGGTCGTCGCCACAAGTGCCACGTCCTTTTAAAAAGTCAGCCGTCGTTACTCGATGGACGGCTTCGCTGATGTGAGTATGCCCAGTCGGATTGATTACCCGATCGATCATAATAATTTCTGGTCCTTGTGGCCGAATCCGTTCAATATCAGAACTATCAGCGACCACGAGCTCAGCATCCTGGCAGATAATGGTAGGTTTCCACACCGAAGGTTCACTAAACCAACGCTGATCATTAAGATTGGTCCATTCGGCGGTAATATCTATGCCATCCTTGTTGCCATTTTGGCGAACGACTACCGATCGTGAAGTGTGTGTAAGATGATCGGGCGCGTATTTGGTAATGGTTCCCTTGGTTCCGAGTGGTAGGGTGTCGCTGATTTTCATCTCCACTGTGGATGGCAGAGAGCGTGGTCCCTTTTTAAACAAGCCTTCTAATATACGAAAAGCGGGGACTATTTTAGGGCCTTTCTCAAAATGACCACCACATAATTCGGGAGAAACAGTAAACTCTCGTTGTTCAATATGTTCTGGAGTGGACTCTACCGTGGACAGGTAATCCCCGGCGTTCATATCGCGAATATTTTCTGGTAATGGCTTCATAACCCAGCATTATCGCTCCCAGAGCTATTTTTTGTCAACAGGGGGTAAGGGGGTGTTGACTTGCCCCGCAAACCCGGTATAATACCTCCAGTTAGTTTATTCTTAAGTTAAAAAGGAGGAACTCGACAAGTTGGATTTCCCGGTCGTTTTTCCCCGGAGATCCGCGCCCATTGGGGCCGGGTTTTTCTTTTTAACGCTTCTGCCTACCTTGACAGTCAGAGAGTAACTAAAAAGTGCTCACAATCAATTCAATTTCAATTTCTCCGCTACTTTTAGAGTAGCGGATGGATTAACTCTTAGTGATGTCTGCCACTTAGTGGTTTGACCTCACTTTTTTGAGAGTTTGATCCTGGCTCAGGATTAACGCCGGCGGCATGCCTAACACATGCAAGTCGAATGGTCCGGAGATCAGATTTCGGAAGTCAGAAGTCGGATAGTACAATGCAATTGTGGATGTGATCGAATTAAGAGTGTATCAAGACGCCCTATCAGCCTTTGTTGTAGTAGAGGACGTTGCGAGTAAACTGCCACCTGAATTAGCTGATGTTCGCAAACAAATTCTGCGATCTTCAAAATCAATCTGCGCGCTATTGGCGGAAGGTTTTGCTCGTAAAAGGTCTCAAAAGGAACTAAGAAGATTTGTCACGGAAGCGATGGGCTCATCGGATGAGACAGTCACTCATCTGCGAATGATCGCTCTGTCGCGTTACAACAGCATTGCTATATCGGATTTGCAAATATGCGCAGATCGATATAAAGCTATCTCGAAACAGTTGAATAGCTTTACTCAGGCTATCCAACTCTGATATCTGATTTCTGGTATCTGATCTCTGGATCATGGCAGACGGCTGAGTAACGCGTGGGAACGTATCCTTGGGTCGAGCATAACCTGCCGAAAGGCAGGATAATTCTCGATAGTCTCTTCGGAGTAAAGATTTATCGCCCAAGGAGCGGCCTGCGTTCGATTAGCTAGTTGGTAGGGTAATGGCCTACCAAGGCTGTGATCGATAGTTGGTCTGAGAGGATGACCAGCCAGACTGGGACTGAGACACGGCCCAGACTCCTACGGGAGGCAGCAGTGAGGAATTTTGCGCAATGGACGAAAGTCTGACGCAGCAATGCCGCGTGAGGGATGACGGCCTTCGGGTTGTAAACCTCTTTTTTATGGGAAGATTATGACGGTACCGTAAGAATAAGGGCCTGCTAACTACGTGCCAGCAGCAGCGGTAATACGTAGGGCCCGAGCGTTATCCGGATTTATTGGGCGTAGAGCGCTCGTAGGCGGACCAGTAGGTCGAACGTTAAAGACTCCGGCTCAACCGGAGGAGAGTGTTCGAAACCGCTGATCTAGAGAATGGTAGAGGCAGATGGAATTCTCGGTGTAGGGGTAATATCCGTAGATATCGAGAAGAACACCAAAGGCGAAGGCAGTCTGCTGGGCCATTTCTGACGCTAAGGAGCGAAAGCGTGGGGAGCGAACGGGATTAGATACCCCGGTAGTCCACGCTGTAAACGATGGATACTAGGCATTGGTGGCATCGGTCCCCTCAGTGCCGTAGCTAACGCGTTAAGTATCCCGCCTGGGGAGTACGGCCGCAAGGTTAAAACTCAAAGGAATTGACGGGGACCCGCACAAGCGGTGGAGCACGTGGTTTAATTCGATAATAAGCGAGGAACCTCACCAGGTCTTGCATCTTGCTGCAAGCCCTAGGAAACTAGGGCCCTCCTATGGACAGCATAGACAGGTGCTGCACGGTTGTCGTCAGCTCGTGCCGTGAGGTGTACCGTTAAGTCGGGCAACGAGCGCAACCCCCATTGTGTGTTATATTTTTCACACGAGACTGCCTTGGTTAACAAGGAGGAAGGCGGGGATGACGTCAAATCAGCGTGGCCTTTATGGCCTGGGCGACACACATGCTACAATGGCCGGGCACAGAGGGTAGCCAAACCGCGAGGTGGAGCTAATCCCTGAAAACCGGTCTCAGTTCGGATTGCAGGCTGCAACTCGCCTGCATGAAGCCGGAATCGCTAGTAACCGTAGATCAGCCATGCTACGGTGAATACGTTCTCGGGTCTTGTACACACCGCCCGTCACACCACGAAAGTGAGGGGCGCCCGAAGTCTCTCGTAAGAGGGCCGAAGGTGAAACTCATGATTGGGGTGAAGTTTAGCGGCTTCCCATGCGAGTAATCGCATGGTAAAATCTAACTATATCGGTGAACTCCTGATTATTCAGGACAACGCCGAGGGAAGTTGGGATAGTCATCATTGATGGCGAAAGTTTACTAAATCCGCAAGGAGGCATATCCTCCTTCGTCCGTCGGCTGACGGACTACGGACGGACAAGCAAACTTCCTTAACCCCGTAGAGACTATACGTTGGCCCCTGAGAAATCAGGGTGAAGACATAGTCCGACACTCTTGGTAACAAGAGAATAACAGATGCGTAACAAGGTATCCGTACGGGAACGTGCGGATGGAACACCTCCTTTCTAGGGAGCTAATTCGAATGTCAGTGGTTAGATGCTGGACACAAGGCCGACCCTTGTATCTGGCACCTAATCACTGACCTTCTACAGCTTTACTACGAAGTAAAGATCGACCGATCCCGGTTTACCGGGACACAGAACGTGATATCACTTTTTAGTTACTCTTTGACTGAAGCAAGGCAAAAACTGCCCCTTTCATCAGGGGTGGTTTTAGTAGGGCAAAGGACTCGAGTAGCCCTTGACCTTTACTAAAATTTGTGATATAATGATAAAACAACTGTAATTGGGGACTTAATCTTATAAAAACCAAAACAAATGTGGCTAACGCCAATTAACGAGCTGGGAAGATTTTTAGTCTGGTTCTTTGCCATTGTGCCGGCGAAGATTTTAGCGAGCACCAAATCATTTTTACTAACCGCCGAAGATATCTTGCAGTTTGGCGCTAACTTAAGATTGTGGTTGGCGCTCGAGCCGTTGTTTGGTGATTACAATTGGCGAGGTCGGCTGATTGGGTTTCTGTTTAGGGGATTTCGAGTAATGGCCACCTTGTTGGTTTATCTAATAATTTCAGTAATCGGATTAATCGCCATCTTGGTTTGGTGGGTATTACCGTGGCTGATATTTACTATGCTCAAATAAAATGGAGAAAATCGAAAATCAAATTAAACAGCCTCACTGGCCCAGTAACAGCTGGATAGTTTTTGTACAGTCTACTTTTGCTGTGTGGAGTTTGCTAACTTTGGCATTAATCGGGCTGGTTATTTTTAAAATTGGTTTGCCCCTAACGTTAGGCACGGGGATAGACTGGCTACACTCGCCGCTACTGGGTTGGACCTTACCCACCTTATTGGTTTGGCTGTATTGGGCCTATCGTTGGAAGGGTTCAATCCCGGGTAAAACTACCAACCAACCATTTATGTCATATATGGATGTCGCTACCATGCGAATTATTTGGCGAGCCCTGCGTTTAATGCGTCGTCGGGGGCAAACTGCTCTTTCGATCGGAATGTTGTTTAATGCGTTGGAACATGCTCGGGGTGTGCGGGTTACTGCGTTGCGATTGGGTTGGCACAGCACGGGATCGGTGGAGCTAATCAAGTCCTCGACCGAAGACGCCGGCGAGGTGCTGGCTCGGGCGTTTGAGCTGGCGGTTAAGGATGGGGCTCAGATAGATTGGAGTCATCTGCTTAAGGCCGTAATCGAGAGGTCGACAGTGGTCAGCTCAGTATTAGATGGAGCTAAGGTCACTCTGTCGGAGGCGTTAGCGGTGGTGGAATGGAGCAAAAAAACAGTAGGTTATCGCTCCCCACAGATTCGTCACGGATTACTTTACGATTTACTTACTCCTCGGCGTAATTTAAATAAAACTTGGACCGCTAGACCAACCCCGGTGTTGGATAGGTTCAGCCAAAATCTGACCGATGTAGCCAGAGTGGGGTTGTTAACCTCGGCTCGGGTACGCGAACGTGAGGTGGAAGAAGCGGTAAGAGCGCTGTCTCGCAGTGAACAGAACAGCGTTATTTTAGTGGGTGAACCAGGCGTGGGTAAAACCTCAATCGTGGGGGACATCGCTCTAAGAATGATTCGCGGCGATATCCCCGCGCTATCTGATCACAAGTTGGTGGCTTTGGATATTGGGGCGATGATTGGTTCCGGTGCTGGCTTTCAGCAGTTGTTTGCGATGGCGGTTAACGAAGCGGCGGCTTCGGGCAACACCATTTTGTTCCTGGGCAATTTAGACCAATTAGGCAAAGCTAAGTCGGGAGCTGGGTTTGACGTCTCGGCTATTTTATTGGGCGCGTTAGAGAAGAAGATGCAGTTAGTTGGAACTTCGGATCCTATCAACTACAAAAAATACATCGAAAATAATTCTAATTTAGTTAGATTATTTAGTCGTATTAGCATTGAGGAGTTACCCAAAGATTCGGCCATTTTAGTGTTAGAAGATTTAAGCCACAAGATTGAGGCGCGTCAGGGTGTGTTAATTACTTTGGCAGCGGTAAAGGCGGCGGTTGAACTATCCAGCCAGTATCTGCACGAGCGGAAGCTACCCGACAAAGCTTTAGATCTGTTAGATGAAGCGGCGGTTTATACCTCTCGTAAGCGCCAAACATTAGTGGAGCGAAGCGCCATTGAGCAGGTGATGAGTTCGAGAACCAATGTGCCGATGGGGGAGATTACCGCATCCGAAAAAGATAAATTGATTGGTTTAGAAGAGAAGATTCATGGTCGATTGATCGGACAGAGCGAGGCGGTTAAAGCCGTGGTCGAAGCACTAAAGCGGGCTCGGTTAGGGGTATCTATAGCCGGTAAACGGCCGATTGGTAACTTTTTGTTTTTGGGTCCGACCGGTGTAGGTAAAACTGAGTTAGCCAAAAGCTTGGCCTGGGCCTATTTTGGCGATGATACAAGGATTATCCGGTTGGATATGAACGAGTATCAGACACGTGATTCGATTTACCGTATCTTGGGCGCGCCGGCAGTTAGTGGTGATGTGTCTTTGTCTGGTGGTAGCTTTACCGAGGCGGTTAAAAAGTCTCCGTTTGCGGTGGTGTTGTTAGATGAAATTGAAAAGGCCCATCCGGAGATATTGGATGTATTCTTGCGGATGTTAGACGAAGGCAAACTAACTGATAACCTGGGCAATACCGTCGATTTTACTAACACTATTATTATTGCCACCAGTAATGCGCAAGCTCGAATGATTACTGATGCAGTTCAGCACGGCATGCCATATATTGAGATGCAAGCTCAGCTATCCAAATTGTTAGTTCAGGAGACATTTAAGCCAGAATTTGTTAATCGATTTGATGGCGTAATCGTGTTTAAGCCGCTGGCAGAATCCGAGATCGAGCAGATCGCTAAACTTAAGCTGGCCAAATTAATAGAGCGATTAAAGGCCGATAAGGGTATTGAATTAACCGTTACTGATGCGGCAATTAAGAAGCTGGCCAAATTAGGTTATGACCCGGCTTTTGGCGCGCGGCCCTTAGAGCGAACAATTAGGGATAAAGTAGAAACTAATATCGCCAACGCCGTACTTAACTCTTCTGATGTAAAACAGATCACCATCAACGAAGGAGATCTGTAATGAGTGAGCGCAGAGATCTAAATTTTGGGCAGGAGTTTGAACAAACCCAGCCGGATAGAGAAGTGAATCGGATGGATGTTTTGCATCCGATAGAACACTTGCCCGAATCGGTTAAATTTGCCCGCGAACTGCGCGAAGACCTCAAGAGTTTTGTCGAAGCCGAGGGTTGGCCCGAGTGCCCCGAGAATATTGCGAGCGTTGAGGATCTGTTTGCCGTTGGCCGGGCGGTAGTAACTGAATGTTGGAAGCAGTCAGCTGGCAAAAGGTTGGCAAAAAAATGCCGGAGCTGGGCCAAGCAGATTGATGACAAAGACGAAGAGGGGCGAGCTGCCAAGCAGTTACTGCAACAGCCGGCCAAATTAGAAGAGGCGCTTCGTATCCAGCAATTGGGGGCGTTAGAAACTATCCGCGAGGAGCAGCCGGAGGCTTGGCGGACACTGGTGATGGTTTCATCGGAACGTCAGCTAGCGGTGTTAGCTTTGGTCAGACACTGGGTAAAAGAGCAGTTATCAGACGAGCAGTTAGAAAAAACTGGCTTTAATCGTGATGAAGTAGAACTTTTCTTGGACTTCTCAGCCGTCCTAGGGAAATATATCGATCATGCTTACGTTAAACAGATCGAGATTGCTGATATCCCCGGGGGTCAGGATGCTACACCGTTAGACAAACAGCACCGGCGTAAAACGGGTGAGGATGAATTAGGTGGAGCCGAATATTTGTACGACTACAGGATAGTACCGGAAGGTCAGAAGAACTCTGTGATCAGGGTTAAGACCTACAGCGAAGTATTCCCGTTCGAGTGGCCCAAGATAGTCTCACGAATCGAAGCATTAGCTAGGCGAACCGGTAGCCTATTAGAACAAGGCCGGTTGCCGGAAAAATATCAGGGACTATCCGAATATCTTCAGCATGTAGCAGAACTCTATGGCTCGGATATGCACACTGCCCAAGGCCTGGATGATCTCTGGGAAAAACTGTACGACGAAGGAGCTAAACTAGCGGAACAGGGCTGTCCGCTGATGCTGATTGCTCAGGGCAACACTGGTTCCGGCGAGGCAGACAAGGTGGATGTAGAGTTGAGGTTTGGTTTGCAGACGTCAGAAACCCGGGCGACCCAAGGTGTTTTCAGAAAGTTTGGTCAGATCGCCCGCCAACTAAATAAACAGTACGCCGATAGCTTAGACGAATTACCGCCTGCTCAAAAGATTGTATTAAATACTCAGCCGCTGGCTTTTGGTCCTAATCTTTACTGGATGACTCGTGGAGAGACGAGTGAGACAAAGGTGGTGATTCATGCTGACCCCGTAGTTAAAGTGGCGGCAATGAAAGAATTGCCGTTGCTGGAAAAGTTGAAGCTTGTCAGTTCCGCGGATGCCGAGAGTTATAAAATGGCCGCTTTAACCGAAACAGTGTTGCACGAATTTGGCCATACGGTTATGCCGACCGAGGATGAACAGATCGAAAAGCGGATCGGCAGTTACGATGCAATTGATGAACTGAAGGCCGATACGGTCGGAATATTGCTATTTGCTCAGGGGATGGAGCAGTATTCAACCTTAAAAAAGATAGCCGAACGTCAATTGATCGCCAAGCTTGGCACGATCGCTACTTATCTAACTAGTAAGTCGAGCAAGGCAAATAGTGATGGTGAGCCGTATTATCTGGCCGGGGCGGCTCAATTAATTGTTCTATTGGATAGGGGGGCGTTGCAAGAAATAGATGGTAGGTACGTTATCACCGATGCTAAGGCGGGGATTGAGGTGTTGGCTAATTTAGGGAGCGAAATATTGTCGCGATTTTACGTTGATAAAACTTCAACCCCAGAGGCAGTGGCGGAATACTTTGAGGGCTTACGTAGCTTAAAACAAGACCCTCGTTTGAAGCGGTTTGTGTCGACCTTGAGGGATTAAATTTAGGTCAGCCCGTGCTTCGCTCTCTGAGCTACGCAGGGCAGTCTTCGCTTTTGTATAGTGGCGAAGCCAGGCGTAGCTTCCGTTAGGAAGCGAAGACTGGTGGACCCGGGCGGGCTCGAACCGCCTACCTCCGCATTGCAAATGCGATGTTCTACCAGATGAACTACGGGCCCAAAGTTAGAAAGGCATGGGAATCCAACCGAAGCCGATCAGAAAACCTAAGATAATGGCAGCTAAGCCGAAAAGCAAGTGGGCCGTATAAGTTCCACCGGAGCCCAAATACTTCTCGGCCCAGCCAATCTTAAGATTTATCACTTCGGTGATCTTGCGATGATAGATAACGTATAGCGTTCCACCGAACGCTCCTAAAATAAAGAAAAAGAACCTCATATAGCTATTATACCGATTATTTGGTGGCCCATGCTTCGCTCCTTGAGCTACGCAGGGCAGTCTCCGCTAGTTATAAAAATTCTCTGGCGGAGCCAGGCGTAGCTACCTTTAGGTAGCGGAGACTGGTGGGTGCGGGAGGAGTCGAACCTCCGACTTCTGTCTTATCAGGACAGCGTTCTACCACTGAACTACGCACCCAGGTTATAATCCGATTCTATTACCATTAACTTCATATCATGACGAACATTTTTGGCTTGAAGTGGTAGAACTACCACTGCCTGCCCGCGTCTGCGCCTCGGGCGCGGCCAGGGAACTACGCACCCAGGTTAGCGGTGTACCTCTGCGAAGGATACACCTCGTAAAATACCAATTATCAGGGGTTTTGGCAATTCAAGAGCCTCTTTTTGGTAAGATAACGGTATGGCGACTATCAAAACCAAGGGGATTATTATCAAGCGGATTAACTTGGGAGAAGCTGATCGGATTCTAACAATCCTGACAGAAGATAGGGGAAAAATCCGGGTAGTGGCCAAAGGGGTGCGCAAGCCCAAGGCTAAGCTGGGTGGGTTTTTGGAGCTGTTCCGTTATAACGAATATCTGTTAGCCGAGGGGAGAAACTTAGATTTAGTAGCGGGAGCCTACACTATTAATAACCTAGTTGGTATTGGCCAGAGCCTAAGAAGTGTAGCCACCGCTTATTACATTGCTGAGACAGTAGATAAGCTGATTGAGGAGACTCAAGAGATTAACCGAGTATTTGAGATAGTTTATCAATCGTTAGAATCGATTAGCGTGGGTTGGGATTTGGACGCAGTTAAAAGTTGGTTTGAGATAAATTTATTAACCAGTTTGGGCTTTCGGCCAGAATTAAATCACTGTGTAGAATGTCGCACACCGGTAGACGAGGGGTGGTTTAGTTTTGATCTGGGTGGCATGTTAGACGCCCAGCATCGTAGCAGTGATCCGGCTTCTATACCCATTGGCGGGGAGGAGTTATTGGCATTACGCGCAATGAGCGGGGATATCCCGAAACAGGTGTTGCCTAAAGTAGCCCAGATTAGTGCGGGATTTATGGAGCAGATCATTGATCGCAACCTAAAATCCAAAGAATTTTTGGCCGAGGTAACCTCCGGCTTCCTGGAGTAATTGTTGGCCGTGCTAACCACGTCATTCTGGCTTGTCTGCCCGTCTGTAGCCTTGGCGCAGGAGGGTCCAGAATCGTACAACATTATCTTTTCGCTACCACTTTGCTCGTCCAAAGTGGTAGCACCGAAAGGACGGCCAGTCGTCGGAGCTATCAATTGGCTAAATCCCTGGGCGCTCCCGGCACAACTCCCCCGACAAGTCGGGGTCAGACAAGTGCCTCCACCCAACCAGGATTTAGCTCAATTGAGGACGTTCCTCCTCCGATGGCGATAAGGCTCTACAATAAATGGAGGAAGTCGAGGCAGCGATAACCGGTGCCCATATCGGTTAGTTCGCCGCTTCTTAGGTGCTCCCGAAATTCTGACAAGGACATTAAAACCACCTCGGTAAATTCTTCATCACCCGAGTCTGGTTCGGCCACCTTAACACAGTTGGTGGCGACAAAATTATATCGTTGGAGGGTCGAGTAGGCGGAGTGCCAGCTGGTGCTGACAAATTGGAAATTACCGGTGTAGCCAGTTTCTTCTAATAGCTCTCGTTTGATCGCGTCTAGCGGATCTTCGTCTTTTTTGGCACCACCGCCGGGCAGTTCGAGCAGGATTTTGTTCTGTCCGGGTCGGAACTGTTTGGCGAGAACTACCTGTTGGTTGGCTGTTAGCGCTAACACACAGACGGCTCGACCTTCATCGATTATGTCATAGTCGATTGTTTTACCATTTGGCATTCTAAAATTAGTTCGCACAACATTGCGGTATCCTTTATAGACCTGTTTGCTATCTAATTTTTGCCAGTCTTGGTCGTTCATCATTTTTTGCGGCGGTTATGAAATGCTTTATGTACCCCGATACCAAACAAGCCGGAAATTGCTACCGCAATTTCAGCGGTATGTTGGTACGGGGCAAGCTTCCCTGTAGTATTGTTCACTTTCGACCCCGTTTGTTATGAAAGGTACGGTGTATCTCTTTCAAGTGGGGATTGGTGAGGTGGGTATAGATCTGGGTAGTAGTAATAGAGGAGTGGCCGAGCATGGTTTGCACGGAGCGAATGTCTGCTCCATTGATTAGTAGGTCGGTGGCGAAGGAGTGGCGCAGAACATGCGGAGTTACTTTTTTAACTATACCAGCGGCTTTGGTATATTTTTCTACAATTCGTTGAACACTACGAGGGGTTAGGGCGGTGTGTTTACTGGGGCCTTTATGGGCCACAAAAGCCGCTTCGGCGTTATCGGTTCGCTTAGTAAAATATTTATCTAATAAATCTTTGGCATCGGCGGATAAAAATACTACCCGTGGTTTATCGCCTTTTCCACGAACCATAAACTCGCCACGCTTGAGATCGATATCCTTGCGTTTTAGATTAGTAAGTTCGGATACTCGCAGTCCGGTGGAGAAGAGGGTAATTAAAATGGTTAGGTCGCGTAAGTTTTCGATCTTGTCATCTAATGGCACAGCGGCAAAGATCTGTTCTAATTCTTCTGGGGAGAGAAAATCGATATGCCGTTCTGAGGTTTTGCCTAATTCTATCTTTTCGGCAGTCAAAGTTTTAATATCTTGTTTGGCCAAAAACTTAAGGAAAGCTCGCAGGGCAATAATGTGGTAGTTTTGAGTAATTGGCTTTAGGGGATTGCCCGCTTCATCTGAAAAACGATTTAGCCACAGTCGATACTTGCGAATAAGGGGCAGGTTAATTTGAGCGGGGGAGATATCTTTTCTAGTTTCACCCGCCGTAAACTCGGCAAATCGGCCCAGATAGTGGGCGTAGTTATCTCGGGTTTTGCCACTTCGATGTTTCTCTATCTCGGTATAATCGAGAAAATCATCTATCAAATCTTCTAATTTGCTCATTCGACATTCTTCATTATTCATCTAGCATTCTTTACTATATTGTACGACATAACCCAACTTGTCATTGCGAGCGACAACATGACAACTTCCCCATCTGTCATCCTGAACTTGTTTCAGGATTTTAACCTAATATTTTTTGCTACCCATTTGTCCCGGCAAACGGGTGGCCCCAAACCGGCCGCCAGTCGCCTTCGCTCCTCATCAGATAAAATATAGCTTTCCGCCTATCGCTGAACTCGTCCCGGTATACCGGGACTCAAACAACAGCTTCGGCAGCGCTAATTTTATCGATTCGGGACACTCGGGCTCCAATGGCGTAATTGCCGTAGTTCTTGGATGCGTTGATTCATTAATTCGGTCTCGCCGGAGAAACGGTAACAATCTTGCTCAAATGGATTTAGCCAGTATCCTAACTTGGCTCCATAGAGAATGCGATACACCAAAGTGGTGGGGATGGAGATAATTGGCTTGAAAATTCCCAGCACCATAATCTGCCAAACATGGCGGAGCTCGTGGAGGGGGATTGCGGGACGAGCAGCGAGGACATCCTCACGGACAACAATTATATTTCCACGACCCCACCCTTTCCACTCTCGTTTATCCATATATTTTCGTAGGAAGGTGTTGGGTCGAACATAAAACAACCACGCCCAAGCATAAGGTAGTTTGGGGTCAGTATGGATTTTAATCGGCACAACTTGGCGAAAAGTCCAGAGCAGTAACGCTCCGGCGGTTTCGATAATAAAAATTGGCGAAGCCCATAGTGACAAGAGAATTGTCACTATCATCGAGGTAGGTAGTTTAGCGGGTTTAAGAGGATGTCGTTTTGGCGAATCTCGAAGTGCAGATGGGGCCCGGTTGAACGGCCCGTCGAACCCATAATTCCGATAAGTTGGCCCTGCTGGACGTATTCGCCTGGACTTACCCTAAATTCACTCAAATGACCGTAGTAGGTGCTCCAACCGCCACCATGATTGATAATGATTAGGTTGCCGTAGCCCCAACGGCTTCTTTGCGTCTGGATTACACCTGGAGCAGAGGCATAAATGCCCCATCCGTTTAAGCGGTTAAGGTCGATGGCGCGATGTCCACTGCGGTATCCTTGTGATATGTAATGGGTGGGTGTTTCGGTCGGCCAGATGAATCGACCAGAATAGGGTGTTGGGTTAAATGCAGGTACACCAACCTTGCTGCTACTAGACGGTGCGGCAGTAGTCTTGGGTACAATCGCTCCGGGAATTAGTAGTTCGTGGCCAGCAAAGATCGGATCGCCTGGGATAAGTCCGTTATATTTAATAATATCGTCAACTTTTACATGATAGCGATTGGCGATACTGCTGAGGGTATCGTTGCGTTGGACTGTAGCGTATAAGCCATCAAGCGGCGGGATTTTTAACTCTTGCCCAACTTTTAGCGAGTTATTAGACAGACCGTTAGCATATTTAAGAGTTAAGGCAGTGATGCCAAAGTCACTGGCCAAGCTGTTGATTGATTCGCCTTCACGAACGATATATTTAATGGTTTTGGTTCGGTTGCTTCGACTGATAATCGTTTCGGTCTGGACGGTTTTAAATAGGTACTCGCCGTTTGCATCAACGTTAGTGGTGTACTCCTCGTTGCTATACAGGGGGTTGCCTAACTCTGCCAAGGTGGCGGCCGAGGCGATCTCGGCGATGGTGCGATAACGCACATTATTGTTAGCCGGGCCACCGGTCCCGGCTGGAGCGCCTAGCTTGATACTGCTAAACAAGACGATGACTGACAAAGTTACCAACCCCCAATGTTTACCAGATTCTCCAAACGAACGGACAGTTTTGCGCAGATCTATCCCTCTGGTAAACGAGCGGCTGGTTAGCTTAATGCTCCGTAGCCCTCGTCCTCGTTTAGCTATCTTTTGGATTACAGCTAAGACCCCCTTTTTAGTGATGGTCCGCCTAGGCGGATCATTATGAGGGGGGAGTCCGGACCTAATTTTAGATGAGGTACTAATAGTGATCCTCTAAATTTATGGATGAGGATATGTGTTTTATCCCTACCAAAAAGGTTTCCGCATACTTTGGAAACCGTCCATATACTACCTCGAATAAAGTATTTTGTCAACCCCTTTAGAAGTCCGGAGAAGCCTTGGGCGTAGCCCTGGTATTTCGATTAATCGGGGGCCATTTCACTCTTCGTAGATCCCATTGGCAGGTCTCATCAGCGATTTCTAATGGGGTCAAGAGTTATTTTGGGGCTCCCAGAGCTCCTATCAGCGGACTTTAAGCGAGGCAATATTCTCGGCCAAAACACTATCTCCCCCCTGATTAGTGATGATTAGAGATATGGGGTAGAGGCCGGGCGAAGTGGGGGCCCTTAGGGTAGCGCTGTAGATGCTAGAACGGTTGCGGTCGGCGAGGGCGTAGGAAGTGTTTTCTATCATCAGCTTAACTGATTGGGTATTAGATGAAACCGGGACGAAGACATAAAACACCTCGCCGGCCTTGGCCGGATTGGGTTTAATCCGAAGGTTGGCCAGATCGATCTCTGGGTCCGGAGTGCGAATCTCAATAGTGATGGGGATAGAGGCGGCGCTTCTGACCCCGTACTTATTTATCGAAATTAACTTAAGGCTGTGCTGACCGCGCTTAATGGCTTGTTCTAATGGACCAGCAAAGTTTCCGGATGAGTCTACTGTAAAAATGGTATTTTGTTGATCATCAACGTACGCTTCAACTTTGGTCCCGACCGGGCCCTGACCGGATATTGTAGGAATAGCGGTGGTGATTACAGCTTTGTCGGCGGGAGCTTTAAGGGTCGGGACGGCTGGAGGGGCCGGATCAAAAATATCTACCGTGACGGTTTCTTTTATCCCTCTAAAATCCGCTTCAATTATTATGACTTGCGGTTTGGCGGGAGTCCGCAAAATCACCTGCTTTGATACATTGGACGGCATATCAGCCGAATTGGTCAGGTCGCCGATACCTTGCACTAGGTTGATTTCGATGTCACTGCCATCGATTAACTGGCCGTGCTTATCTTTGGCGACAATATCGATTAGGGTCGTGCTGTTACCGTCAGCTGGTAAGTAAGATGGACTGGCTTTTATCTCTAGGCTAAACGATGGCAAAAACCATCCCAACCAACTTTTGGCTATCGCTTGTCGCCCCCCTGCCTGGACAAATGAGATTATGCCAACTCCCAGTATTAGCACTACCAAACCGATCACCAGCAGTGGGCGGGAGAGGTAAAACCCGGACGTTACTTTTTCTTCTTCATCATCATGCATTCCGACACCATTGTCCGTATTTCCTAAGCAGTGTGTCAATTGATTTGGATTGATGTATTATGATTAGTAGTAGTACATAAAATAATTTATCAGGAGTCTTATGGTTATTCGGAAAAAAGATCTCAAGGCTTCTCGCCGGACGCGGGGGGAAGAATTACGGGAAGAGCCTGTGGAAGAGAGTAGGCTACATCGAGTTAAGCGGCGTAGCTCAGCCAAGCGAGTCTTTGGCTTAACCATTTTAGTAATTATTTTATTAGTGGCTGGTTGGTTTGCTACTAAGGTCGCCTTGGGCGGTTGGAATTGGGATGGTGGCATTAAAAGCCTGTTTACTCTTAATACCAGTAAGTTGTTGGGTGAAGAATCCGGCAGAGTTAATGTGCTATTGCTAGGTATCCCGGGGGGTGGCCCAGAGGTCGAAGGTCCCAATCTAACTGATACAGTGATGGTCGCCAGTTTAAATGTAAGCGACAAGAGTGGCATGTTGTTCTCGTTGCCCCGTGATTTGTTTGTTAAAGTGCCTGGATTTGGAGACTCTAAGCTCAATGCAGTTTATGAGATTGGTAACGCGGAGGAAGGCAATGAGGGCGGCGAGTTGGCTGCTGATGTTGTTGGCCAAGTCTTGGGGCTAGACATTCCTTACTATATTCGTATCGACTTTTCTGGCTTTGCTAAATTAATCGACGAAGGATTGGGCGGAATTGATGTGACAGTTGATAAAGACCTTTACGATGACAAGTATCCCGGTCCAGGCAAGACCTTTGAGGTAGTCAACATTAAAGCTGGTACCTATACGATGGATGGGGCAATGGCGTTAAAGTATGCCCGTTCGCGCCAAAGTACATCGGACTTTGACAGAGCTCGTCGTCAGCAGCAAGTGATATTGGCGATGCGGGAAACAGCGATGAAGATTAATCTGTTAACCAATCCGACCAAAGCCTTGGCGGTGTTGGACCTGTTAACCGACAGTATTCAAACCAACCTGACTATTGCAGAGATGAAACGGGCGCTGGAGTTAACCAGAGATTTTGATGCCACTCAGCTAGTGACCAAGGTATTTGATGATTCTCCAACTGGCCTACTGTATGGCACACGGGCGGGAGAGCTATATGTGCTTAAACCGGTTGGCGATGACTTTAAAACCATTACCGATTATGTGGCTAAGATCGTCTCTGGTAGTCAGAGTGTAGAGTCGGCAGATCAAGAGATGGCCAGCACGGAACCATTAAAGGTAGAGGTGCTAAACGGCACTAATGTAACTGGCTTGGCCGGGAAGATATCGACCAAGCTAAAGGCGCAAAGCTACAATGTGGTCTCTACTGGTAACAACGCCACTAAGGGCTTTACCAAGACTATGGTTTACGATCTGTCTGAGGGTAAGCGTGAGTGGGAGGTTAAACGATTGGCCAGTTCGTTAAACGCCGAGATTGGTACTGATAAGGTAACTACCACTACTACTGCGGAGGTGCGGGTAGTGTTGGGGACTGAAGCAAGCTCGCTTTGATCAAACAACCACTCAATTTTAACTGGTTTTGGCATCACCGAAAGTTACTACTACTTTTAGTAGTGCTTTTGGGTATCTTTCAATTAATGTATTTTTTGCCGGTTCAGTTACCGTGGTGGATGGCTCTGTTATTAATCGTGTTGATACTTTTTAGCTGGTGGATCGGTAATTTAAGGTGGGATTTCTCAACCCGAATGTTGGCCGGCGAGTTGATTTGGGTGGTAATGGGCTCGACCGGCTTTTTGCTTTTCTCGGTCATGAGATTGTGGCAGATCGAACTGGTCGCGGCTTTGATCTTGGCGGTGAGCTGGCTAGTAGGTTATTGGCATCAAGAGCATATCGATACTGGCCAGTGGCCCCTGCCGGCTATCCATTGGCTGGGGTTAGTCCGATTGCTGGTGTTGTTCATTACCAGCGCCTCATTAATGTTTGCGGTCCAGTTTTACAGCTTGGGTATTTTTTGGTTGATGTTGGGGGTAGCGGTTCAGGTTATCTTCAGCCTATATCTGCTATTTTGGCGACAGGGGATATCAACTAAACGGTTCTGGCTTTATGCCTTTGTGTTGGCGTTGATCAGCGAACAGTTAGTCTGGGTTACCGGCGCTTGGCATAAGAACATTTACTTCAAAACCTTTTTATTGCTGGTAGTATATTACCTCTATTCGGATTTCGTGGCGCATTATCTAAAAGGCAACTTGACCATAAAAGTAATATTTGAATATATTGGTATAGCTGCTGTGTTACTGCTTACCCTGTTCTTCTTCGACATGTTATTTGTTATATCTCCTAACATATAAGACTAATGCAAAAATGGTTAGCTAATTTTGGCTGGGGGGTTCTGGGGGGATTAGTCGGAGGATTAGCCCTCGTTTTATTGTGGGGCAATGGTCAGCTATCTTGGCTACAAGCACCAGCCAATAACAGCGCGGCGATTGATAACACCACCACTACCACCAATAATTCAACTGGTGGAACTGTGAATGACACGTCAGTCGAAGATGTGGTAGCCAAAGTGTCACCAGCGGTTGCCAGTATTACCTACACCAATCAAGTAACAGGATTTTTTGGGGGTACTTATGAACAAACCGGTAGTGGAACCGGATTTATTATTCGGAATAACGGCTTGATAGTTACTAATCGTCACGTGGCGTCCGCAGACGCTAAATATACCGTTACCACCTCAAGCGGTAAAACCTACGATGCCACAGTAGTGGCTCGAGATGCCTTTAACGACTTAGCCGTTCTAAAAATATCGGCCTCTAATTTGCCGGTTGCAACCTTAGGAGATTCAAGTAAGTTACGAGTTGGCCAGCAAGTTGTGGCCATCGGTAATGCTTTAGGTCAGTATCAGAATACAGTCACCACTGGCATTATTAGCGGCATTGGTCGAGCGATTACAGCTGGGGGCGGTTCGGGCGGTTCGGAACAGATCGATAACGTTATCCAGACCGATGCGGCGATTAACCCGGGGAACTCGGGCGGTCCGTTAGTTAATTTGGCAGGCGAGGTCATTGGCATTAATACAGCCATTGATATTCAGGGCCAATCAATTGGTTTTGCCATCCCCATCAACGACGTTAAATCTAGTATCGAAGCGGTGGCGGCCGGCGGGAAGATTTCTCGGCCGATGCTGGGCATCCGATATATGACAATAACCCCAGAGCTGGCCGCCGCTAACCACATGTCGGTTGATAAGGGCGCGATAGTTACCCGTGGCGCTAATGCGTCGGAGTTTGCGGTAACGCCGGGCGGGCCGGCAGATAAAGCGGGGATAAAAGAGAACGATATCATTACTGTGTTAGATGGTAAAACCATCGATGAGAGTGTAACCATCCCCTCGGTTTTAAAATTGCATAAGCCTGGGGATGTGATTAAGGTTAAACTACTTCGTGGCGGTAAAACAATGGAGGTATCGGTTACCCTGGGCGAAATGAAATAGCATTTCCGGATATCGGATATCTGAGATCAGATCTCGGTCAAACAGTAATCTAACCCCTCCTCTCCTCCCCTTGGCAAGGGGAGGTAGGGTGGGGTTGCTCTTACCTCCCCCGTTGTCATTGCGAGGGCGATAGCCCGTGGCGATCTATCTCTCTTGTTATTCCTGCGACTTGTCCGTCGTAGCCTTGGCGTAGTCGGAAAGCAGGAATCTTGGGCTTGACCCGGGGACCCAGACAAAAACAACAAATCCTTGTCATCCTGAACTCGTTTCAGGATGACATGCAACCAAAAAATCCCGGTTAACCGGGATTTTTTGGTATTTTGGTTTTGATTAGTCGCGGTGTCTCATTTCTTTTTTCATGTCTTCCAAGGTTTCTGAAGCGGCTTTTTGACCGCCTAAACCGAAGGCCAAACCACCAGCCAAGGCAATCATAAAGAAGATGGCCATGATCAGGTTGTTGATAATCGCTTCGGCGATACCCAGCTGGGTCAACGCTGCAAATATGGCGAAGATCCAAATGGTCCACCTGGTAACGGCAGCCAGAAGATTGGCCACCTTAATTCGAGCGGCGCCTACGCCGCCTCGAACCACATGGGCAAAGAAATTAGCGGCCAACATTCCAATTAACAGAATAGCGATGGCCACGAAGATGTTTGGGATGTAACTAAGAATCGCGTTCAAGAAATCTGTGATCTTGCTTAAGCCCAAAACATCTGCGGCGGCGAGAAGGGCGATCAGTAGGACCGTCCACTTAACTAAGCCACCGATGAAATCTGACGCCTCAAAATCCACGCCAGACTTTTTGAACAAGGTCTTAGTGCCGACTTTGTTCAAAGCGTGATCAAGCTTAAGCTGCTTAAGGATTTGAGTTACTAATCTATCTAACCCCACGGCGACAATCCATCCAATTAGGATGATCAGTAAAGCGCCGATTAAATTGGGCAGAAAGATTAAGAAACGATACCAGATATCCTGAAGCGGATTGAGCACAGCTTGACCCCACTCATTGAGGAGGTTGTTCTGCATCTTGTCTCCTTCCTAACGTTAATATAATGCCCTCTTTTATACTCCAAAGAATAATAAAAATAAAAACTTCTTTAGAGTAACATTTAATTTTCAAGGTCCGATTGATTTCAGATACTATTATACCCAAAAATGACCGAAACCGCAACCTCGGGTATGAGCAATTGGTGGGCGGAACCCTCCTGCGTCCCGATAAATCGGGACTGCCCTGGCCGCGTCCCGCGTCCGCGGGCAGGCGGGCGGGCAGGGAGGACTCCGGTTCGAGTCCTCGCATAACAAAACAACCACCGGCGTGTGCCGGTGTTTATTTTGTGGTGGGCGGAAGAGGACTCGAACCTCCATGGGTTGCCCCGCTAGCTCCTAAAGCTAGTGCGTCTACCATTTCGCCATCCGCCCTGCCAACAGAAGTATATCGTAATTTTTTTAAAGCTAGATAGATACTGTTTTAGTCAACCCCTCTAAATATAGATAAGCCTCCTTGAAATTATGCACTATCACTATTTCTTTGTTCAGGTCTTTGGCCAAGGCGATGGCGCGTCTTTTCAATCTAGGATACCTGATGAAGATCATATTATAAAAATCAATGAGTTCTAACCTGGAGGTTAGGCCGCCGGCTGGCATCTCTTTACCAGACCTGATTCGCCAGTAACGGGCCACGTGGCGAACCATGGACTTAAGGGGGTGATTATCAAAGACGATTATTAAATCGGCTCGCCTGATACGATGATCGGGCTCTTTTCTAAAAGCATTTCCCTCTATGATCCAACTATCTTGGTCGGCTATGGCGCAGAGCCGGTCTCGGATCAATTTATGGTTATTGCGCCCACATTGTCGCTGGATGACGTCCACATGAATAACCGGTAACCCTAGCTTCGCTCCCAGCTTGGGGGCAAAAGTACTTTTGCCTGCCGCAGAATTACCAAAGATCATAATCCTTTTCATGGCTGGTGGGTTTATGCTCTCGGGTGGCTAGATGGTAATTTTATCCTTAATATTATTATAGGTCGAGGCACTAATACCGGATACCTTTTGCAGGTCCTCTTTGCGCTGGAAATTGCCGTGTTGCTGACGGTAGTCGATGATGCGTCCAGCGTATACCGGTCCGATACCCGGCAGGGTATCCAAGGTGTTAGCGTCCGCCGTATTGATATTAACCAATTTTGTCGGATTAGCGCTACTGGTGGTTGAACCCGACGTATCCTTTGCTCCGATTATGGGAAGGTAGACCTTACCGTTATTGGTTAGAAGGGCGGCCCGATTAATAGTTAATGCGATTAACGACAGGTCGGCGTCTTCGGTTAGCCCACCAGCTTTTATAATGGCATCCTCGATGATGGCACCGTTATCAAACTGGTAGACCCCGGGATTATTTACAGCGCCAGCCACGTCCACCATCAATTGCTGGTTTTCTGGTACCTTAGCATCGGCTGAGGTGCGATTCAAGAAATACGCTCCCGCTAACAGGCTAATTAATAGAACGATGCCAATGGGCAGAGCTAATTTATCGAGTAGTTTTACCATCTTCATAATTTCTAATTTCTAATGTCTAATTAATGACCAATGTCCAATTACAGCGATAGTTAATTTATAAAATTGGATATTGGGATTTGGAAATTATTTAGTAATTAGGCATTTGTCATTAGTCATTTTGGGTGCGAATAATTATTCTTCGTGGGTGACGTAGTTAAAACTAAGCCGAGCTTTTAGTTCTGGGTGATGCGTTAGAGTGGGGTCGGTTTTAAGCATAGCTTCTGCCGCTGTCCTGGTTTCGGTAATTAGTTTCTTATCGGTTAAATTGGCGATCTTTAGATGGAGTAAGCCGGACTGATTGCTGCCAAAAAAAGCTCCGGGACCTCTTAATTTGAGATCGATCTCGGCTAATTTACTGCCGTCGTTAATCTTTACAAAGGAGGTTAATCGGTTGATATCTTCTTCGTTCTGCTGTTCAGCAGAATTAGTTTCGATTAGGCAGTACGATTGCAGGCTACTGCGTCCCACTCGGCCCCGGAGCTGATGAAGCTGAGCCAGTCCGAATCTATCTGCGTTCTTGATCCAGATAATGGTTGCCCGCGGCACGTCGATGCCGACCTCTATCACAGAGGTGGCCACCAAAATATCGAGGTCGCCGTTTTTAATCTTGGTCATCAATTCTAATTTTTCTTCGGAGGCCACTCGACCGTGGAGGGAACCAATGCGAGCTTTGGGGAATGACCGCTTTAAGCTCTTAAGCTCAGAAGCAATAGAGGCGCGTTCTTGCTCATCATTCAGCACTTCGTCAATTAGTGGGGTAATCACAAATATCGCATGACCATCTTTTATCTCGCGTTCAATCAGTTTGCAAGCCGTTGCTCGATTTTGTTCGGTGACTAATCGAGTAATGATTGGTAGTCGTCCGGTTGGAATGCTAGTTAGCTCGGAAATCTCCAGGTTGTGCAGTAGACCCAAAAATAAGGTGCGGGGAATGGGGGTGGCGCTTAAACTTAGATAGTGAGGCGTAATATCTAGTGCTTTATTTTTGAGCTTTTCGCGTTGACGAACGCCAAAACGATGCTGTTCATCCACGATCACCAGATTAAGATTTTTAAACCCAACTTGTTTTTGGATTAGGGCATGGGTGCCGATTACCACATCGACATCTCCGTTTTCGATCTCCGAGTAATCGTGTAGCTTAGTGCTACCAGTTAGAAGAGTGGTGCTCACTCCGAATTTGGCCAGCAATGGCTGGAGGTTGTAATAGTGTTGAGTAGCCAGTACTTCGGTTGGTGCCATTAGCGCCGATTGTCGACCGGCCTTGGCTGTGGCTACTAGCGCGGCCGCCGCGACTGCGGTCTTGCCAGAACCGACATCGCCTAACAGTAGTCGATTCATCGGTATGCTTTTGGCGATATCACTCAAAATCTCTTTGATCGATGTTTTTTGAGTAGGGGTTAGTTTAAAGCCTAACTGGGCTTCAAAATCTTTGATGAGGTCGGGTGAGTGGGGGATGGCTTTGGTGGGCAGTTTCTCCCACTGCTGTTTAGCGATAAGCAACCCAAGGTGGACCAGCAGTAGCTCTTCGAAGCCAAGTCGACGGCGAGCCTCCCCGATGGCGGAAAGGGAGTGGGGGAAGTGGATGTTTTCGATTGCGTGAGCCCGGTCGATTAGACGATAGTTTTTTCTGATGTCTTCGGGCAGAGTATCGGGTAGCTCTCGGATAGTGGCGATTAAGTTTTTTAACCAGCGCCGGAGCATCCGAGTTGAGATGCCAGCGGTGGCCGGATAGATGGGGATGATTCGGCCCGAATGGACAGGGGTTTTTTCAGCCGGTTCGATGCTGGGGTTGGTTAGGACCAAATGTCCATCTCGCTCTCTGATTGGGCCGCTTAGGTAGTATTCGGCTCCCTTTTTGAGACTTTGGGTCAGGTAGGGCTGGTTAAACCACACCACCCTTAAGGCTCCGGTCTCGTCCTCAAGCAGACCGTTGATCAAGAACATCCGCCGCCGAGGGGTCCGAAAGCTACTGAAGCTGAGAAGCCTGGCCCTGACGGTGGCCCTACCCAGGGCGGCCTCTACCCCATTTAAGGGGGTGATCTGGCTCAAATCCTCCCATCGTCTGGGGTAGTAGGTTAGGAGGTCTCCCACGGTTTTTAGGCCCATCTGGGACAGCTTAGAGCTCAGGGAGGGGCCTATACCGGGGAGGTGGGTTAGGGGGTCGCTTAGGAGAAAAAACACGGTTTTTTGGCTCTGGGAGCTAAAAAGTGCTTGCTCAAACCTGAAAAATGTAGTATAATAGATTGATAGTTGGAAGGGGGGTGGTTATAGCCCTAACGAGGAGACCTCGATGAAGAGAGAGCCCATTATCAGCTTTGAAGGTATCGTTTTTGATCGAGATCGGAGGGCTCGGTTGCCCAAAACCCGTCAATGGCAGACCAGACGGAGGGCGAAGAATCAGTTAGGCGTGTCACGCAGTGTCCGGACCGTGTTCCAGAGTCTGTTCGGGGCATAAGTCAGGGCTTTATTTGGAGGAAGCGGCGCTTACCTACTTGGATGGTGGCGCTGGTTTTGAGTTGCCCGCTATCTCGAGGCTCGGTCGGGGGTCGCAGTTCGTACCCCAAATCCGTGACCACGTGACCGTCTACCTTCACCCCTTTTTGATCCAACAGTCTCCGGAACTCGGATTTTGAAGTAACTAGACCGTTTTCCAGCAAGATATCGATCAGAGGGGTCGGTTTTTTAATGGATACGGCAGGAATGTTACTGGGCACACTATGTTTTTGGAAGACCTTTACAAAATCATCCTGAGCTTTGTCGGCCGCTAAACCGCCGTGGTACATACTGACAATCTTATGAGCCAACTCCATTTTGAGGTCTCTCGGGTTGGTGTGTTTATCAGCTAACTGTTTTTTAATCCGACCCAATTCAGCAGAATTAATGTTGGTGGCCAAATCAAAATAGGTATATATCAACGTATCCGGGACGGACATGATCTTACCGTATTGAGCTTTTGGCTCATCCAATATGTTGATAGCGTTTCCCAGTGTTTTGCTCATCTTATTTTTCCCATCGGTGCCAACTAATAGCGGGACAGTAATAATAGCCTGGGGCTCTTGCCCAAAGTCGCGCTGGAGGTCTCGGCCGCGCATTTCGTTAAATAATTGATCGGTGCCAATTACTGTTAGATCATCCTTAAGCACCACGGAGTCGTAGGCCTGTAACAGTGGATAAACTGGCTCGTGAAAACGAATTTCAAGCTTGGCCTTTAATCTTTTTTGGAACATATCGCGTTCAATCATCTGTTGATGGGTAAAGTGTGACATCAGTTCAATCAGGCTTTCGGCCGATAGTTTGTCGTACCACTCCGAGTTGTAACGAATCTCGGTTTTTTTGGGATCCAATATCTTGAGGGCCTGATTAAGATATTGCTTAGCCAGTTTCATCACTTCGGCTTTTGATTGCAGTTGGCGTGAGTGGCTTCGGTCGGTCGGATCACCAAATCGGGCAGTAAAGCCGCCAACCAAAAACTGAACGGTGTGTCCTAAGTTCTGAAATTCGCGCATTTTGTGATAGGCGGTGGCGTGGCCGATATGAAGCAGGGCGGTGGTCGGATCTACCCCATGCTTAATTAACAATTTTTTACCGGATATCAGCTTGGCGCGTAGCTCTTTTTCGCCAACAACGCTCTCGACGCGGCGGTTGAACAGCTCGTCCAGTTCTGATTTATTTGGTTTCCTCATGAATTTATTGTAACAGATATAGCCGGCTGGTATGGGTTATAATACGTAAGTATATGAGTGATTTAATCCCGATAAACAACCCGGAAAACCTAAGGCGGCGAATGCGTCGGCGAGCCATCCTACGTAAAGGCAAAACCCAGATCTTTAAGCGGTTAGGCAGATTTGGTATTACCAATATCTCGCGGTTGGTTCTGGGGATTGGAATAGCATTGTTGTTTGTATTTTCCTTTTGGGCGGCGGTTTTAAGCATCACCTTGCCTAACCCGACCAATTTGGTAGGGGCCAGGCCGACCGAAGCCACTAAGGTATTGGATCGTAACGGGATAGTGCTCTTGGATATTTATGGCGAGAAACGGAGAAACAGTATCCCTTTGGCGGATATTCCAGACCAACTGCAAAAGGCCACCATCGCCGCCGAGGATAGTAATTTCTATGCCCACAACGGTTTTGATATGAAGGGTATTCTGCGTGGAGTGGTGTTAAAGCCGTTAACGGGCCAGGGATTTCAGGGTGGTTCCACTATCACTCAACAGTTAGCAAAAAATATGTTCTTATCTTCCCGTCGGACCGTTAGCCGTAAGATCCAGGAGCTGATCTTGGCGATGGAGATTGAACGATTGTATGCCAAGGATAAGATTTTGGAGATGTATTTAAACGAAATTCCTTATGGTGGAAAGGTTTATGGGATTTTGTCTGCCTCGGAGACATTTTTTGCCAAAAAACCACAGGATCTAAGTTTGGCAGAGACAGCGATATTGGCCGCCCTGCCGCAGTCTCCGACTTACTATTCGCCTTATGGTCAGCACTCAGACGATTTAATGGCGCGAAAAGATTGGACACTTAAACGGATGTTCGAGCTGGGTTATATTACCGAAAAACAGATGGCTGAGGCTCAGAAGCAAGAGATTGCTTTTTCTCCACGCAAAGATAGTATACGGGCTCCTCATTTTGTGATGTATGTCAAAGAGTTGTTGGCGGCCAAATACGGCGAAAAGATGTTGGAAGAAGGGGGGCTAACCATTACTACAACTTTAGATTGGGAGAAACAGGCGGCGGCAGAAGAGGCGATTACCAAATACGCCGAGGGTAATAAGGCTAAATACAACGCTGGCAATGCGGCGATGGTATCGATCGATCCAAATACCGGCGAGATTCTGGCCATGGTTGGGTCTAAAGACTATTTTGATCTGGAGGAAGATGGCAACTTTAATGTAACTATCGCCGAACGGCAACCGGGTTCTTCGATTAAGCCGCTTGTTTATGCGGCGGCGTTTGAGAAAGGCTATAGCCCGGCTACCATGTTAATTGATGTCAAAACCGATTTTGGCCAGGGTTATTCGCCCAATAACTACGACGGAAAATTTAGAGGCGCGATGTCTATTCGAACTGCTCTGCAGAATTCTATCAACGTGCCAGCGGTTAAGACATTACTTTATGCCGGGGTAAATAACTCGGTTGATATGGCGCATCGTTTGGGTATTACCACATTAAACGAACCAGAGCGATACGGTGCCTCGTTAGTCTTGGGTGGTGGTGAGATTACTTTGTTGGATATGGTATCGGCATACGGCGTGTTTGCTACTGGAGGGCTTCGGGCAAAGCCTTGGTCGGTAATTAAAGTAGAGGATGCCAGAGGGCGGGTGTTGGAAGAGAACAAAGCCAGCTCGCCAAAACGAGTTATCGATTCTGAAATAGCCTACCAGATTAATGATGTGCTAAGTGATGATCAAGCGCGCGGGGCGGTATTCGGAGTTGGTGGGCCGCTTTCGATCAGTGGTCGAACGGTGGCGGCTAAAACCGGTACGACGGATAAATTTCGCGACGGTTGGACGATTGGTTATACACCAGATTTGGTAGCGGGGGTGTGGTCGGGCAACAACGATAACGAATCGATGACTGCCGCCTCCGGGTTAGTGGCGGCTCCGATTTGGAACACATATATGCGTAAAGCCTTGGCAAATATTCCGGACAAACCATTTATTATGCCGTCAGGGATTAGAGAGATTGATGTAGACGAGCTATCTGGCTTATTGCCGAGCGGTGACACCCCGTCCACTAAAAAAGAGATATTTGCGCCGAATAATGTACCGACCGAAACAGACAACGTTCACAAAAAGGTTAAGGTAATGAAAATCGCCCCGGATAAGTTGGCTCCGGCTAATGCCCCGATAGATTTAGTAGAAGAAAAAGTATTTACAGTACTACATTCTGAGCGACCGGATAATCGAAATTGGGAGGACCCAGTAATCAAGTGGGCTAAAGATAACGGTTACAATAATATCCCTACAGAGATTTATACTGGCCCATTGGATGGTAGCGCAGTCCCCAGCATTACCATTACTAATCCTTCAGAAGGATTCAAAGTAACTGGCCCATTTGAAGTAGAGGCTCAAGTTGGGGATCCAATGACAGCTAAAAAAGTGGAGTTTTTCTATGATGGAACGTTGATGGGTCAGGCCAGTGCCCAACCGTTTAGATATATGCTTACCCCGCCCAAGTTAGATGGCAGTTCGCATGAGGTAAAGGTTCGGTTAACCAAAACCGACAACTCTACTGCCGAAGCCAAGCTCTCGATCAGTACCTAATACCAAGGTTGGTAATGAAAAAATTATTGGCAGAGTTGAGACAATTGCAGTTACCCGAAGGGGAGTATGTGGTGTTTGGCAGTGGACCGATGGGCATTCGGGGGATTCGCGACTGTGGTGATTTAGATTTGCTGATTACTGATTGGTTATGGGACCAATTAGTGGCGGACGGCCATCAGCCGATTGTGAAAAATTTTGATATGACTGATGCGGATGGCCAAAGCGTTCACGTGCACCAAGAACAGTTGCAGATTGGGAATATCGAGCTGGGTCGGCGGTTTAATATCGAGCGGACTCGAGAGGAAATTATGAACGATCCCGACATGTTCGAGGGCATTCCGTTTGCCAAACTGGCATATGTGCTGGAGTGGAAACGAAATTTTAACCGGCCCAAGGATAAAGCTGATGTCAAACTAATAGAAGAATACTTAAGCAAACAATAAAACTATGCAGTGGATTTTAAAGTATTGGGTTGCGATTGTGGTGGGGGTGGTGGCTATTGGTGCCGGAGTGGGGTTGGCTATGCTATCTAACTCGTACAATGAAGAGCAAGATGCCGGAGTAACAGTTGATGTGGAAGAAAAAGATATTGCCGAAGAACAACCAGATCTAATTTTGGGCAACACCCCATCAGTTAAAACCAATTCGGTTTCCCTGCCGCTACCAATTACTTTGCCGCCTGATCTGGTGCCGTGGGAAACGGGCAATAGTGATCAGACTTCTCCCTCAACCGGTGGTGCGATTAATGTCGTCTTGCCCAGTACTGAGATGCCATGGGGGACGGGACCCAGTCAACAATAATGTATCGGTTATACATTCTTCAGTGCAAAGACGGAACGCTCTATACAGGTATTACTACTGATATCGAACGTCGGATTAATGAACACAATGCGTCGACTGTTGGGGCTAAGTATATGAGGGGAAGGGGGCCGGCAAAATTAGTTTTCTCGAGGAATTTTCGGAATCGTTCGAATGCCGCTAAAGAGGAGGTGCACATCAAAAAACTACCTCGAGCCAAAAAGTTAGCCCTAATCAAGTAGTTTGACGATTTAAGCGGTTTGGGGCCGGCCCCGATATCAACCAGAACGAAAATTGCTAAGCCGCGATTTCTACGCTATGGTGATACGGGGTAAAATATAATGGTTCTAGTCAGTAATTTTTGATATATGCAGATTACAAAAAAACAGGATAAATCAGTCGTTACGCTAAATATTGCCTTGGATCAAACTGAGTGGTCGGAGGCGCTAAAAAATGCTTCGACTAAGATAGCTGAAGGGGTAGAGATTAAAGGATTTCGCAAGGGCAAGGCTCCGATGGACAGAGTGGCCGCTCAAGTGGGCGAGACTCGTATCTTAAGCGAGGCCTCAGAATCAGCGATTAATCAGTACTACTACCAGGCTGTAATAAAAGAAGAAGTGGCTCCAATTGGCCCGCCGAAGATTGCCGTGGATGAAGTGGGGATAGATAAACCACTCAAGTTTACGGCCGAGATTACGGTGATGCCGGAGCTCGAGTTAGGTGATTATAAAAAGATTAAGGTTAAAAAAGAGTTGGTTGAGGTTAAGGATGAGCAGATTAATGATGTGCTCAAGAATCTACAGCGACGCGAGGTAAGCTTTAAGGAGATTGAAGGCGAGGCCAAGAAAGGCGATTGGGTCGAGATAGATTTTGAAGGAAAGCTTGACGGCGTGCCATTCGATGGAGGTAAGGGCACCAATCATCCGTTAGTTATTGGTGATGGTGTACTGTTGCCGGATTTTGAAGAGGCCTTGGTGGGGATGAAGGCGGGCGACGAAAAAGCTTTTCCAGTTAATTTTCCGGAAGGTTATCATCAATCCAATTTAGCTGGCAAAAAGACGGAGTTCACCGCCAAATTGCATAAGGTAAAAGAAGTCTTGTTACCTGCTGTTGATGATGAATTTGCAAAAAAGATCAGCGACAAGAAAAGTTTACAGGAGCTAAAAGAGGATATTAAGAAAGTTTTATTAGAGAATGCCGAGCAGAAAGAGCGAGATCGGCAGAGTTCCGAGGCGATTGAGCAGTTAATTAAAATATCTCGCACCGATATCCCCACAGCATTAGTGGAACAAGAGTTAGATGCCATGATGCATGATTTTGAGCATCAGCTGTCGCATCAAGGTATGAACGTAAAGGATTACATGGAGCGAGCCAAACTGACAGAAGAAAAGATGCGTGAGGAGTGGAAAGAACAGGCCAAAAAGCGGGTAATAGCGGGGTTAGCCTTAAACGAATTCAAGAAGCGCGAGGGAATCGTGGCTACGAACGAAGAGGTAGAATCCGAGATTGCCAGATTAAAAACCGTTTATCCGGCCGAAGCAGATAAGATTACGGAGAAGTACAAAAGCGATATCGAAAAACGACGTTTAGCTCATCTGTTGTCTGGCCAAAAGGCGGTCGAAGCTTTGCGTAAATTAGCCGTTGGCGAATAAGGTATAATGAGAGCGAAGTGTACTCATTAATCTTTATGCTATGAACTTAATTCCGATGGTGATTGACAAATCCGTGTCCGGTGAGCGAGCTTATGATATTTACTCCAGGTTGCTAAAGGATCGAGTCGTTTTTTTGGGTGGGCCGATTGACGATAACCTATCTAACGCAATTATTGCCCAGCTATTATTTTTGGCCAACGAGGATCCTAAAAAAGATATCTCACTTTATATCAATAGTCCCGGTGGTTCGGTTAGCGATGGGATGGCAATCTACGATACGATGCAGCACATCAAACCGGATGTTTCTACTATCTGTGTGGGGATGGCGGCTTCGATGGGCGCTGTGCTACTTGCTGGTGGTGCCAAGGGCAAACGTTACGCTTTGCCAAATTCGCGGGTAATGATTCACCAGGTATTGGGTGGAGCCCAGGGGCAAGCGAGCGATATCGAGATTCATGCCAAAGAAATTTTAAAGTGGAAGGGTAAACTAAACGAATTGTTAGCCAAACACACTGGACAAAAGTTGGAAAAGATCGAAAAAGATACCGATCGAGATTTCTTTATGGAAGCCAAGGAGGCCAAAGACTACGGCATCATCGACAAAGTATTGTAATACTCTGTCCACTGAACACCAACTTGTCATTCCTGCGAAGGCAGGAATCTTGCCTAACCTAATATTCTTTTTTGCCACCATTTTGCTCGTCCAAAATGGTAGCACCAAAAGGACGCCCAGTCGCCCTCGTTCTTCATCTAACAAAACCACCTTTCCGCCTCTC
>JAFGPN010000005.1 GCA_016936175.1 Patescibacteria group bacterium | reverse complement strand
TGCCCCCAATCGATTGAATCCGTAAATCTTAGGTAGAAGCCGAAGGGGTCTTTCATCTTAAAGTATACTCCCGGACATAATAAAAAAGAGGAGGTGCAGGCAGGCGCACTCCTCTTTGGCAAAAGTCACCCAAGAGCTAACATTCAATGATGCTAGAGCTATTGGTGTCCGAGTCGAGCGCACCCACATCAATTCCCAACGACCCGAGCCGATTATCAAGTTCTTCGACGGTGGGACTATGGGTAATATTGCCCAAATAAATTTCGCGCTCCTCTTGTTCAAGTACAACAATCTCCTGCATGGCAGCTTGGCGACGTTTGTGTTTCACTGCGTCCTTCTGTCTCCCTTCAAGTACCACTTTCTTTCTGACAGCAACTCGAGCCTTGAGTCGTTCAAGGCGTCGCTCTTCCGGCAGTTTTTTAAACCACCATCTGTATAGTCCCGACAAGTATGGTGCTACTACATCTACGATTACATAGCCCGTCCAAATAAGTGCAACACATACAGCAGGCATACCGCCAAAGATAATAAGAATTGCCCAAATTGGATCGAGGTAACTCGCGAGAGACACCGCAGTAAAAACCGCCGTGATCAAACTGGCGAGAGGTATGTAAAAATCTTTTAGCGTAGTCTCTAGGCTCTCACAAGACACTTCTCACCTCCAAGGTCAAAGTACACAATGCCCATCATTCTACCATCAAATCAGCCAAACAAGCTACGATTCTCCTAAACAAATCATTGCCCCCAATCGACTAAATCCGTAAATCTTAGGTAGAAGCCGGAGGGGTCTTCCAGGCGGAAGTCCTGCCACTTCATATCTCCATCATCTTTATCCATCACTGGTTGGAGGATGTGATTAGCGAGGGTTGGAGTGATTTTTGCGTAAAACTCGGCCGCACTCGGGACAGGGATGGTGATGGAGGTGGCATATCCCCTTTTCGTGTCTCGGGGGAAGTTTGTAAAATACGACTGATTGTAAACTAGTTCGTTCCCGCCGTAAAAGTTAATCATGGTTTCGCCGAGTTCGGTGGTTAGCTTCATGACTAAATAGCCGGGCTTATTAACAGTTGGGGTATGTTCTAAAACCACTTCGAAGCCGAGCGCTCCGTAAAATTTCTTCGCCGCATCAAAATCGGGAATATGTAGCTCAACCACCAAGTTGTTTCTGACCGGTTGCTTACTCATTGTGAGAATTTACTTCTTTCACCAATGCATCGATTGGTTTAGTGCTATCTAAAATTATCTCTCCGTCTATCGATTTCATCGGATGCCCTGCCGCCCAAACCTCGAGGGCCTCTGGCGTGGTAGTCGGATTCCAGCCATTTTGTCTCTCGGGCGACGAAACTCGTTGTTTAAGAATTTCCGTTGGCACATCAAGGCGGAATATGGAATACGGCATATGTAGCTCCTCGGCAATCTTGATGTAGGGCTGAATGGAATCAACAGAGCTGAAACCACGAGCTACGATGACGGTTTGACCGTCAGTCATTATTTTTTTAGCGACAGCTTGTTCAAGGGCATGTATCTCTTCGTATATACCGTCGTCGTTACCCGTAATCTTGGCAATATCGCCGAGAATTTGATTGTGATCGACAAGCTTCCCCGCGCCGGCAGATTCTAGCGCCTTGCCAAGTGTAGTTTTGCCACTACCCGGATAACCTCTTAAAATAATTAATTTGGTCATAATTTGGAGGAATAATACACGACGCGGTGGGGAGAGTGGCCGTTTTTGAAGAGGGTTTCGAGGCCGTGGAAGTTGGATGATTTTTCCTTCACACTCCGAGTGTAGCACGGCTAGTACTGGGTATTAAAAAGGCCGCGCAATGCGCGGCCTCGTCGATTCGATTCGTAGCTACTTAATAGGCAGTAGCGACCGGTATCCACCGTGCTGACTGTTCAGGTGGTAAGTGGCACCTTCCCGCAGAAAGTAGTTGCGATGGAAATCACTGTACTCCCAGCTCAGAGTTAGCCCCCAAGACGTGTCACTCCCCAAATATTTTATCTTCACATTAGGCAGCAACGTGAATGAGATTGGGCTTGCATCGGGGCACATGGTCATGTCGCTCGCCCATTGGACAAACCGCGAGAAGATCACGTAGGGGAATAGGGACATCGGGCGCCATGGCTTGGAGGGATACGCCCCCGTGGGGTACACCGTTGACTCTACACTGGGTATCTGCGGGCGCAATCTCTCAGGAAACCGCAGGCTAGCCTCGGTCCAGAACCACCCAACGTCTGGTGGCATCTTGTCCCACTTTGCAATAGAGAACTGATTGGCCTCGACCACATAGTGATGGATTGCGTCCATAAACCCAAAACGGTCAGCCAAGACCCGAAAGGATTCTACTGACTGCGGCAACGCCTCTGCCCACTCCGGAGGAACATATATGGGAAACAGGTTCCACCGCTGAACAGCCTCCTTTACCTCCTCGGCACTACATGGTAGCGGCGGAATCGGATTCTTCACATGCCCTGCGAAGAAGGCGCTCCAAGCGGAATGGATTACCATCGGAACCGACCAAACTGCACCGAGCAATCTCTCCGCTAAGAACGGACCGGGTTCCTCCGTCGAGGATCTCACCCAGGCCATCTCTTCCTCGAGCTGCTTATCCTTCCACAGCTGACAGAGCTTCTTCAGCAGTTCAATCCGCTGCAGAGTTGCCTCGCCTCTGGTGATGTGCGGATCGACATATCTGCCGACAAACGCATAGAACCAGAGTAGCAACTTATCTTTGTCGTTCTGCACGACTTTCCCAGACATAACATCTCTCCTCCCCGCGTTATCCAAGCGGGACCAGTCCTGTAGTCCGCCCGAAATTCGGGTCGGTGTCTTACTGGCAAAGAGCAGAGTACATCGCCAGTGTATACGCACGCCTCACCATCGTCAACCAACCGCTCCCAGCAATAGTTTTTGGCGGGACCAGGTCGGGGAATATGAAGAACCCCGGGTTGGTGGATACCCGAGGGCTCACAGCTGATGGGCGACTACGGCACAGGGCACCAAGCAGAATCGAGGAAGAGTTTGAGGAAGGAGACCATGCGCTGGAGCGTTTTCTGCTCCTCGGGATGCATTAGAATCGTGCCTTCAGTAAAAATTAATAACTTCATAGTTTGGAGGAATAATACACGACGCGGCAGTTACTATTCGACGGTTTTGTGTTGAGAAGAATACCAGGCGGGGGTACAGGGAGCAAAGAGTTTAAAGTGACCATCAAAGAAATATTTCTCTCCCGGCTCAATTAGGGCCAGATCGCCCTCGGCCAGTTGAATTTCTTCCCCTTCTACGGTGAGGGTGCCGGCACCTTCGATAACATAAACTAGCTCCTTGCAAACTTCATTCACAACCCAGCCAGTATCAGGATATCTTCCGTTTAACTCGATAATGGCGCCATTAATATCCTTGTCCCCCATAGGATATTCAATCGCAGTGCAGGTAGCGCTGTTTTTGAATGTTTTGGTTTGACCCTTTAGAATTATTTTCATAGCTTGGAAGAATAATACACGACGCGGTGGGAGGGTTTGCCTCCTTTGAAGAGGGTTTCGGTTCCAGAAAAGTTATCTAAATCTCCGGTGCCTTCACAGAGGTAGCGGTAGTTGCCGTTTTCCCATTCGACTCGTTGGTTGGTGCGGGCGGTATTAGCGTTGGCAATCAACGCGGCAGGGAGATTTTCCCGAATTTCCTCGTCGGTAATATCAGCCGGGTCCCATTCACCCCGATAGACCATATTCCAGACTGGTTTGCCCCCTTGGTAGATAGTTTCGATGCCTAAAAAGGCCCGCTCGCCAACATAGTAGATATCTCTATACAGGTACTCGCCTTCGGTATATTCTAACTGCTTCGAACCGGCTAAAGCAGGTGTAACCGCTCCCCCTTGTCCCGCGTAGGTCTTAGTTCTCGCCCGAAGTAGAAAATCTACGATCTTATTCATTACGATTTTTTACCGATATATCTAATCCCGGCCTCCCTCTAACCCACCAGTGCTGCGAAGCCGATTGCCCTGATCATCGAGAAACAGAGTCTCGAAATATTTACCTGCTCGGACTTGAGTGCTATCGATGTCAAAATATCGCTTGCGGATGCCGTCTGGAGGAATTTCGAAATAATCTTTTTCGATCTCTCGTCCCACGGCAACCTCATGATCCCGTTTGGAATTTAGCATTAGAGCAGCAATGCCACCGGGCTTGATAACTCGATGGATCTCCGAAAAAACCTGTTCAGTCGTTTTGTCATCAAAATAGTGGATGGAAACCGAAGCATACACGGCATCGAAGCTCTGATCGGGGTAGGGAAAGGGCTTAGAGATATCCAGATTTTTAATGGCAACCCGATCTGCCAACTCGGGCGACAGATCTTCTCGGATCCGACTGAGAGCAGTATCTGATAGATCCGTAGCTTCTACTGCATGGCCTTTGCCCGCAAAATAAATGGAATCCATCCCTGCGCCAGCGCCCAAATCCAATACCCGGCTTTGAGGAACAAAGTAAGTCTCGGCCAACTGACCGAATTCGGTTACCCCGCTCTCCTTGGGTGGCAGATGTTCTATATGCTTGTTATCCCAATACTCTTTATCATTCATTCGAGGCCGATTAGTTGGATAGTTCAAAAGCAATCACACCATACTGCGCCAATCGCTCGGTGTAACCTGGAAATGAGCGGTACATCTTTTTTAGGTCATCGGCGGTTTTGGCAGATGGATGGATATCCTTTGGCGCATAGTCTTTAAGCATAGAATCAACGGTTTTGAACTTTTTGACCTTCTTGACGGTTCGTTCAAACTTATCTTTCCCACACTTAAGCACTACTATATCTCCATCTTTGATGTAAGCATATCTTGGCCCAGCCGCGCGGGTTTCGATCTTTTTCTTGCCATCATGCATCAGATTGTAGATTCCTCGATCCACTTCTCTGACCGGCAGTATGTGTTTTTTTATCTCACCCATACCGACATCATATCACCCCACTATGCCAGTTGCCCCCAGATGCTTATCATGCCGATTAGGAATGCGATCGCATTCCTAATCGGCATAGAGAGAATAATCAGATAAGTCATCCGTCGTTCGTAGGATTCCCAATATACGGAGCGATCGCTCCGTATATTGGGAAGGTTGTTGGAGTGGGTTTGACCACTATATCCACCCCTCTATAATGGTAGGTTGGTGCCTAAAGAGCATCACATCTACCCTCTTTGACATGTAGTCAAAATCTAAACAAACCGGAGCAGGATATGTTCCAACTCTATAGGAAACCGGCGCTGAGCGCATCTGCTGTTGGGCGTATCCTCTCATTAGGGGCACGCTTAGCTGCGGATATTAAATCCATTAACACCGAGTGGTGTTACTACGTCGCGGTGTCACTACCACTGGAGAAGAAGGAGTTCAAGGCCCTACAGTGGTTGTTGGGCGAGACCTTCGAACCGGAGAACTTGGGCGAGACCTCGTTTCTAAAAGGTAGCGCCACGATTCTCGAAGTCGGACCGCGCCCCAGTTTCGAAACGGCCTGGTCAACTACGGCCGTATCGATCTGCCGGGCTTGCGGTTTGGGCGTAGTACGGCGCATCGAACGCTCACTTAGGATCGGCCTGGACGTCCAACTGAACGGTGAACAGCGAATCGGCTTGTTGGCCTCGCTGTACGATCGGATGAGCGAGATGCCTTACGAGCATCAGCCCATCAATTTCAACACCGGCCTTCTGCCGGCGCCGATGCGTACTATCCCCCTACTGGGAAACGATTGGCGAAAGGTCTTAGGGCAAGTAAGTTCCGAGATGGGATTGAGTTGGGACGAGCAGGACATCGAGATGATCGGTGATCTGTTCGTTAACATTCTCAAGCGTAACCCCACCGATGTGGAACTATTCCAACTAGCGCAAGCTAACTCGGAACACTCCCGCCACTTCTTCTTTAAAGGGAAGCTATTGATCGATGGTGAGCTTGTGGATGAAACGTTGATGGACCTGATCAGAAAACCCTGGGAGATCAATCCTGGGAACTCACTGATCGCTTTCGGCGATGATTCCTCAGCCATTCGTGGCGAAAACGTGTTGGTCATGACTGCTCAACATCCTCATCAATCAGGACTGCTTATCCCAGAGTTACGCCTGTGTCACCCCACCCTCACCGCCGAGACCCACAACTTTCCTTCGGGAGTCGCCCCCTACCCCGGCGCCGCTACTGGCACTGGTGGAAGAATTCGCGACAATCACGCGGTGGCCAGAGGCGGTAACGTCATCGCTTCGGCGGCGGCTTACTGCGTGGGCAATCTGCACATCCCAGGCTACGACCTGCCATGGGAACAAGACGGTTGGAATCATCCAGCCAATCTTGCTTCTCCGCTAGAGATCATGATTCAAGCTAGCGATGGCGCGTCGGACTACGGCAACTGTTTCGGTGAACCGGTAGTTACTGGATTCGCGCGAAGCTGCGGGATACAGCTACCGGACGGTTATCGCGCTTTCTTCAAACCAATCATGTACTCCGCCGGCGGCGGCACCGTTGATGAAACTAGCCTAAACCCACTCCACCCCGAAGCCGGAATGTTAGTCATCCAAGTTGGCGGACCAGCGTATCGCATTGGTGTGGGGGGCGGTTCGGCTAGCTCGATGATCCAAGGTGCCAACCGCGCAGAACTCGATTTCAACGCAGTGCAACGTGGCGATCCACAGATGGAACAGCGGCTTAACCGTTTGATTAGAGCCTGCGTCGAACTTGGTCCACACAATCCGATCATTAGGATGGTGGACTTGGGCGCAGGTGGCAGTTGCAACGCCATTCCCGAACTGGTCAATCCGGCCGGCGCTCGCATTAACCTGCGCGCGCTACCGTCTGGCGACGCCACCCTATCGCCAAGCGAACTGTGGGGGAATGAGTCACAGGAGCGAGACGCAATTCTCATCAAACCCGAGGACCTTCCCACCCTTCAGCTCATCGCCGCGCGAGAGAACATTAATTGCGCGGTGGTTGGCGAGATCACTGGTGATGGCCAGTTACGGCTCATCGATGATGCCGATGGCTCCATCTCCGTGGATCTGCCGTTGGATTTGATCCTTGGCAAGCTCCCGCCGAAAACCTTTGTTCTAAGCCGAGTGGCTCCCAAGTTAGAGCCGCTATGGATACCGGAAAGGCAATCGGTTCAAGGAGCCCTGGAACACGTGTTGCGGTTACCATCAGTCGGTTCGAAGCGGTTCTTAACCACCAAGGTTGATCGCAGCGTTACTGGCTTAGTCGCACAACAACAATGCGTGGGACCTAACCAACTAACGTTGGCAGACTGCGCCGTTATTGCTCATGGCCACTTCGACCTGTCGGGCACAGCCTTTAGCTTGGGAGAACAACCGATGAAAGGGTTGCTTTCTCCACAAGCGATGGCTCGGCTGGCAGTTACCGAAATGGTGCTAAACATGATCGGCACTCGCATCACCCAACTCTCGGACATCAAGTGTTCGGCTAACTGGATGCTGGCCGCTAAACTCGATGGCGAGGGAGCGTGGCTCTATGATGCAGCCTCTGCTCTTCGAGACATCTGCCTCACGCTTGGCATCGCAATTGACGGCGGCAAAGATAGTCTATCGATGGCTGCTCGCGTAACGGGACCAGACGGAAAGGAAACTATCGTCAAAGCCCCGGGCGAGTTAGTTATCGCTGGCTACGCGCCAATGCCGGACATCACCTGCAAGGTTACGCCCGACATCAAACAGCGAGGAAGCGGTCTCATCTTCATCGACCTATCGCCCGACCACTGTCGTTTAGGCGGCTCGGCCCTGGCGCAGGTCTTTAGCCAGATCGGTAATGAATGTCCCGACCTTGAAGATGCCGACCTGCTCTGCAATGTCTTCACAACCGTTCAGTATCTACTGGAACGGAAACTCATCCGCGCAGTTCACGATAGAAGCGATGGTGGACTGATCGTTGCCTTGCTGGAGATGGCTTTCTCCGGCAACACGGGTCTCGACATCAACATCGATAGCGAGTTCGACACTCTCTCCACTCTCTTTTCCGAAGAGCCAGGATTGGTGATAGAACCAACCGATGTTGCAGAAGTTACCAAGTTTTTGAAGCTTCATGATATCCCCCATCAGGTGATCGGTCGCGTTCCAGAATCGGACACGGGTGTACGCGTCTGCCACAACGGCACGGAAGTGTTGTTGGGTGAGATGGTGGAACTGCGTCAGGTTTGGGAATCTACCAGTTCCGCGTTGGACGCTCTGCAAGCTAACCCGGACTGTGTCCTTGAGGAAACGGCGGTTAACCGTCAGTTGATCTCACCCCCGAAGTGGAAGCTGTCCTTTACACCCAAGCGAACCTTCATTCGTCCAGAGAATCGGCCCAGCGTGGCGATCCTGCGTAGCGAAGGAAGCAACGGTGATCGAGAGATGGCGGCGGCCTTCTGGTCAGCCGGATTCGAGACATGGGATGTAACCATGACGGATTTACTATCCAGGCGCATCACGCTCAAGGATTTCCGTGGTATCGCATTTGTTGGCGGATTCGCGTTTGCTGACGTGCTCAATGCTGGCAAGGGCTGGGCCGGCATCATCCGGTTCAACGAAGGCTTACGTGAACAGTTTGACCAATTCCGCGATCGGCCCGATACCTTCTCTTTGGGAGTGTGCAACGGATGCCAACTCATGTCCTTAATGGGTTGGGTACCCGGGCTCGACATTCCCGAAGATAAGCAACCACGCTTCATTCGCAATCGTTCGGAACGATTCGAATCGCGATTCGTATCGGTTAAGATCCTCCCCAGTCCAGCCATCATGTTGCAAAGCATGGAAGACTCGGTGTTGGGTATCTGGATTGCTCACGGTGAGGGAAGATTGCATGTTCCCGATTACAACGACTTAGAGCAGATTCTGACCAAGCAACTTGCTCCCATTCGATTCGTCGACATCGATGGCGAGAAGACTGAGAAATATCCGTTCAATCCGAACGGTAGCCCTTGCGGTATTACCGCCCTGTGCTCGCCGGATGGTAGGCACTTGGCGATGATGCCACATCCAGAGAGAACATTCCTGAAATGGCAGATCCCCTGGATGCCCGACGACTGGAAGCGTCTGCCCGTCGCTCCGTGGTTACAACTCTTCCAAAACGCCTATGCTTGGTGTAAAGCTAACAGCTAATCCAAGTTTGGCCACTCGAGGCCTTCGCCCCGCGCAAGCGGAACAAGCGAAGGCCTTATTTTTTACTTTACAAAAATGGCCACCAGAGGGTAAAATCCCCGATAGGGTAAGATTAAAGTATGAGAAGAAAGATACTGTTATATACCGATGCTCGGTTGCGGAAAAAGAGCGTTAAAGTCGCTCGGGTTGATGTTGCAACAAAAAAGCTTATCAAAGATATGGTCGAAACGATGCGGACCGATTTTGGCGTGGGGCTGTCTGCTCCGCAGGTCGGCGTTTTTAAAAGAATTATTGCTTACGAATATATAAAGCCGGCAGGTAGTTTGGAAACCTGTGATTCTATCCCCTTGCGGGTGCTGATTAATCCGGAGATAACCCATTTTTCTAAAACTACCGAGGTTGGGGAGGAGGGCTGTTTATCCTTCCCTAATCTATATGGCGACGTCCGTCGTTCCAAAAAAATTAAAGTGATGGCCTTGGATGCTAATGGCAAACCTATCGAATTCGAGGCTAAGGGGTTAGAAGCGCGGGTAATCCAACACGAGATAGATCATCTTGATGGAATTTTGTTCGTGGACAGATTGGGTAAAGACAAACGATTATATACCTACAAGTAAATTTCTAATGACGAATTTCTAATTTCTAAAATTGGTCATTGGGATTTAGTTAGACATTAGTAATTAGTTATTCGACATTGATGAGCGAAGCGAAATATAGGGTAGGGTTTATGGGGACGCCGGAAGCCGCAGTGCCTATTTTGCAGGCATTGATTAACGATGCTCGATTTGAGATTAAAGTGGTAATTACCCAACCAGATAAACCCATAGGCCGAAGCAAAACCCCTAAACCCAGCCCAGTAAAATTATTAGCACTATCTGCTAATATCCCTATATTAACCCCAGAAAAGGTAAAAAATAATTCCGAACTGATCGCCCAGCTAAAAGCTTTGGGCTTGGATGCTATTGTGGTAGCTATTTACGGCAAAATTCTGCCACAAGAGGTGTTAGATATTCCCCGCCGGGGTATTGTTGTTGTCCATCCTTCGACCCTGCCAAAGTATCGCGGTGCCTCACCGGTAGCATCGGCCATTTTAAACGGCGACCAAACAACCGGGGTTACCATTATGAAGATGGTATTAGAGATGGATGCTGGACCAATAATTGGTTTTAGCGATCAGATAAAAATTGCGGATGGTGACACCACCGCCACACTATCGGAAAAATTAGCCCACGTGGGGGCAGATACTTTAATAAAATATTTACCGGACTACCTCGATGGGACAATAACACCAATACCGCAAGACGACACTCAAGCAACTTATGTTAAATTGATCAACAAACACGATGGTCTTATCGATTGGCAAGAGGATTCAAAATTAATCGAAAGAAAGATTCGCGCTTATCAACCATGGCCAGGAGTATTTACTAAATTTGATAATAAGTTGCTAAAAATACTCCGGGCAGAATTTTTACCGGAAACCGGCATGGTAGGAAGTGTTTACCAAACGGTCGACGGTTACCCAGCAGTGTTTGCTGAGGGCGGCTCGCTTAAACTAACGCAAGTCCAATTGGAAGGTAAAAAGCCCACATCTGGAGCAGATTTTATTAAAGGATACCCCAAGCTACTAAATGGGTTGGTATAATAAGGGTGTTCTAATTGAAAATAAGGCAATCTATAAAGAAAGGAGGAAAGCACATGCCGTATCTCTATCTTTTAATCGGTATTGTCGACCTGATCTTGGTCTTCATTAACCGTGAGTGGGGTTGGACCTTAGCCGTGGTGTTAGGTATCATCTACGTCATCTTTGGTCTGTACGAGGTCTTTATGCCTCGGAAGTAGGTTGCTCTGGAATTATCACTAGTAAATAACAAAAACTCGCCTCTTTAACAGGCGGGTTTTTGTGAGGCTATCGCAAAAGATAGACGGCCGCCGCTACTACTATTAGTTGGGGTAGCAACCCAATCCCCCAACCTTGCTCGCCCCAAACGTATTGCAACATCTGCGTGTGCCAATGGTGCAACTGTTTAATTGGTGGTAGTTGCCACCATCTTCGCCAAAACACACCGGGTAACGAGATAACATCGGGCAACATCGCTAGAGCCCCGATTCCAAAATAATAACCCCAATGGGCTTGAGGCACCAACCAGTAGAATAACCCAAGCGAAATTAATCCATCTGCCATAGTTAATAGAATATTTCGCCAAGTTAAGTACTGTTTATCAAAATAGTCGCGATGCGGAATAGCATCTAAAACATAGTGGGAGGTGACGGCGGCCAAAGCTGCCGGGGCCACTTCCGGCATCTGCGAGGCAATTGCCACCCCAGTTAAGAAATGTGGGGTAATTAGCATAACTATTTAATGCTCGGAACGGCTTGGCTAATTACCTCGTTGATGCGCGCAAAGAAACCGCCCACCACCGGTAGAACTCCCAACCAATCCAAGATAAACCCAAATAGGGTTAGCACCAAAGCTAAACCGATAGTTGCCCCCAGTGCAGTAAATAAACCAGCCACAAATGAGCGAGCCATTAATGTGCTCCAGCTATTGTAGTATCTCTCTAATGATTGCGCGAACGCCCCCAAAATTTTATCCGTTGATTTGTTTTTCATATTCGCATTATAACCCAAAATCTACGCGACAGTTTTGGGCAGGATTTGATTGATTTCCCACAAAGCATAGTTGACATTGCCAATCCAGTGTTCGTAAGGCTTAACGTATTTCCAGTTGTACACCATATCCTTTGCTCGCGGCTCGCCATCTTTGCTATCGTATTTGTATAGAAGATTAGAGGTGTATTCAATTGATTCCTCCCACGAGACAAAATCCCGAGTGCCATTATATTTTGGACTACCGGGGGTAAACTCCTTGATTCCCCAAGCATTAAAGGTCCCAGCCATATTTTTACCGTAACCGGATTCAGCGCAAGATAAAGCTACTACCATTCGCCAGTTACCGTACTTTAACAGCTCGGCCGCTGGCAGGGGGCTACCCTTGCTATCCAAAAATTGTTCTAACGGAGCCAACCTTGGATCTGCGGGCATAATCGGCGCCAAGGCGGCGTTAGAAAGCAAAACGGCAGCAACTAACCCTCCTAATACCTGAAAGATACCCATAGTGATTACCTCCTAAGTAACCTAAAATCGCCCCTACGGGCGACACATCAAGATACCAAAAAACCGCCTCCCGGTCAATAAAGGTTTAGATAATAAAAAAGCCCCCGCCGGTTACCCGGCAGGGACCCTATGGTAGCCTATGCTACCAATCAATCAGCTTAACTAAGGCGGCAAAATCCCCACCACACTTGTCGTACACCCGAACCAGCGCCGCGACCACTGCTGGCTTAAGTTGTTTACCAGTCATTTCGCGACGGATTATCTCAACTGATTGTTGAGCGGTCTTGGCCGGTTTGTATGGCCGCTCCTGCATTAGAGCCTGACATATATCTGCGGCGGCAATGATGCAAGCCTCTTCAGGAATAGCCTCCCCGCTCAGTCCATCGGGATAACCACCACCCATCCATTGTTCATGATGAGCGCCAGCTATTTTAGGGATATCCTCGAGCCCGGCAATCCACTCAAATCGAGCCAATCTGTTCCTGGTCTCGACGGGATGTCTTTTCATCTCTATCCACTCCACCTCAGTGAGAGAACCGGGCTTGAGAAGTACTGCATCCGGAATGGTAATTTTGCCGTAATCGTGAACGATGGCGGCAACCCGAACCCTTTCAACCACAAGCGGGGGTAACCCCATCTCTTTGGCTATCGCCACTGCGATGGCGGTTACCATCTTAGTGTGCTCACCGGTAGTGGGATCCCGACCATCGATGGCATCTGCGAATGTCTTAATGGCAGAATTGAACTGCCGGTGCAACTTCTCCACAACTTGCGAATTCTCCACCGCTACACCAACGATATCGGAGATGTAGCGAGTAAGAGCCTCGTCGCGACCATCGAACGGACGGACCCAGATTTCGCCCGACTTCACCGGCACCCAAAACGAGCGGCTTACACCATCACCCTCCATCCCGATTCGGTTAATAGCCTGAAAACAAGCTACAACCTCCCCTTTGCGGGTAATGGGCTGGCACAACACTGAACATGTCATGTAGCCCGTTTTGATATCAAAACCGGGATCGAAATCGGGGTGGGCGTAGGCATCGGGGATGTTAACAGTCTGGCGATTGCGCACCGCCAATCCCGCTAACCCTTTGCCTTTAACTGGGAGACGAAGTTCGGCATCGAGCTCCTCTCCCACCAATGTATACAGCTCCTGGCGTTTGTGATCCACCAACCAAAGGCTAGTTCGATCAGACTTGACCAATTTGCGGGTTCCTTTGATTACCGCATAGACAAGGTCTCTAATCTCTAATTTAGAGGAGACTAACTTGCCGATCTCGAGAAGCCGTTTCAAAACCACAGGGTCATCGATGCCAGCTAATATAGGCGGCATAGTAGTCTCCGTAGAAAAAAGATGATTACAATATGTCGAAGATCCGGCACCCCCCTTGCCTTGTCTTGTATAGTACCCTAATTTTTAGCTACTGTCAAGATAAAAACCGCTCCGAGAGCGGTTTTTATTTAATTTTTGGTGGACCTAGGCAGAATCCGCTTCGCTAGAACCGATCGTTCCGGCTAGCCGGAACTCCTCGGACCCTTGCGGTTCCGACGCCCCCGATAAATCGGGGTCTGCCTCCACTGCGGGGAAACTCCCGTTTCCCCGACCCCTTTACCACAGTTCGATTCTGTCAAACCAAAAAATATCGCTGACAGATGCCAGCGTTATTTTTTGGTGGACCTAGGCAGAATCGAACTGCCGTCTCCGCAATGCGAATGCGGCGTATTACCACTGTACTATAGGCCCTAGTTAGTAACTCGACTAAACTATTCTATATTCTATCGTAAACTTGCCTATTTTAACCCTATCTCCTTCTTTGGCTCCGATCTTTTTTAGCTCGGCCTGCACCCCCATCCGCTTAAGTATCTTGTATAGTCTACCTAAAGCCTGCTCATTTTGCAGGTTAGTTTTAATAAGCATTCTCTCGATCTTCTTGCCTTTAACTTGCCATCCGCGCGCTCTTTTAACTACCTCGTACCGTTCGTTAGGCAGATCAGCGATAGTATAAGTTGGTATAGCTACTGGCTTGGCTGGTATAGCATTTAGAGTGTCCAATACATCGTAGAGCAGTGGCTCTAACCCAAGATGGGTCACAGCCGAGATGCGATGAACCGGATAGCGACCGAACTTTAGTTTACGCAGTTCGGCTAAGCTGGTACTAGTTAGCACATCGGTTTTGTTGATGGCTATTACCTGCGGTTTGGCCGCCAGAGTTTTGCTATATTTTTTTAACTCAGTGTTAATGGCTTTGAAATCCGCTTTGATATCGCCACTAGTTCCATCTAATACATGGATTAGCACCTTGGTTCTCTCGATATGTTTAAGAAAATCTAAGCCCAGCCCTTTGCCTAAATGAGCACCTTCGATAATGCCTGGGATATCGGCGGCCATAAATCGCTTGCCCTTAAAATCGATGATACCTAAGTTAGGCACCAATGTAGTAAAAGCGTAGTCGGCGATCTTGGGCCGAGCTTGGCTAATAACCGAAAGCAAGGTTGACTTGCCAGCATTGGGTAGCCCAATAATGCCAACTTCGGCGATCATCTTAAGCCGCAAAATGACCTCGCGCTCGTCACCGGGCTCGCCTAACTCTGCGAACTTGGGGGTCTGGAACGAGGCCCTGGCAAAATGAGAGTTTCCTAATCCACCACTACCCCCGCGAGCCAAAACAAACCGTTCGCCGGAGCGATCTAAATCAGCCAGGATGTGCTCGGTGGGTTTGCCTCGTTTGGGCGAACTGACAACCACTACCTGGGTTCCCACCGGTACCTTCACTACCAGGTCGGCGGCGGATTTACCTGCTTTCTTCTGGGCTTTGCCGCCCACTCCGTCATCAGCCCGTAGATTCTTGTTGCGCAGAAACCCTATCAAACTGGTCTCGTTATGGTCCGCTAATAAGATAATACTGCCACCCTGTCCGCCGTCGCCGCCATCAGGACCGCCTTTATCGATATATCGCTCACGCCGAAATGAGACAAGGCCATCGCCGCCGTTGCCTGCCTTGGCGTTAATTTTTACTTCGTCCGCAAAAGCCATAGTACTTTTATTATACGGTGGATGCCCCCGTTCTCACCCTCGTCATTCCGGCTTGCCATGTCTCGAGCTTGTCGAGAGGTCCAGAATCGTACAATTATTATCTTTTTGCTACCATTTTGCTCGTCCAAAATGGTAGCGCCAAAAGGACGGCCAGTCGTCGGAGCTATCAATTGGCTAAATCCCTGGGCGCTCTCGCTGAACTCGTCGCCCCGACAAGTCGGGGCTCCTCAAACAACAGCTCCGCCCAACCCGGATTTAGCTCAATTGAGGACGCCCCTCCTCCAATGGCAATAGAGGCAAACAGCGGAAGCACGACTAAAAAAGCCCATCCCCAGTTTTCCAGGCGGCGGAGCTGATATTACTCAGCAGCTTAGAAAACTGGGGATGGGACAAGGCCAACCCAAAGTAAGTTATTTTCGCTTGAACCAGCGCTTCTTGGCCAACACTGCAGCAGCGCCGTTAAGCGGGAACATTATCAACCAAGGCAACATCGGTAAGCCGGTTTTATCTAAATAGGTGTAACCGGTGTAGCGAGCTTCCTCACCATCACTTCTTCGAACCTTTACTTGATACTCGGTATCGCGACTAACGTTTACTTGAGGAACTAACACCACGATCTTAGTATCACTCCAGGAGATAATATCGGCTAAGCGAGTGCCGATGTAGACCCGACCGTCGTCGCTACCAAAATAGCTACCGTAGATCTCCACTTCGATATCTACATCCTCATCCCCTTCGCCCGGAACAATGTGATCGATAACCGGACCGTTAACTACCACATTACCGCTAATGGTAATGGGAGAGCTATCGGTTTTAGTAATGCTACCTTGGGTAGCTGTAACGGCAATGGTAGCTGAACCAGTCGAACTGCCAGCTGTATAAGTTACCGAGCTACCGGTGGTGGCGCTTAAGCTACCACTGCCAGACAAGCTCCATGTATAAGTAACACCGGTGGTAGTGTTGGCAGTAGCGGTAAAGGTTTGGCTAGCAGAAGGAGCCAGGTTAGCACTGGACGGGGTTACCGTAACCGAGCTTAGTTCCGTATCGGTGCTCCCTTGCTGAATAGTTAGCGCGGCACTCTTGGCGGCACCCAAGATATCCGGGTTGGTAGTGGTGGTGCCAGCCACGTTAGAATCGGTGGTGGAGCCCAGCGTAAAATCAAAGCTCAAGTTAACCGTAGTACCTACCGGGCTACTGGCTTTGGGTTTAAATACTAAGTTGGCGAATACCCCGTCACCGTTGGTGTAGACAGGGGTGCTACCTTCATCAGGGGCCTGGATTACTCGAGCCATTGAGATCCGGCCAGTAGAGTTAGCCGTACTGGGGCTGGTTACACCCTTAACCACCGTGGGGTAGAAGGTACCGGAACCAGAGCCCGGCATAGTGCCACTAACAAGTTCTAACTCTGATGTATTAAAGGTAACGATAACGTCCGCACCGGCCGAGTTAGCGCTGTGAGTGTTAACCTTAACGTCCACGGCGATATTGCCGGAGCTATTAAGAGTAACGTTGCCAGAACTGGCGCTTTCTCCCGGAGGCGAGAAATACAACACCGCCGGACGAGCGGTAGCATCGCCGGTGTTTGTCTGAGCGATCACCAGCATCGGGGCGGCGACCACCTGGAACAGAACTAATAGGGTTGTAAGCAGCTTTTTCATTTTTGTTTTGGTTTTGACCTGTTTTCTTATTATACTACACTTTTTGCCTTCTGTCAAGAGCGGCTTAATAGGTGAATTTGCCCATCAGGAGCTGTAAATCCAGGGTATTAACCACCCCGTCTCCGTTCAGATCGTAGACCGAATCCTGCCCCGTAGGAGGGGTAAACGAGCCGACATCGACCCCAATCTTCTCGTCCAGCGTACCCACCCTAAACGGCATGATCTGGGTCTCAAAGGTGGGACCGCTGACGACCAGGGCATAGGCACCCGGCGCCAAGGTAGTGGTAAAGGTGTAGCTAATCCGCTCGGATAGATCGACCTGTTTTTCGGTATAAACTACCTGATTATTTAGTTTGTCAGACAGAATATCTATATCGGCGTTAGTGGGCGCATTAATCGGTTGATAGTGGAGCGATATTTCGCGTTCAACGGCGTCTGTTCCTTCCATTCCATCGCCAATCGCCTCCCCTTCTTTATATTGCAAGCTAACAGCGTAAACCGCCGCTCTCAGCATTGGGTCAACGTCTTCAAAAACAAATCTGAGCTGTACAAAGCGGTCGACATTTTGTTCGACTATCGCAGCTCTAACTTTAACGCCATTTTCGGTAACACTATTAACTACACTCGGATCAAGCACCTGCCAAGCTGACATCCTAATCGAAGAAGCCTGGGCCGAGGTGCGATAGGCATAGTTAATATTGGAGCCGGCCGAGTTAAAATCGGTAAATTCAACGGCGCTAAGTAACGGTGTGTCTAAAGTTAGATCAATAACGGAAGTAACATAAAAATGCTCTAAGTAGGTTTCTTGGGTGGGATCCTGCGGTGAGCTAAAGATAGCGGACACAAATCCTTTATTTTTTTCATTTTGATTGGGGTCATTCGGTGTGCCACTAAACTGATCAAATACGCTTACGCCTTCTATCTCTGGCTGAGAGCCATCAACAAAGAATTTGCTCTCCCCCACAAAATCCCGATTATTAGTGAGGGTAACATCATAGATGCCAGAAGCGCCGACACCCAATAGTCTAAGCATGTACTCCATTCCACCGGAATAAACTAACAAACCCGCCACGATAACCAGAGCAGTTAGGGTGCCTGCCGCTTTCCAAACCCGGCTGCGCTTTTTCGCGGGAGGTGGGGTTAGACCTAAATCGAAATTATAGTTTTCCATTAGTTAGGTAGATTAGTTAACAAGTCCCCCTTAAGCCCCCAGTTGGTGCCATAGATAAACGGAAGATCGGTGGAGTTAACTGTGCCATCTTCGTTAAAGTCACCTATCAGCGTGGTAAATATCCGCACCCACTCTTGAACCAATTGGGTGTAGTCCAAACTGTTGATCATATCGTCATCTAAGAATTCAGTGGCATCAGGAGTAGGGCCGATGTTTCCAGCCGCTAAGGTTGGGAAGGTTAGGACGTAAGTCTGGGTAGTAGCGGCTGTATCAACGGTGAAGTCAGTGCTGGATTTCTTCCACAGATGCCGAGTGCTCCTGATGTAGCCAAGATAGCGCTGGCCATCGGCTACCAACCCTTCGGGGACTTCCATAGTTATTTGGTCGCCATTGAAATCGCTGGGGTTAATAGTAGTGTTTTGATACACCCAAGCGTTCCGAGTGGCAGCGCCATAAGGATAGAGTCTAAAGTAGAATCGGGGCTCGGATGTGCCGAGTGGCGAAGTTGAGTCCACAGAGACAGTAGCAATAATAGTAATGGCTGGAGACTCGGGCGCTTGATCATTAATCTCTAAGATACCGGTAGTTAGATCGTGAACTAGCACTCCAGCGGTACCAGTAACGGTAAAGCTGTGGGACTGGTTTCCGGTGCCCTCCTCCACTGCTACATTAAGCATTACCTGATAACCTTCGGGGGTTGGGGTAATAGGATAGTCAGGGCTAAACTGAGCAGTTACCGCAGTAGCTGGGGTAAATTGGCTACTTAGATTAGTACTTAAAGTCACTTGGTTAGCAAAGCCATTTAGAGATTTAACCAGTATTAGATAGTTGGTGACGGAACCAGGGCGAATCGAGCGGCTACTTTCGCCAATGAATGAAAGTTCGAAATCAGCTGTGCCCGGATTAACACCAGTAACGGTTATAACGCCCGGGTTTGCGGTGCGCTGTAGTGTCCGACTATCATCGCCAAACACCGAGCCCACCACATGAAAAGTGTAATCGGCTGGAGGCGTATCGTTACCCGCAGTTAATCGTAGCTGGAACGGATACCCACTGGGCTGATAGTTTGGATCATTTTCGTCCAACCAAAACTCCCAGATATTGCCCGAATCGTTGGTCAGCTGTCCGTCAATCATAAACTGAACGGTCATTCCCGTCGGCTTGGTGCCATTACCCTCAACGGCTCCGTTCCAATCTACCTCCAATACCGCGCGGACAAAACCGGTACCAGAACCAGCTATCGGCATCGCCACCAAATCATAGTTAACCGAGGCGCCCTGAGCGGCGGTCTTGGTAGTTTCGCCTGTGAAATTAATTAGACCAATCGTGGCTGCATTCAGCTCATAATCCAAAATGAGGCTCTGAACCCACGGTACCCGCGTACTATCCAAATAGTTATCGGTGCTCATTTCGATTACAAACTGAATCTGACCAATCTGATCAAACCAAGTATATTGTTTAAATAATGCATCCATGTCTATGCCCACACCCGATTCCGCTATATTTAAGGGATACTCACCGCCGGTGGCCGGCACGGGATTACCAGACGCATCGTAGAATTTAATCTTAAAGTTAACGAAATTAGGAGTGGCTGGCTGATAGTAGTCGGCCGTTAGGGTGCCAAGAGTTTTAACTCCACGGGGACTGACTTCGTCGGCGTCCAGATCAAACTTCCGAGAGAAGTAGGTCCCCGATAGTTCAGTTGGGAGCTCCGAGGGAGTAATGATAACCTCTGCGCCAACTGCTTGGCCCAGGATATCGGTTACATCCACGTTTATCACCCTGGTCCCACCATCGGCGTCGTTAACTGCTTTAACAAAGGACACTGCGGTAGCCTGACCCGCTGTATCAGCCACGGCAGACAGATGAATTGTGCCAACGTAAACCTTGTCGCCCATAACCGCGTCATCCATATCTGTAACCATCACGCCAACAACAATCTCGCCCTCGGGCGATCCGGGTTTAAGGAAGACAGAAGGCCAATCGCTTGTGAATGGTTCGAGATCGTCCTTAGCCAGATAGGTCGCGCTATACGTTATATTAAGATCCATACCCACCACCTCTTCGCCATCCGTATCCAAGTAGACGTCCAGGTCCACTGGATCGCCAACACTCACTGTGGTGGCAGCCGGCTCTAACCAGAGAGTGGCCTCTCCCACCGTTTGAGGTTCAGTGATATTAAACGGATAGGTGCGAGCAAAGTATCTGGCAGTGGTTGGTGTAGCTGGTTCTGCGCTACCCGGATTAAACACAAACATCAACTGGGTGGCGTAGGGGGTATCGGTTGGTAGGACATCCCAGTCGTAGGTTACGACCGATCCGTCTGAGTTAAAGGTAAAGTCAGTGATTTCGTCGGTGATGAGCGCCCACTGACCGCTACTGTCTTTTTGATAAAGACCAGCTTGAACTGTGTCGGCACTGCTGCCACCCAGCCACCACTTGTCACTGCCAAACGGCTCTAGCGCCAACTCTACGGGCAGTATCTGGCCAGAAGGATA
>JAFGPN010000017.1 GCA_016936175.1 Patescibacteria group bacterium | reverse complement strand
TGGCTCCCGGGGTCGGACTCGAACCGACAACCAATCGATTACACAAATCTCTAGCTTTCACTAGGGCGTGGACTATATCATCACCCACACAGGGGTGCGAGGCGCTTCCCCCTACACATTAGGAGTACTCTCTTGCGAGATAGTCTCTGAACCTTTCCATCTCTCTATCTTTTCTCGAATTGGAGATGGACTTGGCTGCGGATTACCATATCTTACGACTTAGGCTTCCCGCAATTCACCTCGTTTTTCAACCCCGATCTCTCGAGGAAGCTGCACAATTCCAGCATGGATCTCTCTGTGACAGTTAGCACAAACCAAGATGCATTTGTCTGCTTCCTGTCTCGTTCTTTCCCAAGACCTGGTTAACCCATTCATACCTAGACCGAACTTTTTAGTGGCTTCATCCAAATGATGTAGTTCTAACACTGCTGGGCATTTGCTGTAACCACAAATGATACACTTGCCACCCTTGTATTCAATCACAAGCTCCTTGATGCGCTTTCTTCTTTTCGCAACAGCTCTCTTAATTGACTCCGCTCGATCGGCATATCTTCTTTTCTCTGGCATAACACAACTAAGTATACCAGCTGGATAACGGCACAGTCGATTGCTCTGCCATTGAGCTACCCGGGAATGTCAAATTACCTATCGATTTTATTCTACTTTAGATAATCCTTCAACCGCTTAGAATCTTTAGATTTACGGAGCTTGGCAAGAGCCTTGGCTTCGATCTGCCGAATTCGCTCACGAGTTACTCCAAACTCTTGTCCCACCTCTTCTAAAGTATGAGCCCACTCTCCGTCCAACCCAAATCGTAGTTTTAGAATCTTCTGCTCACGTGGAGTTAACAAATCTAATACCGAGCCAACGTCCCCTTGTAACAACTGATAAGCCGATTGCTCCTCTGGTGTTAGACTATCCTCGTCCTTGATAAAGTCGCCCAGCAGACTATCATCCTCATCCCCCACCGATTTCTCGAGAGATACCGTTTCTTGCGAAATCTTTAAGATGTGGTTGACCTTCTCGACCTCTAAACTCATCTCATTAGCGATTTCTTCCGGTGATGGGTCGCGGCCCAGCTCTTGTACTAACTGTCGTTGGGTTCGGGCTAAACGATTCATCGTCTCTACCATGTGCACTGGGATTCGAATGGTACGAGCCTGATCGGCAATGGCTCTGGTGATAGCCTGTCTAATCCACCAAGTAGCATAGGTCGAGAATTTAAACCCGCGAGTGTGGTCAAACTTTTCTACCGCCTTCATTAAGCCAATATTACCTTCCTGAATTAGATCCAATAGTGATAGGCCTCGGCCAATATATTTTTTAGCGATTGAAACCACTAAACGTAGGTTGGCTTCGGCTAGCTGCTTTGAGGCCACCTTGTCACCGATAGCTATTCTTTTAGCTAATGTTACTTCCTCATGCTTTTTTAAAAGCGCTATCTTACCGATTTCTTTTAGATACATCCTCACCGAGTCCTCGCCAACAGTTTCTTCTACTTCTGCCCCACTCATCCGTTCGCGTGTAGCCCGAGCGCCTTTTTTAGGCTTTTTGGCCACTGGCGTGGCTCCCTCGGTACTCATCGCGCCCGTTTGCCATATCAGATCGTCTCGCATATCTACCACTTCTATCCCCATATCAAAGAAGATCTCGTAGAGCTTATCCAACATCTCTACATCTGTTTCGACATGGGGCAGAGACTGAGCGATCTCCTGTTGGGTTACAAAGCCTTGCTCCTGGCCTTTGCTTACCAAATGTGCCACTTCTGCAGGGAAATTGTGCTTTTTGTATTTTTTCTTAATCTCGGCGATATCTTCTGCATCCAGGTCCTCCAACACCGGTTCTTCTATCTCCCCTTCAACCGGCTTCTCTGCCGCTATTATCTTTTTTAAAGCCTTCTTTTTTGCCTGCCCGCGGACGCGGGACGCGGCCAGGGGCCTAGTTGTTTTCTTTCTGATTAATTTCTTTGTTACCTTCTTTTTGGGCTTAATCGACTTCTTTTTAATAACCTTCCGCTTAGCCCGCCCGCGGACGCGGGACGCGGCCAGGGCTTTTTTAACCAGGCGCTTTTTGGCCACCCTTTTTTTAGGAGACTTCTTTATTACCCGTTTCTTGGCCAGTTTTTTGGCTACCCTCTTTTTGACTGCCCTTTTTTGGGTCGCCTTCCTAAGTTGGGCTTTTTTGGTAACGCATCTAACCGTTTTTTTTGATTTAGACTTGGGCTTGGCCTTTTTAACCAAACGCTTTGCCTTGGCTTTTGTAGCCGGCCGCTTAACTAACTTTTTTCTAATAGATTTTTTCTTGGCCACAATTACAAATGTTTAAACTGCTCTAATAAAGTAGAAAGCTTCTCCTGATCCCCGGATTGCTCAGCTGCCGATATTTCGGCTTTTAGTCGAGTTAAGGTTTGTTTAACCTGCCGGCGCTGGATCAAGTTGATGTAAAAATTAAGTTCCCCCTTAATATCTACCTCTCCCATAGTGGCATACTGCTCTTCGATGACCATCAACAGCTCCAACAGAGCCACTCGATCATCATAAGCTAAGGTTGGGAGCAGATTGTCTAACGAAAATTCGCTCCCAGTATAACAATTCTTTAAGCTCTCGTAAACTCTTTCCGACCAGCCCTGCCACTTTATCTGATCTAACCTATCTCGAAAATCGGAATAGTAGTTAGAGCGGTATAGTACTATCCCCAACATCTGCTTACTCAACCAATCCGGGTCTCGGTCTGGCAGTGCAGATTCCTCTGCGGTTTTGGCCGCAGAGCGGGGCGCTTTTAGCTTGCCCATCGCCTCGTATAAGCTCTCCGTGCTGGTTGCCAGCAGGCTGGCCAGTTTTTTAATGTACTGGTCCTTCTCCACCGGATCGACCAATAAGCTGATAACCGAAAGCACCTCGGCGGCGACCTTCTTTTTACCAGCCACCGTATCAACGCCGAATTTTTTAATAGAATGGTCTAAATAAAAATCGATTACCGGGATAGCACTATCGATGATTCGTTTCCAAACGTCCACACCGGCCTTAATACAATCATCCGGATCTTTAAACTCGCCCAAAATGGCTACTTTAATATTTAAATCCTCCGTGGCGGCCAACTCGATTGCCCGTTTAGTTGCCTCCCCTCCTGCCGCATCAGCGTCCAAGGCCAAGACTAACGCCTCGCCGTAACGTCGAATAAGTTTTAACTGATCAATGGTCAGTGCCGTACCAGAAGAGGCCACCGCATTTTTGACACCGGCTTGATACGACGAGAGTAGGTCCATCTGGCCTTCCACCAGCACAGCGTAGTTTGCTTGCTGAATAAACTCTTTAGTAGCCGACAAGCCATACAGGATTCGGCCCTTAACAAAAATGGCTGTCTCCGGGGAGTTCAAATATTTTGGCTGATCTTCTGGGTTTAAAACCCGGCCCGTAAAGCCCACTACTTTGCCACTAGCATTAGTAATCGGGAACATCAACCGATGGTGAAACTTGTCGCTGTAGCCTCGCGTTCGCCTAACCGCCAGCCCAGCCTTTTCGATATCATCCAGCTTGTACCCGCGTCGCTCCAAAAACTTAATCAAATAATCCCAACCAGTTGGCGCATAACCGATTCGAAATATCTTGGCAGTTTCTCGGGATAATCCCCGGCTAACCAGATAGTTCAGAGCTTGCCGACCTTGGGTACTATCCTCCATCGCCTTTTCATAAAACTTGGCGGCCAGCTCATTGATATTAAATAACAGATTTTTATTGCCCCACTCTCCCACAGACTGAGATTGTAAAGGAACCCCGGCTTTCTCGGCCAACTGCGCTAATGCCTCCGGAAATTCCAAACCTTCCTTCTCCATCAAGAATCGGAACACATCCCCGCCCTTACCGCAACCAAAACAGTGCCAGATCTGCTTATCTGGACTGACCATAAACGAAGGGGTTTTCTCGCTATGAAACGGACAGTTACCTTTGTAGTTTCGCCCAGCTTTTTTAAGTGGCACATATTGGCCAATCAGCTCGACGATATCAACTTTAGATTTTATGAGATCAAGATCGGCCATCTGGTTTGGTTAGAATGATTAGAACCAACTAAAGAGCTTAGCGATAAACAGCACGTAGAGAGCGACATAAAACACCCCTTCCCAAATATGAATGCGGCGCGAGATTCCGGAAATAACAAATAACAGCGTGGCTAAAGCCATAGTGGGCACACCGATGGCAAAGATTTGGCCATCAACCGATAGGGTTCGAAACATACCGGGCAGACCGATTACCACCAAAGAATTAAATACATTTGAGCCAAAGATATTGCCTATCGCCATCTCAGATTTTTTATGCAAAGCGGCCTTGGCCGAAACCAATAACTCTGGCAGAGAGGTTCCTACTGCTACAGCGGTAATGGCAATGATGCCGGTAGCTACATTTAAAATAGCAGATAGATTGACCAACGAATCAATCAGATATTTGGCGCCAACTGCTAATCCTAAAATCCCCAGAGCTAGCATAACAAAATCCATGGCGGTTAGTTTCGGGCGAATAAATTTTTTTCCTTGGTGGGCCAAGATATGCCCTCGACGATCCTGTCGTGATGGTAGAATCTCAGCCAATATTCCGGGATGTTCCTCGTCGTCTCTATGTAAGATTGTATATAACAGGTATACGCCATAGGTGACCAACAGAAGCAGGGATTCCCCAAAAGTAATCTGCCGATCCCATACCACTCCTAAAATCAAAACTGTGCTGATCGCCAACAGTGGCAGATCAAGATCGATCAGGCTCTTCGATACCACCAGCCGTCGACCGATAATAGCTGCTATCCCGATAATTAACAAAATGTTGGCGATGTTGGAACCAATGGCATTGGCGGCCACCACATCAGTAACTCCTTGAAACGTTGCGGCCAGAGAGGAAACCAGCTCAGGAAACGAAGTGCCGATACCTACGATGGTAACCCCCACTATAAAAGGCGAGAGGCCTAAGGCTAAGCCAATCTTCTCAGCGCCAGCAATCAGCCAATCGGCCCCCTTTACCATCGCCACCAAAGCGACCACGAACACCACTCCCCAAAGTGCCAACATATCTATTTATTGTTAATTATATGTCCAACTGGCGGAGGGTGAGAGATTTACCCTTCCATATATATCCTATAAGTCGGGTATAAACTTCTCATCTCTCCTTCCATCCGATCAACGATCTGTCCCAACCCACCTAAAGGCGAGATTGTCGAATCGTGGCGGAGGGTGAGAGATTCGAACTCTCGAGGGGCTAACGCCCCAACCGCCTTTCCAAGGCGGCGCCATAGGCCACTAGGCGAACCCTCCTGGTCGTATTTAAGATTAAAAGCACCCATTGTTAAGCACCTGCTATTCTACCCTGAAAGGGGGTTGACTAAAAGCCCGCCTTCACCTTATACTCATCTTACCTTATATCGTTAACCTTTTCTCCCCGAGAAGTCGGGGAAACCCCATGGGAAAGGAATCTTTTACTTATGGCCGAAGCCGAAATCAATAAAAAGACTTACGAACTCACCGTCATCATCTCCTCTGATCTATCAGAATTTGATGCTGGAAAAGCCGTCGATAAGCTCAAAACTTCCATCATCAATAAAGGTGGGGAGATTATCAACACTAGTGATTGGGGCAAAAGAAAACTGGCCTACCTAATTAAGGGTAACGAATTTGGTTTTTATCAAACCATCGTTTTTAATCTGCTCCCGGATGCGGTAGCCACCCTCACCCGCGAACTAGAATTAGACCAGACGATGCTTCGCCACATCCTAGTATCACTGGAGAAAGAGGGAGTAACCGTTGACCAGTTATTTAACCCAGAAAAGGAAGAGCTGATGATGGCCGCGGCCGTGAAGGAAAAAATGGCCCCAACTATAGAGACCAGAAAATTTGCCGCCAAGCCCGCCCCTAAACCAGTCGTTCCGGCAGAACCAACCGCCGAAACCCAGAAACCAGAATCGACCGATAACGACAAAGAACCAACACCTGAGGCTATTAGTAAAGAGGAGTTAGATCAAAAAATCGAAGAAGCCCTCAAGGCCGATTTAGAGTAAACTAAATAGCTAACCAGTTAATTAGCCATATCACTAACTTGCTAATAATATGCGTGACCTCAACAAAGTAATGCTAATCGGAAATCTGACCAGGGATCCGGAGCTTCGTTCCATCCCCAGTGGGCAGAGTGTGGCCTCCTTCGCTATCGCCACCAACCGAGCCTGGAACGATGCGGCCGGACAACTTCAGAAGGCGGTAGAATATACCGATATTGTTGCCTGGGGAAAATTAGCCGAGATAGCCAACCAGATTCTGAAGAAAGGTCGTCGAGTTTACGTCGAAGGTCGCCTACAGACCAGAAACTGGGAAGGCCAAGACGGTGTGAAACGTTACAAAACTGAGGTAATCGCCTCCGACCTAATCGTATTAGATCGTCCCCAATCGGCTGGCTGGAGCAACAACCAAGAAAATGCCGAATCTGTTCCAACAGAGCAAGCTACTCCGGAAAATGCCGAGCCGGTCGGCGCCACCGCCTCTCCTAAATCAGATGAAATAGATATAGAAGATATACCTTTTTAAACTACCTGTCCCGTTAGAAATTTAGAAAACGGGCTAACACATAAAACACTAATGACACATCCAACTTATATAAGCATAAATTTCTAACTGGGATGGCACTACATAAAAAACCTCGCAAACCGGCTACCTTCCCCCGATATAACCTACCAACCAAAAAATATTGCTATTTTTGCAAAGAAGAGATTGATTATATCGATTTTAAAAACGCAAAGTTGTTATCGAAATACACTTCGCGTTACGCCAAAATCGAACCGCGTCGTCGGAGCGGGGCTTGCGCTAAACATCAACGTCTCATCTCGGCTGCCATTAAAAGAAGTCGGTTTATGGCGCTGATGCCGTTCATCCCCTATTAATATGTTCAGCCTCAACGATCTCAAAACTGGCACCGTCATCGAATTAGAGGGCGCCCCTTATGAAGTGGTCAAATATCAGCACTCCAAAATGGGACGAGGTGGAGCGGTTTTACGTACCACGCTTAAGAACTTACTCACCGGTAACAATATCGAACGCACCTTTCACGGCGATGAAAAATTCGAAGCCGCCGACATCATTAAAGGCAAGGCCCAATTTCTATATCAAGACGGTAGTAATTACACCTTTATGGACGTCAGCTCTTTCGAACAGTTTCCTATCTCTCGTTCGATTTTGGGACAGGACATTTACTATTTGGTAGAAGGCCAGGATGTTGAGGTGCGCTATTATCAAGGTCGACCAATCAACATCTCCCTGCCAGCCAAAATGAAGTTTAAAGTCACCGAGGCCGATCCGGCAGTGAAGGGCGACACAGTAACCAATCCATCTAAGAATGCAACCATAGAAACCGGTCTCACTTTACGCGTTCCGATGTTTGTTAAGGTCGGTGATACGATCTTGGTGGATACCCGCGGCGGTAGCTACATCGAACGCGCTAACTGATTTCGACCCCCCAAAATCATCCCCAACTTGATCGGGGATTCCCGCCCAAATGTACCATTCGGTACGAGCAGGCAGACAAAAACAAAAGTATTTTTTATTTTATTTTTCTGGATTCCCGCCTTCACGGGAATGACGCAAGCATATGGCTCTATCTATCGGTATCGTTGGTCTGCCCAACGTGGGAAAATCTACTCTATTTAATGCTCTGCTGGGCAAAGCCCAGGCGGCGGCGAGCAATTTTCCGTTTTGTACCATCGCACCCAATGTGGGTGTTGTTCCCGTACCCGATGAGAGACTTGATGTCTTAACTAAAATGGAGGGCTCGGCCAAGACCGTACCCACTGCCATTCAGTTTGTCGATATCGCTGGGTTAGTCAAAGGCGCCAACGAAGGCCAGGGTTTAGGCAATAAATTTCTTGCGCACATCCGCGAAGTTGACGCTATTATTGAGGTAGTTCGGCTATTTCCAGACCCAAATGTAATTCATGTCAGCGGCGCCATCTCTCCCAAAGACGATATAGAAACAATTCATACCGAGTTGATGCTGGCCGACCTTCAAACCATGGAAAAACATGTGCTAAAAGTAGAAAAAGAGGCCAAAACTAATCCCAAATTAAAACCGGTAGTCGCTTTCTGTGAACAAGTTAAACAGCGGTTAGAACAAGGCCAAAGCGCCCGCAACTCCGCCGTCACTGACGAAGAACGGGTTTGGCTAAAGGAGCTACAATTGATATCAGCTAAACCTATCCTCTACGTCGCCAATGTCGAGTCTGCCCAATTAAACGATGCCGCTGTCCTCGCCTCTCTCCAAGCTATCGCCACAGCCGAAGGTGCCAGCTGGGTCGCCATCGATGCTAAAACCGAGGCCGAGGTGGCAGAACTACCTCTCGCTGAACAGAGCGACTATCTCAAAGAGTTAGGGTTAGATGAACCCGGACTAAACAAAGTAATCCGAGCAGGTTATCAGTTGCTGAACTTAATCACCTTTCTAACCACCGGACCAGACGAAACCCGGGCCTGGACAATTAAGACAGGCACCAAAGCTCCTCAGGCCGCCGGGGTAATTCATACCGATTTCGAGCGCGGCTTCATTCGGGCAGAGATTGTTAGCTACACCGAACTGGTGACTGCCGGCTCAATGAAAAAGGCCGCAGAGAAGGGTTTGGTGCGGCAAGAAGGCAAAGATTACGTTATGCAAGATGGCGACGTAACTTACTTTAAGTTCAATGTTTAGCGCCAACTGAATAACGTGGTAAGGGTGTTCCACAAATCGCTCACTCCTTGGGCGATTTTATTGAACAAGCTCTCTGTCCCGTCCACAAATAGGGTGACCTGATTGCTGGGTGTCCATAGAGGGACTCCACCGGTAGTTGGCGGAGGAGTCTTAACGGTCGCTGACTTTTTGGCAGACCTAGCCACTACGATCTCCCAATAAACTAAGTCTCCACTAATCCAGGTTTTATGTTCAGCCACTAGCCCAAAGTATTCTTTGTAAGTTCCAATGCGGCTGGGGGCTTTGATATTAATACTAAAGCGACCGACCGCCCCCGGAGGGGTTACGCTTTCCACATTCGAAGGTCGATCACGCAATACCCAGTTTTTACCACGCAATCTACTCACACGATCGCGTCTTTGCTCGGTACCAATTCTAACCGGATATTTGCCGTCAGCCGTCCAGGTAATCGTACCGGTATTTTCAAAATCTACCCACAAGGTCGCCTCCTGGCCAGGCGTTAGCTCTATTCTTTGGGACGATTGTTTGACCAATCGATCAGCATAGTACTCCACCCCACCGGTCGTGGGGGGTGTAACCTCCGATTTAACCTTTACTGTCCAACTAATAGTCGGCATATTGAGCCACTTGATGTGTTCGAGCACCAAGCCGAAGCCATCGGTGTATTCACCTATCTGGGTAGGAGCCTTTATGTAGAATCTAAAGGTGCCGATTTGACCGTAAGCCACCGAGCTCTCCTCCATCCGAGCCGCCCGGTAGTTTAGTATCCAGGTGGCTGGGTCGTAGAATAAACTCTTCTGATCTTCCGGCACGCCCAGCTGGACTTGATTACTGCCATCACGTACCCAAGTATAGTTGCTCAGATTCTTAATCTTCACCCACGCTTCGGTTTTCTCGCCCGGCAGTAAGGTAACGGGCGATGTCGATTGGCCCACTATCACTCCCTCATATCGCTCATCAGTAATTTTAATCAGGGTGCCGTAAATGCCTGTTGTCCCAGTGAGGTTAACTACTTTTAATTGATGCTGACCAGCCGCAAATCCGATTGGCACGATGGCCTTTAGCTCGTAGCCAAGATTCATCGGCACCGATAGCTCTCGA
>JAFGPN010000016.1 GCA_016936175.1 Patescibacteria group bacterium | reverse complement strand
TAATCGGAGCGTTCTGCCTCCACTGCGGGGAAACTCCCGTTTCCCCGACCCCTTTCACAGGGTTCGCTTCGCCGGGAAAATAAATTTTTAACGGCTGGCGTCCCCGGCAGGAATCGAACCCGCATCAACGCCTTAGAAGAGCGCTGCTCTATCCGTTGAGCTACAGGGACAAACTATTAATCAACATTCACCTTATAACTATACCCCGTTAGAAATTACCCGGATAGCCATCAAATTTGATAAACCCAAGCGGAGTGCTATTCGGCTACATTAATATTACATAAAAAATCTCTGACTGGTCAGAGTGATGGGGGAGCAAGCTGGGAAGTGGGTTAACGGGCGGCGGAAAGTTGATTAGATTTTAACATCGCTTTAATCTCGCCCGGCAACATAACAAAGAATTGAAGAAAACCAAGTTGCGGCACGGTCAGGCGGTTAAAGATTCTCTTCGATGTGCGGTCCACCTGTTGCTCCTGCCATCCAGGATAGGCTTCGTGCAATAGCTCGTGGATTAGTGTAACCACCCGATCGTTAACCCCAATGGTCTTGTTGATAAAGATCTTTAGATCGTCCGGTAATATATACCCCTTACTACCCCGAGCTAGGCCACCTTTCCTCCGTATAAATCTATCGGTTAAGATAACCTGATAGCCAGAATCGAGCAAGATTTTTTTTAAGCGAGAAAATATGCTGGAATATTTCATTTTTGTGTTTGTTTCCCAACTAGGTGGCCCAAGGGCGTACCTTAGCTGTTTTTTCATTATATCATAAAAAATCCTGCTTGTCAAGAAGCAAAAGTTGGCTCGGGGAGTAGCAAATCGGCTAATCTAGGCGATTCTGGCCTGGTCAAATCGACCCGCCACTACCCTCCAATCTATAACCGGGAGGAAGGCTGCCAAATAGTCGGCTCGCTTGGGGCCGTAATCCAGCATATAAGCGTGTTCAAATACATCGAGATTAAGCAGGGGCGTGCCCCCCGATAGATGCCCTAGATCGTGCTCGTTTACCCAAACATTGAAGAGCCTGTCGAACAAGGCATCGTAGCAAAGAACAGCCCAGCCGATGCCACGCAGGGTGGCAGTAGCTATAAAATCCTGCCGCCAGGCTTCAAATGAACCAAAGTCTTTAACGATCTGCTGATATAGCGGGGAATCTGGGGGAAGGGAGGTCGCCGTCTTTGTCATCGCCCCGAAGTAATATTCGTGGAGTCGCATCCCATTAAACTCCCAACCAAATCGCCGCTTAAGCTCGGCATATTCGGGCGAGGCAGTTTTACCCTCCTTTAGCATCACGGCCAGAGAATCCGACAGTTTATTAACGTTATTAACGTAACCCTGATATAAAGCAAAATGCGTGATTAGTGAATTATCACTAAATCCAGGTAGCCCCAGTAACTGTTCAAAATTCTGTGCTTGATACATCTATCCTCCTATTAAAAAATTAACGCATAGGAATTATAGCATGGTACCATCCCCGAGCTTTTTTATTGCTCAATTGCCAAATTGTTGAATTATCCGGTTGGCCCATGCTTCGTCCGTCGGCTGACGGACTACGCAGGGCAGTCCTCGCTTTTTATTAAAACGCTGGCGAAGCCAGGCATAGCTACCCTTAGGTAGCGAAGACTGGAGCGGGTAGGGGGAGTCGAACCCCCATCTTCACCTTGGAAGGGTGACATAATAGCCACTATACGATACCCGCTAGTCAGATTTAATTATAGAGGTAAGCCCGACCTAATAAAACTCCCTACCCCAAATAAAGGGGGAGGGAGAATTAATAGTTGAAAACAATTAGTGAATGAGACTGCGCAGCGTCTTGCCGGCCTTGAACCGAGGAACTTTGGTGGCCGGGATACGAATGGACTTACCCGTCTGCGGATTCACACCGTTACGAGCGGCGCGAGTGCTGAGGGTGAAGGTGCCAAACCCGGTAATGGTAACATTTTTGCCAGCAGCCAAATTACTTTTGACCGCATTAACAAAAATATCCATCGACTGAGTGGCAGTCTTCTTGGACACATTCGCTTTACGCGCAATGAGCTCAATGATTTCGGACTTGTTCATTGATCACCTCCCTTAAATAACATCTCCCACATTGTAAAATACCTGCTCTCCGCTGTCAAATCGATCTAACCGAGTCGGTCAAGATAGCTCTGCAGTATCAACACCGCGGCAGCCTGATCGATATCCTCTTTTTTAAGCTTATGACCGAGAGCCAGTAGGCCATCACGAGCCATCTTGCTGCTCAGCCGTTCGTCTTCATAGACCACTTCTATCCCGAGAAGTTCCTTAATCTTGGCGGCCCATTTTTGAGTGTACCCGGCCTGTTCTCCGGTGCCCCCACTCATGGTTTTGGGAAGGCCAATTATCAACCGTTGGATTCGCTCGCCCTCAATAACCGCTTTTATATTTTCCACTACTTGACGATTATTCTGAATAGTGGGTAATCCAATTGCAATCCGGCTCTCAGTATCACCCAGAGCTAAGCCAATCCGCTTCTTACCTAGATCGATACCGAGAATTCTCATGGGGTACTTGCACTTTCTGCATCCGCCGCCCCCGCCGCTTGGTTGATATAAGCCAGATTAATCCGAATGTTACTCTCTAAAATTGGAAGTCGTTCGGTCCAAAATGGCCACAACTTTATTTTGTGAGAAATAACCTTGGGCAAGCTATCAAATAATTTTCCAGCTTCTACTACCGAGCGATTAGAGATGCTCCCAGCTAGTTCTCCAAGATCTAATTTAGGCGCAATTAGGCCATCCAGTTCTACCGTAAAATCGATGGTATGCATAAGAAAATCTGCGTTATCTAGCACCACTCGCGCACTGCTGATGGTTTGCGGAGTGAGCACTTGGTCACGAGGGACGATTGATTGGACCGTGTTGTTAATAATGCCAGCTAGTCGGTCTTTGTCGGGTAACAGTGTCCAGCTTCTAACCTGAACCTTTAAATCAAAACTCTCTCGTTCTGCCCCGGCCGCTACCGAAGGAACACTATCGATTACATCGTTTTGGATCAGCTGAGGCACTAACTCTTCCCCCCGACTAACTTTGGCCCGTAGCTCTTCTTCGATATTCAGAAAAACATTTTTGCTAATAGACTCTTTGGCCGATTCGATGTCCGATTCGACCACTATCTTTATCTCACTATCTGTTCCGCCAACAAACGGCTCATCGCTTTTACCATAAACCTGATCGATACCGGCCGCCCCCAGCCCAGGAATAGTTAACTTAGTTCCAGTTGGTAGATTGCCAATGGTTCCGCCGCTGTCAGCCACAACCTTGGCGTTGGTTCGACCGGGAATTAGAGAACCGTCGGCACCTCTCTTGGCTGGCGCCACTAAGACATCCGCTTTAATTCTAAACACCAACCCCGAAGGAGCTACAAAGCGTGTTTCTGGAATTAAGCCTTTAAGCGAAGAAGTGTAGTTATAGACGGTAATCGTTCCACCGGCGGCATTGCCTCTATTTTTCCCACCTGTGGCCTCAAAGGTTTGAACCACTTCTTTGGTCACCTCCACAAATCGACCTTTAAACAAGTTCTGACCGGCGGCGCTTTTGTCATCCTGGTCAGCTACTACTAATTTAAACTTGTGGTTAAACGGTTCGGCGCTAATATCCAAATTAACGGTAGCGTGGGGTAATACAAAATAGGCCAAAGCCCCCATTACTAATAGGGCTAAGACCACAAAGCCGACTACTATACTGCCCCTGCCCCAGTTACCTTTGGAACGAGTCGTTGTACTGGGCGGTTTTGCGGTGGGGGTATCTGGCCGCGCAGTGGTCAGCTTAAAGGCTGGCGTTGCTGGTAACTTGCGTTTTTTGTACGTTAGTTTGGCTTCGTTTTTAAATCCACCAGGCCGCGCGATAGGGGATGCGGCGGGCTTCGTTGAAACCGCAACCGCCGTGGCACCCTCGTCCTCTTCGGGTAGTTCCAAATCGCTGGAAGTGGAGATATCAGCCCGCTCCGCCATCACTCGACCACGCACATCCGTGGTCACTAAAATCAACCGTTTGCCCAATCCATCGACCTCCGCTTTGATAATCTTTAAGTTAACCAAGCTATGAAACAGCACGGATCCTTTTGGCACCGCCAAAATTATCTCTTCGGCATCTAAACGAGAGAGTTTGCTTAAAGTCGAAGCAATATCGGCGTTAGCATCTAAATAAATGGCTTTGCGTTTTTTCACCCTGTTAGAAGCCCTCGGCGCAAAAATACTTTAGCCTTTTTGCACGCAGTTAGTAGTATATGAGATTTAAACATGGTTAGTATTTTTAGTTAAATATTGCATTGAGCTAATAGCAGGCTTCTAACGGGGCAGGTCTACACTTGCATGCTTAAGGCTATACGTCTAAGAATCGTTCCAACTACATCCTCTGGAGTTTCGGTAGCTAGCGTCAGATAAACTAGGCCAGCTGCCACCAAGTCGGTTCGATTTAAGTTTACTCCTTCGGCCAAAGCGATATCGTTTAATTCGGTTGATTCGATTACGGCCGGATAGGGTTTTTTGGTAAACGGCAATCCCTCGGCAAAGGCTTTGGTCATTAAGGCGTTTTTAATCTCGGGAAGTGCGGCTCCACCACCGCCAATAAAAATACGATTAGGCAACACATCTAAATGAGTGAATTCGCCTAACCCTTGGGTAACCCCGCGGGCCCACATTAACGCCACAGATTGCAGTATGGGCTGAAGCTTGCCCTTAGATTTTTTATCTAATAGATCTTCGCCGTAATCGACCTTGGTCTGCTCGGCCTTATCCTCCGAGAGCTTTAACTCCGAAGCCAAAACTCGGCTAAAGGCATTACCGCCCAGCGCAAAGTTTTGAATACCGGCGATACCGCCTTCGCTTACCACCACCAAATCGGTGGTCTGCGCCCCAACATCGATAAATATACCACTAAGATTCTCATCGTGAGCAGTTAGACATCGAGTTAAAGCGTAAGGACCGGCGGCCACGCTAATTAGGTCTAACTCTAATTCGTCAGCAATCGCTTGCAAGGCGCCCAAATGGACCAGCGGAGCAAATACATTAAAAATGCTTAACGTAACTGTACCACCCTGAAAACCCAGGGGATTAGCAATTTTATAGCCATCCACTCGCATGTCCACGACCGTAGTATTGATTAGCTTAACATCCAGCGAGCCCTCCTCCTGTTCTTTCACCATTAGTTGTCGCATCTGCTCATAAGCTTTTAGCTGGACCTTGTAGATAATATTTTTTAGTTCCCCGGAATCGATGTGCGCCTCGGGCTGAGCCCGGTGATAGTGCACCGTGGTAACCAAACTTTTGGTCAGATCTCCGGGCATACTCATTATTAAATTAGTAGGTCTGACGTTAGCTTGGTGCGCAGCTGTCTCTACGGCCTTTTTAAAGGTGACGGCCGCCTCGGGGATATTGATCACCATGCCGCCCCGCATACTGCCATCGACGTGGGGTACCGTGCTACCACCCAAGATTGTGGCTCCAACACCATCGGTTTTGGAAAAAACCAAGCATTTAACCAGGTCCGTGCCAGCATCAACCGCCACAAAATAATCTGTGGATTTCTTACGCCCTCCTTTTTGGCCAAACAATGCCATTGATAGTTATTTCCCGATTGTTGCACGAATTCGACGAACCCCAGCGGAGCTACTCTGTTCTTTGGTAATGTGAAATGCTCCAATCTCTCCCGTATGCTCTATGTGCGGGCCGCCGCAGAGTTCCTTGCTGACCACCTCGCCAGTACTTTCATTATATATAGTGTAGACGCTAACGATATCTGGATATTTTTCTTTAAAGAAAGATAGCGCCCCTTCGGCTAAGGCATCTTTAATCGGCTTCTCCTCGCGCAAAACTTTTAGGTTTTGCTTGATTCGGGCGTTAACCCAATCTTCTACCTGCTGTTTTTCTTCGGTCGTCATCCCACGCGAAAAGGTAAAATCAAAACGGATTCGTTCCGTGGTTAAATCCGATCCGCCCTGCTTAACTTCGGGCCCCAAAAACTTTATTAAAGCCGCATGCAACAGATGAGTAGCGGTATGCATTCGGGTAATTATCTGTTTATCGGCTTCGCTAACAACCGCGCCGGAGGCTAGGCCGTGTCCACCGAATTTGCTCTCTACCCCCGCCCGAGAAACCTCTTGATGTTTGGCAAACGCCTGATCGTAAGCCGGTAGGTCGATCGATTTATTTAACCGCTGGGCTTCTTCTTTAACAAAATCGAGAGGCAAGCCATAAGTGGAGAATAAACTAAATGCTACTTCGCCGTCTACCACCGACCCGACCTTGTTTAATATCTTGGCCAGTTCTTTCTGGCCATCGGCAATAGTCTTAAGAAACTTGTCTCGCTCAAGAGCGGCTAACTGCAAAATCATCTTTTGTTCCTTAAGCAACTCGGGATAAAATTCGCCATACTGGTTAATAATCGTAGTGATAATTTCTTCGAAACCAGCGACAGCGCCTAATTTATCTAAATGCAAGATGGCTCGCCTAAGCAAACGACGCAAAATATAGCCCTGTTCTTTGTTGCTCGGCTGAATATGGTCGCCCAGTAAAAATACGCTACCGCGCAGATGGTCGGATATTATTCTAAGGGATCGCTCGTTCTCTCCCACACCGGGAGCGTGTTGCTTAATCGCCTCAATGATGGGGGCAAAGGCATCTGTGTCATAAAGACTGGTGGCTTCTGGCGTTACTGCAGTTAAGATGCGCTCCAATCCGCCGCCCATATCAACACCAGGCGTAGATAGGGGGGTTAGTGCGCCATCGACTTGGCAATAAAATTCGTTAAATACCTCGTTCCAGATTTCGACATCATCAACATAGAACTCGACGTTTGGCCCGCAGGGACCTTCATCTCCGGTTGGGCCCCAAAAATTATCCACCGCGCCTCGAGCGACTACCTTAGTTAGCCCTGGTAACGACTCCAAGATCTGTTTTGAGACATCATCCGCCGTTGTATTTGGTCTGTCGCCATTGTAATAGGAAGCATAGATTCGCTTTGGGTCGATGCCCAGGTAATCGGGGCTGGTAATAAATTGCCAGGCTAATTTTAGCGCCTTATCTTTAAAATAATCACCAAAAGAGAAGTGCCCTAGCATTTCAAAGAAGGTGAGGTGAGTATCGTCTCCAATCTCGTCGATGTCGGCAGTCCGAAAACATTTTTGAATGCTGACCACGCTGGCGCCATACGGGCTAGGCGTCCCAGTAAAATAAGGTTTGAACTGTTGCATCCCGGCGGTAGTCAACAACACCGAGGCGTCGTGTTGGGGGATTAGAGAAGATGACGGGACCAGGGCGTGACCCTGCTCCTGCCAAAAACTAATAAATTTTTGCCTTAGCTCTCGATAGTCCATCTTTTATAGTATACCCCGTTAGAAATTGACCACCAAAGCTGAAAAGTAGACATTAGTGAGCAACGCGCTACCGCGCGACAATCTTAGTGGTGGGATAAGCAGCATCGCCGAATTTCTAACGGGGTATAGGCTCTGACCTGATATTTTAGAAATCATATGGGGTAGGTGTGAAAAAATGCTTTACAGGAGCGGCTTTTTGTGATATACTAATAAAACAATCATTTATTAGAAAAGTAACTTAAACAGCTATGAGCAGAGATCAACAAGGTGAACGTATTCCCGATGTCCCCGTTTACGGGGATGGTGAAACCTGGACTTTTAATTTACCCGCCGACAAGTTGCCCCCTATCGATGCAGCAGTTAAGGCAGGGATGGACCTAATCACCGGGGAGCTGATGCCTCTAATCGAGGCTCGGGCCGGGGAAGATGTCGCTCAAGAGATTCGCGAGATGGTTACGCCACACGTGCGTGATTTTCATAATGACGAGCCCGCGCGCATCTTGGTAGCAATAGAAGAATTAGCCAAAGAAGATTTATTGGAGGCTGACCGGGCTAGCGAGCTGTTTTACCTAATGGCAGAGGGATTAACCACCAATCCAGACTGGAAAAAGAAATACGGCAAAGACAGTAAGAGAATGGCTGATAGCCGAGTGCGAGGACTTATCGCCCGCTCTAAATTACAAGTATCTAATCGCCCGGAAGTCGGGGGTCACCGTCTTTACAACGTAACCGATCTAAACCGTTACGAAAAAGAATTAGAAAAAGCGGCTTAATAAAAAAGCGGCTAATGTTTAAAGAGGGCGGCTGGTAGCAATGCCAGCTGTATCTTTATAGTTAACCGCGAGGCGTATTGCCACTTGAGGTTGGAAGAGGGTTAAACCTGCTCCACGCTTCGATATAAGCAACTGCTCCGATTAGAATTACCTGGTCCCTTTTGTTGGTTAGCATTGACGCTAGATCCAATAAAGTGTTCCAATTCCCATCGATGGGCAGGAACATGCTAACTATCTCTAGCGCGGATTCTGAAAGTTGTTGGGGAAGATAGGTTCGACGCAAGTGTTCATCGAGAACCTGATATGAGTAGCGGGGCAGATACGAAATGGGGGATGGGGGCGTGGCTGGGTTGATGATAGCGGACAACAACACCTCCACTGCTGCGACCAACAACCGGTTGGTAAAAGAATCGGAGCTTTGGAACTGAGACTCACATGTCAAAGGCTCGGTTGAGGGCATTGGTTATTCACCTCCTTTGCCCAAGCAAGATTAAAACAGCCCCACCATAGAGGATAATTAGCTCTCAGTCAACTTTCTTTAACCAAAAAGCTCACCGCATTGGCTGTGAGCTCTTTGATTGCAAAATCTGTTATCCGCCTACTTGCGCGCCTTTCTGCGGCGACGGCGGACAACTTTCTTCTTAGGCGCGGCCTTCTTCGCCTTGCGGCGACGGACCACTCTCTTTTTAGGTGCGGCCTTCTTCGCCTTGCGGCGACGGACCACTCTCCTTTTTTTTGTGGTGGTCTTCTTGGCGGCAGCCTTACGGCGTCTTCTGACAGCCATGTCCTACCCTCCTCGAAATTAACTAATAAAATTTTCCTATTAACTTTGTTATTGTAACACCCCCGTAACTAAATTGTAACTATTCTTGTCAAGCCACGCAACACAAATCGTTGAATTATTAGCTAAATAAAACCTTCGCCGCAAATTTTTGCGGCGAAGGTTGTTTATTAAATTAGTTAGCAGGAATTATTCTTTTTTGTCCTCTTCTGGATTTTCTTCTTCGGTAGCAGGTTTTTCTTCGGTGGCCTCTACTTCGGCTACTGCCTCGGCTTCGGTCTTAACTTCTGGCTCCACTTCTTCGGCGGCCGGCGGTGTAACTACCACAATCGACTCGTCCGGTTCGGATAAAGTCTTGACACCATTAGGAATTACTAAATCTTTAACCGTGATGGAGCTATCGATGGTGGTTAACACGGCTAAGTTTACTTCGATGTCGCGCGGTAAATCTTTTGGCAAACACTCTACCTCAATCTCATCTTTATTAGTAATTAGAATGCCACCAAATTCTTTAACCGCTGGGGCTTCGTTAATAAACTTAAGTGGCACAGTTGCCTTAAGCTCTTCGTCAGCCTTAATTTGATAAAGATCGACGTGAATGTGATTACCCTCTACCGGATCGAACTGAGTATCTTTTACCAAAATCTGGCGCGGTGTCGCCTCGCCTTCGATCTGTAAACCGATAATAGTGGTCTCGCCGGCCTCGCGATACAGCCGCTCAAAAGCATCGAAAGGAATCGAAAGGGGGACGGGCTCTGTCTCCCGACCATACAATACCCCCGGGAGAACGCCCTCTCGGCGCAATCTACTGGGGGGGATGGATAGATCGCGTTTAGTAGCCTTAAGGCTAGACACGTCGGTTTTAGCCATTGGAGATAAAGTTTAACTGATCTAACTTCGTTACTATACTGAAAAAGCCCTGCAGGAGCAAGGCTTTCGTTGGGGTGATTCGAGGGCCTTAACGACCAGGGCTTAAGAAGAGATCCAGACTATCCCCAGATTTGAATAGGGCATCGTGAATGTCCAGCACATCGTCGTGGGTTACTGGTCGAAACAGAGGGGAGTCTGCAGCCACTAGCTTCCGGCGCTTGATAATCTGTTCATCAACGATCTCTGCCTCGAGTAAACCACCTTCTTGATCTGCTACCGCCACACTGGCGAATACCGGGGTACTGCACTTGTGGCAACGCAGGTGCAGAAAGGTCATCGTATCCATCTGCCCCAGATAATGAATATCGTCCAAGAAGTAGGGGGACGAGCAGTTGGGACAGCGCATCACATCCTGTAGGTTCTGGACGAGCTTCTCGAACTGGCGATCATTCATGGTTTTTTGTTTTATTTTTGGTTGCTGACTCGTTTTCTCATCATACCCTATATTGACAATTATGTCAATCATAGTCTGTGGACCCCATTAGAAATTTAGGGCTAGAGCAGAAAAATTGATATCTGTAAGCAACGCGCTACCGCACGGCAACAACTGACATGCCCCGAACCCTCTGTCGAATTTCTAACGGGGCAAGCTCCCTTTTCTCCTTTGGACCAAAAAGATAGTCCTGATAAGCAAAATCATTACTACCAAGGTTACAGCCAAGGCGATTAACTTGGCCCAAGTTCCAGACAACAGCGAAACGATTCCAAAAACCGCTGAGATGCCTAGAATAATCAGCGTAACCCCCATATGGGGGACGCCCACGGCCAGAAGTCGGTGGTGAAGGTGGTCTCGATCGGCTGAGAATGGATTTTTGCCGTGAAGCAGGCGCCGAATAATAGCATAGACCGCATCTAATAGGGGAAAGCCCAACACCAGAGAAGCCGTGGCTAACTTGGCGCCGCCGATGATAGCTAAGGCCCCCACCAAGAAACCAAGCGTATAACTGCCAGAATCGCCCATAAAGATCTTGGCCGGAAACCAGTTCCATCGCAGGAATCCCAGAGAAGTCCCCAATAAGATAATGGCTAATACGGCGGTCTGCGGCTGATTAACAAAAGCAAACAGGCTTAAGTAAAACAAGGCGCCTGCCGCGATGGAGGTAGCCCCGGCCGCTAATCCGTCTAAGCCGTCTAACAAATTAACCGCGTTGGTAACTAGCCACAACCATACGGCGGTTAACCCTAAGTTCCAGATCGGAGATAGGATAATCACTCCGCCAAACGGATTAGTAATCTGGTCAATTCGAATTCCGAATGCTAAAGCCGTACCGATAGCCAATAACTGGATTAGTATTTTAAGCCAGGCTTTTAAATTGTAGATGTCGTCGAGCAACCCCATCAAAAACATTAAAGAAACCGAGATTAGCAGACCAGTCAACTGGGGAGTTAAATCCATAAATATCAGAAGAGGGATAATAAAGGCTAAATAGATGGCAACACCGCCTAGGCGCACCATCTTGCGCCGGTGAGTCTGGTGCGAGGTGTAGTAGGCAAACCAATTGCGCTTTTCGGCGTATAGCTTTATGGCCAAGGTTAAGAGATAGCCCAGAATCAGGGCGACACTAAATGGCCATAGATAGGTAGGCCAACTAATTGGAATCAGATTAGACACGAAAATCTTGATTAAGTCTAACTATCTCATCGAAGTTATCGTTATCGGTGGTTTTATTGCGCTTTTCTGTCCCACACTTGAGACATTTGTGGGTTAACACATACTCACCGTGCTCCAACTCAACACCGATCGGGGGCATTAGACCGCCACAGGGGTTGGCTCGGTCACCGGGCACGTTATCGACATGCTTACTATATAAACACTTCGGGCAGTGGTTAGTGTAGCCGGAGCCTGCCACCTTAGCCCCACAGTTCTCGCAGGTGAAATCTTCGGTGCATCGGATAAAATTCTTCTGTTCGTCCATCAGACCTATTATAAGTCAAACCGAATGGTGCCGGCTTGATCGGTGCGGTAGATTTTGGCATTCACTTTATTTAGGCGATCTACTGTTTCTGGTGATGGATGGCCGTACGAATTTTTACCGACCGAGATAACTGCAGAATCAAACTCTGTCCGTTCTAAAAATTTAATTGATGAGCTATATTTACTGCCGTGATGTCCAACTCTTAGAATATCAGCCGAAATGCCTGGATAGATATTTAACAAACTATCTTCGGTGGCAAATCCAGCATCGCCCATTAATAGCACGCTGAGATTATCTCCGCTGACTCGCAGAATGACTGAATCTTCATTAATATCTGCGGATTGAACAGACGAATCAAGGGGCAATAGCGTATCAATATATAAGTCACCAAAATGATAGTCATCAGCCGGATCAGCATAGTTTAGCTTGGCTCCACTTTTCTGCACTTCATTCAGCCATTCGCGATTGAGCGAGCTATCATACTCAGCAAATGTGGCTAAAATCTCTTCCACCTGATAACGCTCCAAAACTGCAAATAGCCCGGTTAAGTGATCGGACTGGGGATGTGTTAGCACCACCAGATCAATAGTTCGATCCCACATCGGCATGATTTTACCCAACTCTGCCATCACACTTTTGTCCGGTCCACCATCAACCAAGACTTGATGATTGCCAGACACAATTAAAGTTGAGTCGCCTTGACCGATATTAAGAAAATAAATCTCAGGACGGCTGTCGACCCAAACTGCCACGCCCTGCCAAATATAAACATTAGCTAGCAGTAGTAAGAGGATGCAACTCCAGATCAGTTTTTGGCGCACGACTTTGTCTAAAGGCTAAACTCACTCCCAATATGGCATAGGCGATTACTACCCACCAAGCAGATGAAACTTTAACCGCGATCGATGCTACTGGCAAGCTGGCCAATACATTAGCCACACCGATAATGTAATTAAGAGGCCAGACGGCCAGTAGGCCAATAACCAGGCCGATCGGTGGGTAAATTAAACTTCCCGCTATGGCGGCAAAACCCAACCCCATGGCTAATGCTATCACCGGTAGCGCCAATAAATTAGACAATGGGGCGATCAGTGATAGTCGCTCAAATTGGTAAACCAACAGCGGGGTCGAAAAAACTAACGCCGCCAAGGTGGGAGAGAGATAGCCACGTAGCCAATGAGGGGTCTTTTTAAAAATATCCTCGAACACGGGGCTAAGATAGATGATGCCGAGCGTTGCAACAAACGATAATTGAAAACCGACATCGTAGTACAGCACTAAAGGATTGCCCAGTAGCATGGCGACAGCGGCTAATAATAAGGCGATACCGCTATCGGCTAACCGACCGGTCAGGCCAGCTAATAATACCAAGATGCCCATTATGGCGGCCCGGGTAACAGAAGGAGAAGCGCCGGTCATCAGCACAAATAAAAGAATTACAGCCATGGCTAAACCAAACCGCCAGCGCAACGGCAAAAATCGCAACAGCCAAAGCAAGCTAGTAGCGATGATGGTAATGTTAAAACCGGATAGAGCGATGATGTGAGTTAGCCCGACTCGGTTAAAGTTATCCGATAGTGAAGCGGGTAGATCGCTTTTTACCCCAAATAATAAACCGGAGAGTAGCCCAGCGGCGGGTTCGGGTAAAGCGCTCTGCCCTGCCTTAATCAGGCGATGCTTAACTATATACAAATCGCGAAGCAATAGACTGCCTACAAATGGTTCGGTGACCTCAATTACGGGATAGTCCATCGTGGCATGGATGCCAAATCGAGCAAGATAACCGGCATAATCAAATCCGTCTCGATTAATGGGTCGACTAACTTGACCGGATATTTGCACAAGATTGCCATATTCGTAATCGGGTCGGGTAGGAACGGTAACTAATATTCTTCCAGTAACAGCAGGCTGATTGGCATCGGTTAGCAGACTAACAGTTAGCTTGGTCGTTGTGGCGCCTGGTTGAGGATCTGTTGACACAACACCAGTTAGTTCAACGGTTTGGCCACCCAAACTACTAACATCATCGGCTTTAATGGAATTACTCAAACCAAAACGTAGATTACCGATGACTAGGACAGCTATTGATAATAATCCCCACGCAAACCAAAGGTAACGTCGCCGATATAAAGCCGCCAATAAGACAAGGCCGCCAATTAACCAGATGGCGACCAAACTGTTCTGCCAACTAAAAACAGGGCCGGAAGCCACCCCCAGAATGAAACTGACTAATAACAAAATGGTTAGCCCCCGTTTCACCCCGTTACAAACTTACGAAACAGCTTTTGGTAATTTAGTGATAAAGAGATGCGCATATGGTTACTGATTGGCTAGTGATTTGTAAAAATAATTCTATGAATTATTTTTACTACGAGTTTGTAATGGGGTTCACTCCTACAGATATTTTAGTTTGTTGTCGGCGTGCTCCTTCAGGGTTTTAGCATAGTGAGTCACGCCTTGGTAATCGGTCAGATAGTAATAGTAGTCACTGTCGGGCGGACTAAGCGCCGCTTTAATGGAAGCCAGCCCTGGGTTGCAGATGGGGGTAGGGGGGAGGCCGCCATAACGACGAGTATTATACGGAGAGTCAACCGAGAGATCTTCTTTAGTTAACGCCTTCTTCCAATCGTTAATCGCATAACGAACCGTTGCATCAACATCCAATCGCATCTTTGCATCCAGCCGATTATAGAGCACGGCGGCAATCTGTTTGCGATCGGTTTGGGTTTTGGCTTCCTTCTCGACCAACGAGGCGATAATCATTATTTCGTACAAACTTTTATCGTCCAGCTCGGGTTTAATCTCGTCACGATATTTCACCCCAAAGTTATCTAGCATCATCCGAATCGCTTCGGCTGGTTCACCCTTGATTAAGCGGTATGTGTCGGGAAACAAAAAACCTTCCAGCGAACGCTTGGCAGGCTTGGATTTAAAAAATTCATAGTCCGGTGCAAAGGCGCTTAGAGCGGCGGTAAACTCTTCGGCACTGGCCACCCCTTTAGCTGACAGGGTGTCAGTGATCTGCGCTAGGGTGTAGCCTTCGGGGATAGTTACGGTAACGTTAGCAGTTGAACCACTGGCTATCATATTGGCTATCCTGGGCAACGAATCGTTGCCATATAGCGGACCGTATGTCCCGGGCTGGACAATCACTCGCCCGGTGAGCTTGAGATAGAGCTTAAAGCCCCAAACTGACCGAATAAGCCGTTGGCGCTTAAGATCTTGGGCGATGGCACTAATGCTCTCGCCAGATTTTACGGTAATCATTCTGGGTCCGCCTCCGCGGCTACCGGGGGCAATCGGCGCCCACAAGATAGTCAGGGTGACAATAATAGCAACCATTACCCCACCAAGACAAACAATCGTTAACCAATAGCTCCTCTTCATATATCTCAACTCTATCATAGGCCGCTAATGAACAAGCCCGACTGTTCAAGCCGGGCTCGTAAATCGACCAACTACGCCGACCCTTTAGTTTCTTTCTAATAGCTCCTTACCCCCGATCACAATCAGCAGGACCGGCCAATAATCTATCCAGCTTGGCTCCAGCCAGCCTAGGTTAACGCCCAACAAGGCAAAACCAATTAAGATAGCTATCAGCGCGTAGAACCAGTCATCCATAAACCAACCACAACCGCCAGTATTACTATTTTTCTTAGCCATCAACAAACCCTCCCTTTTAATAATTAAAAAATAAATTCAATAAAATTTAGTTTTTTCTGTTTCGGTCTGGATCCCCGATGTCGGAGCACTTCGTTTCCGGCTCGGGGACGACAAGTCGATTATTGATCAACTGAGGAGTTTGAGCGCTTCTTTTAATTTCTCTTCTACCGGGGCGGTAGGGGAGAGCTTACCCAAAACCTCTCTGATTTCATACATATTATAACCTAAACCGGACAGTGCATTAATAATATCAGCCGAACTACCGCCCGTGCCAACTTCGGTGATATCGGTAATCTTGGTTTTTAGTTCTAAGACAATCCGCTCACCGGTCTTTTTACCGATACCCGAGATGGCAGTAAAGATATCGCTATCACCCCGACCGATGGCAGAACGAAGCTCTTCCACCTTGCCAGAACTTAAAACAGCTAAGGCGATGCGCGGACCTACTCCCGAAACACCAATCAACATCGAAAATAATCGTAGCTGGGCCGGATTAATAAATCCATAAAGAGCTTGAGCATCCTCACGAACCACCATATGGGTAAGCAGACGAATCTCATCTCCGATTGAGGAGGTGGTTAACACATCTGTAGTCGTAAAGATTAGATAACCAATGCCACCAACCTCGACTACGAGATGATCTAATCCTTTGCTAATAACCTGGCCACTAACAGAAGCTATCATATATCTATTGTAGCACCGGGGCTTTTTCGTAAGCCCCACAGATGGCCACCGCCAAAGCATCGGCGACATCGTCCGGCTTTGGCACTTGTTCCAGTTTAAGCAACGCCTTAACCATTCTTTGAATCTGTTGCTTATCAGCCCGACCATAGCCAGTAATCGTTTGTTTAACCTGCAGTGGAGTATACTCCAATAACGGTAACTTCTGACGAGCGATACTGGCCAATATCACGCCTCGAGATTGAGACACCGACATAGCGGTAGTTTGGTTCTTGGCAAAGAATAATTTTTCTACTGCCACCACATCGGGTCGGTGAGTTTTAATTAGTTTCTCAATCGCTCGCCCAATTACTAATAATCGGTCTGAGGCCGAATCGGTTGATGGGGTGGTAATATAACCGCAATCGACCAGCGAGATATCGCCCTGTTCTTTTTTAACTACACCAAAACCGGTAGTAGCCGTGCCGGGGTCTAATCCCAGAATAATTCTACTAGTTGGATGCGTTGGTTCTTCATTCTTCATTATTCATTCTTAATTTTTCTAATACTTCATCCGGCACATCGAGAGTACTAAAAACCTGACCAACATCCTCGTGGTCCTCCAGAGCATCCAGAAAATTCAATATTTTTTGAGCCGAGACAGGGTCGGTAATAGTTACTCTTTGTTTTGGTACTAACCCCAACTCCGCCTCAGCCACCTTATAGCCAGCCGACTCTAAAGCCGTCTTAATTTTATCTAGCTCTTTGGGCAAAGTGGTAATCTCTAACTCGTCGCCAGTGTCGTCAATCTCAAGAGCCCCTGCTTCGATAGCCGCTAACTCTAAAGCCTCGAGGTCGCCCGACTTTTTGACTCTTAGGATGCCTCGATTATCAAACTGCCAAGCTACTGGTGTGCCAAAAGTGGCCCCAGCTTTATTAAAGATATTGCGCAGTTCGGCTACTGTTCGATTTTTATTATCGGTCATGGCAGAAACTACCACCGCCACATTACCAGCTCCCAGGCCTTCGTAAGTAGCCTCTTCGATCAGGGCCGCGGCCTTGTCCTCGCCGGTTCCTTTTTTAATCGCCTTATCAATGCTGCTGGTCGGCATATTGGAGCCCTTGGCTTTTTGGATAGCCAGCTTTAATCGAAAATTAAGGTCGGGATTGCCCCCACTCCCTCGAGCGGCTACTTCGATTCCCTTGGCTAATTTTGTAAACAAGGCGCTACGTTTAACGTCCGCCGCCCCCTTTTTCCGTTTGATGGTCGACCACTTGGAATGTCCCGACATATAAATAGTTTAGTCCCAGACTTAAGTATAGCAGAGGGGGTTACTACCTATCCGTATCTAATGTAATATACTGGGTGTTGTTTATGAAAGACCTGCTCAAAAACTTAAATCCGGCCCAACAGGAAGCTGTTCAGGCACTTCGAGGACCGGTACTAATACTGGCCGGGGCTGGCTCTGGCAAAACCAAAACGCTCACTACCCGGATCGCCCATATTATCCAGCAGAAGAAGGCTCGGGCGGACGAGATTTTGGCAGTTACCTTTACCAACAAAGCGGCCGGCGAGATGAAGGAACGGGTTAAAAAATTACTGGGAATCAAATCGGATAAACAGTTATCGATCAGCACCTTTCATTCACTGTGTGTTAGAATCCTGCGGCGAGAGATAGCCCATCTAAACCGACCCACCAGCTTTACTATTTTGGATACTGACGAGCAACTGACTGCCGTTAAGCAAGCCATGCGTGAGCTGAATGTCGATTCTTCCAAATATGCGCCAGGTGCTATTCTCAGCTATATCTCGGGCGCCAAAAACGAGATGGTCGGGCCTGAAGAGTACAGCAAGCTAGCCCAAGGCCATTTTCAGCAATCGGTGGCTAAAATCTATCCTCGATATCAAGAGTTATTACACAAAAACAACAGTGTTGATTTTGATGATCTGTTGTTATTAACGGTTAAGCTATTTAAACAAGAACCAAAGGTATTAGAAAAATACCAAAAGCTCTTTAAATATGTGATGGTGGATGAATATCAAGATACAAATGCCGCTCAGTATCAGCTGACTAAACTGCTATCCGACAAACACCACAACCTGTTTGTAGTAGGGGATGATTGGCAATCGATCTATTCTTGGCGAGGGGCCAACTATCGTAATATTCTAAATTTCAATCGGGATTATCCAGCCGCTAAGGTAATTAAATTGGAAGAGAACTATCGCTCGACCCAGAATATTCTAGACGCCGCTGGTGCGGTAATCGCTCTAAATCAAAATCGCAGCCAAAAAAAATTGTGGACTGGCCGGGGGCCAGGAGAACCGATCGCTATTATTAATGTACCCACCGAACAGTATGAGGGCGCTTTTATTATTGAGGAGATAGCGCGACAGCAGCAACTCCACCCCGAACTCACCCTTAATGATTTTGTGGTGCTGTATCGCACCAACGCCCAATCGAGGTCGTTAGAAGAAGCATTTATAAAGCGTAGTACACCCTATCGAGTAGTGGGTGGGGTAAGATTCTATGACAGAAAAGAGATCAAAGATGTGTTGGCTTACTTAAGGGTAATTGCTAACCCCCAAGACGAAATTAGTCTGCAACGAATTATTAATGTGCCGACTCGAGGTATTGGAGAAAAAGGTTGGGAGGGTTTATGCAAATTTGCCGCCGAAGAACAAAAAAATTTAAGCGAGGTGTTAGATATTGTCCCAGTCGGTGGCAGGGCCAAAATTGCTCTGACCGAATTGGCCAAGACCATCAAGCAGGCCAGAAGCTGGAAAAAGAATTTAAGTGGCTTATTTGATTTAGTGGTTAACAAGACTAACTACCTCACCTTTTTAAACGACAAAACTATCGAGGGTGAAACCCGAATAGAAAATGTTAAAGAACTAAAGAGCGTAGTTGAAAAATACGATTACCTCGAGAGTAACCTGGCGCTTCAAACCTTTTTAGAAGAGGTCAGCTTAATCCAAGATATCGATAGTTATAACGAGAACAATGAAGCGGTAACCTTGATGACGCTACATTCGGCTAAGGGGCTGGAATTTGATTCGGTGTTTATCGCTGGGATGGAGGAAAATCTGTTTCCGCATTCTCGCAGTTTATTAGATAGAGAGGAATTGGAAGAGGAGAGGCGTTTGTGTTATGTCGGTATCACTCGGGCCAAACGAAAAATCTATCTATTGCACGCCACTCAGCGCCTAATCTACGGCAAACAATACACGGGCACACCCTCTCGTTTTTTGGACGATATCCCGGTTGAACTAACCACCACTGGTGTCGAAACAACCGAGGCGATAACTACAGCAACCGAAAAGCCTGCCCAAAATATCCGAGTTAAAACTGGGGACATGGTGGAACACGTCCACTTTGGGGTCGGCTCGGTTATCCGAACAAGCAGTGATGAGATAGTGGTGCTGTTTGGGAAACTGGGGGTCAAACGATTAGCCAAGGGGCTCGCCCCAATAAAAAAGCTGGCCGCCTCAAAGCATTAGTTAGTCGTCCTTTCGTGAGGTATAATTATGTAGTTGGCAAGTACTTAGGAGAAAGCTCGTGGGTGAATTCGACTACTCTGAAACAACTTCGGACAGAATTGTAAACCCGAGGGTCAGCGCCCTGTTTGTTTTTTTGCTGGCGATATTTGTATATATGTTCTTTGCTCTCCAATCGGCCGAAGCCGAGACTACTACGGTGGAGGTGAAGATAAACGGATTGGCCACTACCCAGAGCATGGCTTACCGGACGGTGGGGGAGTTAATTGATTCGCTATACCCAGATGGTAACCAGATTATTGATTTATCGCCGGGTCGCTCAACCGAGATTACCCCTAATTTAAATATCGAGGTAAAAGTTGACCCAGCCAAGGTCAATCGCACTGTAGCGGATAATTTAGAGGCTATCCGGCCCCCCCAAGCCGAGCCAATCGTTGTGGCTACTACTCCAAAGACACCCAAAATAGTTGAGCCTAAATCACCAACTTATAGCGGCACGGCCACCTGGTACCGATTTGGCAATAAATTAACTGCCGCGAGCACTCAGTTCCCTAAAGGTACTCGATTAAGAGTGACAGCCGATGCTACGGGCAAATATGTTGATGTGGAGATTAACGACTATGGTCCCACTGCAGAGACTGGCGTTAGCTTAGATCTTAACAGCGTGGCTTTTACAAAGCTCGCCCCCTTGGGCGCCGGTCGAATTAACATCCACTATTTCGTAATTTAATGATCGATCTGACCGATACCGATCTGATTCGGCGAATCCTTAGAGAGTATCAAGTTTTTGCCCAAAAAAAGTTGGGGCAACATTTTTTAGTGGATAAAGCCGCTTTAAAAGAGATAGTAGCCGCAGCCCATCTTAAATCGACTGATAGCGTATTAGAGATTGGACCGGGTTTAGGCACATTAACCAGGGCGCTAGCCCCGAAGGTTAAGCGGATAGTAGCGGTAGAAAAAGATTACCAGATGATTAAAATCTTTCGGGAGATTAATCGTGACATAAATAACATAAAGATTGTCGAGGCTAATGCGCTAACTCTCGCCCCCAGCTTTTTTCGGCAACATTTCGGCAAGAGTTACAAATTAATAGCCAACCTGCCCTACTATCTTACTTCGGCTATCCTGCGATTTTTCTTACAAAGCAAGATTTGCCCTGCTATGATAGTGGTGATGGTGCAGAAGGAGGTAGCAGAAAGAATCGCTGCTCTTCCGCCCAATGCTAACTTGCTATCAGTCGCGGTTCAGACCTACGGTCAACCAAAGATAGTTGCCGATGTTTCCAGATTTTCGTTCTGGCCAGCCCCAAAGGTTGATTCGGCTATTCTCCAAATCACACCTTACAAAACCAATAAATACCAGGTTGACGATGATACTGCTTTCTTTCGGATAGTTAAGGCCGGATTCGGCGAGAGACGAAAGCAGTTACACAATTCTTTGGCTGACGGGTTACATCTGCCCCTGCCCAAAACTAAGCAGATCTTAGAAGATTGCGGTATCCAAAGCACCCGCCGCGCCCAAACCTTAACGATTCCCGAATGGCTAAAACTATATCACGCCATCGCTCAAAATTAGCCGTCCCAATTAAACGACGCCGAGGTATCTGGCAGTATTTTTCGCTGTATCGCGAGGGGGTAATAACCGGAGCCGCCGATAACGACCCTTCGGGCATTGCTACCTTTGCTCAAGTAGGCGCTACTACTGGGTTTAGTTTGATTTGGCTACTAGCCCTGATTACCCCTTTAGTGGTAGCTATCGAAGAGATGAGCGCCCGAATCGGGGTGGTAACTAAACAGGGACTAAATCGGGTAATTAAAACCCACTACGGAGTGCGCTGGGCGATAGTGGCTGGCTTGATTGTATTGATCTGTAATGTGGCTACAATCGGGGCAGATATTGCGGCGATGGCAGAGATTGTTGGGGTGTTTACCAACGTTAGCTGGGAGATATTGGTGCTACCCCTGGCCCTGATCTTGGCCGCGCTGTTAACTATCGGTAGCTACGCGGCGATTAGTCGTTACCTATTGGTGGTAACCCTGGCCCTGTTGGTATATGTAGCGGCAGTTTTTACGATTCGAATCGATACCGCCGAGCTAATCAATCAGTTGTGGCCGATTCGATGGGACGGGTCATTGATGCTGTTAGTGGCGGCTGTAGCTCTATTGGGCACAATTATTAGCCCATATTTGATTTTTTGGCAGACCACCGAAGAAGCAGAGGATAAAACCACAATTAAGGATCTACGACGGGAGAGATCTGGGGTAACTATCGGCTTTATTTACGCCAACCTAATTGCTTTGGTAATTATATTGATCGCCGCTACCGTATTTAAGGGTGATCGACTAATTGAGAGCGCTACTCAGGCCGCCCTAATGCTAAAGCCATTAGCCGGCCATTGGGCATTTATTCTTTTTTCGGTCGGCATTATCTTCTCCGGACTAATTGGCATCCCGGTTTTGGCTGCCTCCACCGCCTATACGGCGGCCGAAGCGCTTAGCCTGCCTGCAAGTTTAAGCAAATCTATAAAACAAGCTCGCGGATTTTATAGCATCCTGGTTGGCAGTATTGTAATTAGCGCTTTGTTGGTATTAACCCATATCCCGCCGATGATTATGCTGTTATATACCCAGGTGCTCAACGGCATAGTTACTCCCATTTTATTAGTTATTCTCTTGCTGGTAGCCAATAATAAAAAGATTATGCGGGGGCATACTAATAGCTGGTCGGCTAATCTGCTAGGAATTGCCAGCATAGTGTTAATGCTGGGGTTAGATATTTTGCTTCTAATTAAATGGTTAACCTAATGGGCACACTATATGTGGTGGCCACCCCCATCGGCAATTTAGAGGATATTACCCTGCGAGCAGTTCGCATGCTTAAAGAGGTCAGCGCTATCGCCTGTGAGGACTCGCGGGTAACCCGTACTCTGTTAAATAAATACGAGGTAAAAACTCCGGTGATTACCTACCACCAGCACAGCCCAAGTGGTGAGATACTAAAACGATTAAAGCACGGCGAGGATATCGCCCTGGTAACCGATGCCGGCACCCCGGGAATTCAGGATCCCGGAGGCAAGCTGGTTCACGAGGCAATCGAAGCTGGAGCTACGGTAGTGCCAATTCCAGGCGTCTCCGCCTTAACCACTGCGCTATCGGCTGCTGGAATTAATGCCGATGCATTTTATTTTTTGGGGTTTCTACCCAAAAAACAGGGTCGACAAACCCTATTCTCGGAGATGGCTGGGCTAGATATACCAATGGTAATCTACGAGTCGCCGATGCGAGTAATAAAAACCCTAAAAGACATCGAGCAGTATCTGGGCAATCGTCAAATAGTGGTGGCAAGAGAGCTAACTAAGAAGTTCGAGGAGATCAGAAAGGGGGGTGTAATGGAGTTAATTGATAGATTTGGCAAGCAGAAACCCAAAGGTGAATTTGTCTTGATCATTATGCCGACCATATAATGGAAGCGGAGTAGACAGTGGCCACAAAAACCAAGACCTCTAAATTGGGTAAATTAAAATCAATGATGCGTCAGCATAAGCGGTCTTTTATTATTCTGATTCCAGAAGAACGCGACGAGTCGCCTCATTGGTTATTCTGGTTGCTACTAATCCTAATCTTTATTTTCTTGGTCAGCTGGACGTGGAACAGTTGGGGCGAATCTTCTGCTTTAATGTCGTACCTCTCATACAAATAAAAATAACCGCCCATTGGGTCCGAGGTGGGATACCTCAAACTTGGGGCGGTTTGGAGTGAGAATTTTAGGGTGGCGCGGAATCGGCATCAAACAGACCAGCAGTAGCGCCGACTGATTGGGCCGCCGCGCCGAGTGGCGGGGTCTCGGCCGGCCGAGCTGCAACGCACGCCTCCAGCTCCTCATCTTCGGTGAGCGGTGTCTTACCACAGTTGTAACATGGGTCTTTGGCGTTGCTTGATCTGCGTAAGTCGTCTTGGAACGCACAAAACGCACAGACCCATGGGGATGGTGGCAGGGTTAACTTAACTTGTGGCAGACCCACCTCACGGCGCTGCTCATTGGGGCGCTGTCGCACCGCCGTAACAGGCCAGACCTGCCAGATTGGCCTTGGGGGATCGCCGAGGTCACCGGACTTGCGATGACGCTCGGTTAATACGTTAATCACGTAGGCGCGGGCCTGGCGAGCATCTTTGGCCTGACAGACATAGCCGCTTCCGCGGCAACCAACCAAGAAATAGCGGCCCTCTCCGGCACGCTTGTCTTTCTTGGTGATGCTGGTGCCCATAGCTGGGGGGAGATACTCATACCCTAGTTGTCTGATAGCCTGCCGTACCGCATCGCCGCGGGATTCCGCCCGAACCGTAATGTCTTTGCGACTCCAGCCGGAGTCAATTCTGGTCCGAAATCGAGTAGCCATCTTTACTCGGTACAGGTAAAGCAGTTTTGGCTTTTTCTCTCTCACTCATCATCACCTCCCTGTTTGGCTAGTTGCCAGGTGATGAGCAGAATATTTCAAAGAACCCCCCTAATTTATTGTAGATTATCACAGTATCCAGATATGGTCAAGAGATTTTTCTTGACTGGAAGCTGTTTTTTTGATATAATGAAAAAACACCAAAAACATAAAAACCAATATGAAAATTTTAAAAACCCTTGGAGTAACTTGGCTCGGCTTCAGTTTAGTGGCCGGGTTATTTGTATATGACGCCTTGGCTCTTGAGCCAATCGAGCAGGTTGATGCTCCCTATGCTTACCAAGTACTCGGTCAGAGCGATAATCTTAGGTTGGATTTTGGCGCGCCAGGTTGGCTAAGGGTAACTCTGCGGAATATCGGACAGGAGAGTTGGGAGGTATCTCAGCTTCGATTGGGCGCCGTGTATCTTGATAGTACGGCCAGCCGGGTAAGCGAATTTTCTACTTCGGAATGGGAGAATGGATCGTTAGTCAAACCAGCTACCGAAAGGTCTGTTATTGAGCCCCTAGAAAAGGTGACTTTTAAGATTCCCGTTCAGGGCATTAATGAGATAGCGAAATTTAAAGAAGCCTTTCGCCCGGCAATTGATGGTAATTGGGCCGAAGGAAAACCGATTAGTTGGCTGATTCAAGTAGGGGAAGACCTGTCTGCCCAGACTGCTGGGGCAGAAGGGAAGCGGATTAGAGTTTCTTTGGACAAACAACATCTTTGGGCAATAGAAGATCATGTTGTTGTGATGAGCATGCCCGTATCAACCGGTAAGGCCGGCTATGATACCCCCGAAGGAACCTACACCATCGCTAATCATGCCGCCAGGGCATATTCGGCTGAGTACAAGCTATATATGGGAAACTGGATGGCTTTGGCTGGGCCTAACGGTAATAAAATAAGGGGTTACGGCGTTCATCAACTTCCAGCCTGGAAGGTTAATCCAGCTAAGTATAAAAACATGAACGGCCAGTATATTGGTAGCCGCTACTATGAGGATGGCTGGCTATACGAAGACGCCGCCCACTTAGGCAAAAAGATGTCACACGGTTGTATTCGTGTTGGCATTAAAGAGGCCCCCATATTATACGACTGGGCCGAGAACGGTACCGTGGTTCAAGTGGGTTAATTTAGCCAATCGCTCGAATGGCCTTTTCGATTCGGTCAGCGACCTTTGGGTTGTTTTTTAGATACTCCTTGGCAGCTTCGCGGCCTTGGGCAATTTTTTCGCCATCGTATTCGTACCAAGCCCCCGACTTATTGACCACGCCGCGCTGAACACCCAAATCTACCAGCTCGCCAGTGTGAGAAATGCCTTCGTTAAACATCAGGTCAAACTCGGCTTGGCGGAAGGGAGGAGCTACCTTGTTTTTAACTACCTTTACTCGAACTTTATTGCCGATGTTATTTTCGCCATCTTTAATGGCTTCGATCCTCCGGATATCTAACCGAACCGAGGCATAATACTTTAGGGCGTTACCACCAGTGGTGGTTTCTGGATTGCCAAACATCACGCCAATCTTCATCCGCAACTGGTTAATAAAAATAACGGTAGTCCGCGAACGGCTAACATAAGCGGTAATCTTGCGCATAGCCTGGCTCATCAATCGCGCCTGCAGGCCCATATGAGAATCTCCCATCTCGCCTTCTAACTCAGCCCGGGGGACTAACGCCGCCACCGAATCTATTACCACCACTCCAACCGAGTTAGAGCGGACCAAGGCCTCGACAATCTCAAGCGCTTGCTCACCGGTATCGGGCTGGGAGATAAGTAGGTTTTTAGTATCAACCCCAATTCTTTTGGCATAGTCCGGATCCAAGGCATGTTCGGCATCAATAAAAGCGGCCGCTTCGCCTCGTTTCTGCGCCTCCGCGATAATATGTAACGCCAGAGTGGTTTTGCCGGATGATTCTGGGCCGAAGATCTCGACCACCCTTCCCTTTGGCACCCCACCGACGCCCAACGCCATATCCAAAGTCAGCGAACCAGTTGGAACAGACTCCACCTCAACGTGTTGAGCATCGCCCAACCGCATAATTGCACCCTTGCCGTAACGTTTTTCTAATTCACTTAAAGTATCGGCAAGTGGACTGGTAGGGGATTTAACCGGAGCTTTAGTAGTCATAATAAGTATATTTTAACATATGCGGAGGCGCTCGTTTTTTGTATAGAAATTTCTGAACGCTGTTTTGTTTTTCTTTCTGGATCCCGGAGCCTGATCTGTTCCGCTATCCAGCAGAACAATCCGGTCTGGGATGACGGATGTGGAGGGTTAGCGATAGTTGGTAAATTGGAGAGGAAGTTTTACCTCCGGACTGCTCTTGAGCAGTTGCATTACATCCTGGAGGTCGTCTTTGCTTTTACTGCTTACTCTCAGTTCATCACCTTGAATCGAAGATTTGATTTTAGGAAATTTATCGCGAATTAATTTATTAATAGTTTTGGCGTAATCAGCAGAGATGCCTTCAATTAATTTAATCGTTACTCGTAAGGTTGCTCCACTGGCGTCCTCGCGTTTTTCTTCGCCTAAAATCTTAAGATCAACTCCCCGGCGCACTAACTTAGATTTGATAATGTCTAAGATGGCTGTAAGTTTGTACTCGTCGGTAGTATGAATGGTTAGAACCCCCTCGGCTACTTTAATATCGGCTAGTACATTTTTAAAATCATAGCGGGCTACTATCTCTCTCTTGGCCTGATCCAAAGCATTGGCCAGCTCTTGCTGGTCAATCTTAGAAACCACATCAAAAGAATATTCGCCAGCCATAACTAATCCTCGTCTTCAAAATCCTCGTCAGCGCCACCTGGCAAATCCGATTTACTCATTAAGATCTCACGGGGCTTGGCTCCCTCGCCAGGACCGACTACTCCGCCCGCCTCTAATAGATCGAGCAATCGGGCGGCTCTGGCATAACCGATTCTAAAGCGGCGTTGCAGGTATGAAGCCGAGGCCTTGCCAGTGCGTACTACTAAATCGGTCGCTTCTTTCAATAAATCGTCGCCCCCCTCAACGCTGGCGCCACCCGTATCCTTAGTTTCAGCGATTAACTCTTCGACGTAGACAGGGGATTGGGTTTTAACAAAATCGGTGATAGTTTTAATCTCTTTGTCACCAACATAAACGCCCTGGATGCGTCGAGGTTTGCTGGCGTCCGAAGGTAAGAACAGCATATCCCCATTGCCTAACAACTTATCAGCACCAACCGTATCTAAAATAGTGCGCGAATCGGTGCCGGAGGTTACAGCAAAAGCCAGTCGTGAAGGGAAGTTAGCTTTAATTAATCCGGTGATGACATCCACCGAAGGGCGCTGGGTAGCCAAAACCAAATGAATTCCGACAGCACGGGCCATCTGCGCCAAGCGGCAGATGTAGGCTTCTACTTCGCGAGCTGAGACGGCCATCAAATCGGCTAACTCGTCGATTACTAATACAATATTAGCCATCTTCGAATCGGGGTTGGCTTTGTTGAATGCATCAATAAACCGCACCTTGTGATCAGCAAATAATCGATATCGACGCTCCATCTCGGCTACCATCCACTTAAGCGCATTAATAGTTTTATACGGATCAACAATTACCGGTGCTAATAGGTGAGGAATATCGTTATAGGCGGTAAACTCCACTCGTTTGGGGTCGACTAATATCAACCTTAGGTCACTGGGCGAGTTCTGATAAATCAAACTGATTAACAAACCGTTTAGAAAAACACTTTTACCCATCCCGGTGGCACCGGCGATAAGTAGATGAGGCATCCGAACAAGATCGGCGGCGATAGGGTTGCCTGCCACATCACGACCAAGCGGCATCCGAAGCTGGGAGTTGATGGCTTTAAATGCATCCGATTCCATAATCTCCCTGAGACGCACTAGTGAAGTTTTGCGATTGGGCACTTCGACGCCCACCAGCGATCTTCCTGGGATTGGCGCTTCGATTCTAATTGGATGGGCCGCCAACGCCAACGACAAATCATTAGAGAGATTGCTAATCCGAGATAGCCGTACGCCAGCCGCTGGCTTGAGAGTGTATTGCGTTACCGTTGGGCCAACGTTAACCTCGGACATCTCCACCTCGACCCCAAAATCCTCCAAGGTCTCCTGAATGGTAGTAATGTTTTGACGAATGTTGCCGCTATCTACTTTGGTTACCACATCACTCAGCAAATCGAGTGGGGGAGCGGAGTAATCGCCAGAGGGCGCAATCTCACGCGGAACAAACTCAACATCACGGGTGGCTTTCTTTTTTGGCTTAGCTTCGGAGTCGTCCTCATCTTCTTCGTCAGCTGATGCCTTGCCCCTGCGCTTGTCTGATTCTACCTCATCCTCATCTTCATCTTCTTCGTAGCCGTTACCGTTGGCATCATTAATCACCACTTGCGGAAGCTTTGGCATAGAGGGCAAACGAAACTTCATCTTGTAGTAAAGCTCTCGCAACGGCTGTCCAAACACAAACAGCAACGAGATAATCAACGCCACGCTAACAATTAGCAGTGACGCCCAAAGATCTACCATCCCCACTAAGGCCAAAGCGACAACCAGGCCGATGTAGCCACCGCCAGCGCCTTGGTAAGCGGCCTCCACTCCGACATCTGGAGAGATAAATAAATGAAGCAGAGTCGAGATAGATAGAACTAATAAAACAAGGCCAACTATATTGGTGGCCGTAAATTTATATTTAACCGGGTAAAACAGAGCAACGCCGGAACCAACTAACAGAGCCGGTAAAACAAAGCTGGTCCAGCCCAACCCCATCCGCAGACCGCCATAAAATACACTCCCTACTCCACCAGCAGCGCCCAAGATCGATAGCAATACAAAGATACCTAAAGCAAACAATAATATCGCTACTATTTCTCTGACAATATGCGGCTCCAATTCTAAATCAAGGTTTAAGCCCTCGACCCACTTAGATGTTTGATAGGAGCGGTATTTATACTGACGCCTCCGTTTTTTTCTGGCCATTTAATCGGTAAAAATCTATTATGCAACAGGTTAATTATATCACGGGGGGCATTTCCCCCTGTAAAATGGCAAAAATCCGCTCTGGTATTGACTAAATTGATTGGTTATGGTATAATGAAAAGAAGCTAAAATTGCCTTATGACGTTAGAAAATCCGACCAATTTACCGCCGGAAACCACCCCCGGAATCCCGCCATCTTCCCTAGAAGGTGAGTTACCTGTTGGCCAATTAATTGAATTGGCCAATGAGAAAGCCGCTAGATTAAAACAGATATATGAAACTCCACCACAAGTCCGCAACACAATGACACCGGAGGCCCAACAGGCCATCAATGCCGAGAAAGATGAGATACTCGGTTGGTTTGATGGTCAACTGGGTGAAGGAGAAAAGCTGAGCGACAGGGCGACAAAAGTGGACGCCTACATGAGAATCGAGGGAATAGGGGGCGGCAAGGAGTTAGCAGATTTCTTTAACAATAATATTTTGATACCACTTGTCGATATCCGACAGAGTAGAGAACAAGGCAACGATAAGACTGCCGCCGAACAACCTCTCTCCGATGAAAAGTTAGCCAAGTTGGCGTACGACCAAATTATTAAACTAAAAAGGATAGATAGCCGAGGCAAAACCGGCGAGCTATCGGGAAAGCCCATCTCCACACTAGAGGAGTTGTCCAAAGAAGAGCGCCAGATCTTGAGCTGGTTTAGCGCTAATTTAAGGCAGGACAACGGGGAAGAGAAGAAGCTAACCCAACAGGTTAGCTTAATCGAAGAATATGTATCCCAAAAGCCCGAGGGTGAGGCTCTGCGTGATTTCTTTTATAGCCATGTGGTTACTCCTTTAAGAGACCCCGACACTTCGAGGGAGCCAACTCCTATTCCATGGGAGGCAACTCGTGCCTTGGCTTTAGAAAAGCTTAAGCAAATGGCTGAACGGGGAGTAGTGGTTCAAAAGGTAGGGGAACGTAGGGATCCAAAAACCAAAAAGTTGATTGGAGAGTATTCGGATTTAGATGGTAACATGGCACTCCATCTATTAGAACGAGCTAATATTATCGGTGATGATACCCCAGTGCATCACGTGGGCCACGATGACGTATACAAATTTTTAGAAGAGAACGATCGGATTGGGATAGTAATCGACATTTCCGAGGAGTCGAAAAATCCTGCCTTGATAGAATCCGGTCAGCCACATCGGGATAGCCTAATATCGAGAATATCCAGGCACGATACAGGTGAAAAAATTACCAACTACGGGAGAATTTATTTTGAGCACCACGGCGAGGGCTCTAATCCCAATTCTGGATGTGGTACCTCTAAGGTTTATGAGTGGCTGGTTACCATAGGCGCATTGCCACGACCCGAGCTAACTGAGGCTGAGTTAGATAAACTAGCCCCAGCCGATTACATCAAAGCAATAGAAAATAATGAGGGTGTACGACTAAAACACCTCGTGGACTTTGTGGACGCTCAGGATAATAAAAACTATTACCCGGGTCCGGATAGCCCAAACCAATTCGATATCGAACAAACCGTGACTAACGCCTTCGGTTTGATGCAGGCCCGGACCACCGATAAAGATGGTAACATTCGAGATACTGATTGGTGGGGGAGATACGAGCCAGGACAGGGATATAACGAGCCCTTCAGGCGCCTAATGATGCTGACCGGCAAAAAGCATGACAGACAATTTACTATGGAACAACTCAGAGATGTTATTGGAATTAACAAACCCGAAGTAGTCGTAAAACGCCTACGGAATGATATAGCTAAGTGTCGCGCTGTTATTAAAGATCTTAGGCAATCCGGTTTCATTCAGCCTACCGAAGGCGGAAGTGAAATCTTTATTGATGAGCGTAAAACAGTTAATGGCAGACCGATCATTGGCCAGCTAGAACGGCGAGGGGTCGACCCGACCGATATGTTGATGAGTGAAGGAATAAGAAGCAGGATGATAATGGGGTTGGATGAGACCGGCAGAGTGCAAACGATCACAGCTTTTGCTTATCATGATGCTGGCATGATGGAAAAGTTCCGACAATGGCAAAAAACTAAGGGAGGGCAAATAGCCCGCAACAGCATTTATATATATAAAGCTGATAAGAAAACCTCAGAATGAACGAATCATTAGACCCCAATGATGTTTTAAGCGAGCTGGGCCTCCAGCCAGTGTTTGGAGAACCAACGACACCTACCTCCAAAAAACCAACTCAGCCTGAGCCGCCTATCCTAGGTCTAACCCGAGACGAGGTTTTAAACGAATTGGGTCTGCGTTCGGTGGACGAAGCCGCCAGAAACCCACAGCCAGCCCCACCCAGACCAGCTCAGAGAGCAGCTACCCCAGAGGTCAAACCAAATCCAGAACGTACATTAGAGGAACGTTTTGGCGCTACCGAAAAACAGCGCCATCCGAATAGTTGCGTCATCGCTTGTCTGCTTAATGCCAAGAAATATATCTTTGGGGTTAAGGGCTTGGACACAGATGATGGGGTGAAGTTAGTTGAGGAAACATTGAGAGACATGGCGACACGTCATGGCTTTGACGAGAGTAAGGGCATCAACCCTCGGGGAGCGCAACAGTTATTAGAGGATAATCGCCACTTTGCTAAACAGACCGAGAGCACCGAAGAGGCGTTAGATTTTCTTGATCGCGGATTTGGCCTAATAGTATCCATAAGTTTTAAACAAAAAACCACTGGCAAAGTGATTAGACACGCATTATTAATCCATGCCGCTACCGACCCCGACACTGGAGAAAAAAAGATTCTGGTACGCGACACTCACATGCAACCAACCGATAAACACCCGGGACTTAGAGAGATCTCCCGAGACGAATTAATAGGCTATCTGAATGGAACTGAGGAGAGCTGGTTTAAAATAACTAACACCCTCGTCATCGGCCCACAGGGATACAAACCGGACCTATCGCAGGAGACCAGCGAACAGCACCAACGCCGAGAAGACCAAGTCGAGGCCGAGGTAGAAACTCTCAGAAAGAAATTGGCCGAGCTGTCCCCCGAAGAAAGGATGGAGGCTAAATATCGCCTAGAGCCGGCTGAGCGATTGCGAATAATCTTAAAAACATTTAGGCCACAAGCTAATTTTGCTAACCGCAAATTAACCAAACATTACAACAAGGCATGGGAGCTGATGTACCAGACGGAGCTTAATGGTAGCCCCGATGGGAAGTATGGAGGGATTCTGGGAGGCATTGAAACAGATTTAAATAAAATAACAGCCGAGTTGAAGAAGCAGGGAACTCCCGAGGGTGAGCTAAAATACCAATCCAAAGTAACGTTAGCTAAAAACATGGCAACCGCTCACGCCAAGTTGGATAGGTTGGAGCGGCGCTACATGGACGAAGCGATGTACCTATCCAAAACCTTTACAGAAATCAGGTCTAACGATGTAGCCTACGCTGAATCATTACGAGCAACTTCCCGAAGGGCGGGGGCGATGGCATTGTCGGTACTACGAGACAAAAAATCTCCAATGTTGATGGATTGGGTATTCCAGCCAATTCGACTTGAAGATGTAGGTATATTCAAAGAAATTGCACAGCATGCTGTGGACAAAAAACCAAAGGAAGACCGTGATCGGATTGAGAGACAGGTGGAAAACGTCGGGAAAATACCTGTTGATGTTCTAATGAACAGAGAGGGGAAAATACAGCGAGCATGGTCGCTTTATTGGTGGGCCAAAGGGCTCGCCAAGATCGCCAGAATGTATGAACGGCCGCATGGGATAGATTTGGCAGATGCTCACCCGTATCAAGAAGAGGAGCTAACACATAATAAGATTGGGGTTTGGAAAGACCTTAAGGCGCTAAAGCTGGAATACTACCTTAGCGGTGGTGCGGTTGAGGTAGAGGATGTGGACATTGAACAAAATGTAATCAAGATTCAGACAGCTATGCTACAAAGACAGTGGCCAGACGGAGCAACCCCACCCGAAGGCACATTAAAACATGCTGTTAACCAAAAAATGGGGGAGATAGCCCAATCCGGTGCCGAGATACCCCCTTCGGCAATGGACGCCTATGAAGAACTCGACAATATGTCGCATGCATATGGCGAAATCGGCAAAAAGCTGGAGCAACTGGCATCCGAGATTACCAACCCTGACAATGTAGGGGATGTGGAGAATATAAAGAGGATTAAAGATTTCTTTGACCTGCAAGAAAAAGTTTTTGAACTGAGGCATGAAACAGCCCTACAGATGGCAGAACTAGGTGCTTTCCTGGAATCTTGATTAATTAAAAAGTGCTGGTTGGTAGCAACGGGTGGACGAAAGTCCGCCTTTTTATTAGATCACAGTTCTGGCCCCCCGTGCTGACCTGTTTGGCTGGGACTTTTATTTAGACTTCGATGATGACGGGGATGATCAGGGGTCTCCTTTGGGTCTCCCTGTATAAGAAGTTGCCAATCTCTTCTCGAATCTGCTGGCGAATATTACTCCAATCCTCTGGTGCTTTGCCGCTGTGTCGGCCAATAATCTGTTTAACCTCCATCCGGGTCCGGTTGACCAGTTCTTCTTGCTCGCGCATATAGACAAAACCTCGCGAGATTAAGTCGGGATTGTTGACGAGCTTGCCGCTCTTGCGTTCGATGGTGGCAATAATAACGAACATCCCTTCCTTGGCCATCGCCTGTCTATCGCGTAGCACAATCTCACCGACATCACCCACACCTAAGCCATCAACCATCACAATACCGGCCGGAACTGTATCCTTAAGTTTACGAGCCTTGCCTTCGTTAAACTCTACGATGTCACCGTTCTCCAGCAAAAAGATATCGGGTTCGGGGATACCTACACCGCGGGCTAATTTTTTATGAGCTACCCGCATATGGTACTCACCGTGGATTGGGATAAAGTAGCGGGGCTTTACCAAACTTAAGATGGTCTTAAGCTCTTCTTGAAAAGCGTGGCCAGTAACGTGTATCTGCATATTCTTGTTGTGAATAACCTCCGCACCCTCGCGACACAGGTTATTAATAATGGCAGAGATAGACCGCTCGTTGCCAGGGATAGGAGAGGACGAGAGCACCACGGTATCGCCCGGCTTGATCTTAACCTGGGTATGCTCCCTAAAAGCCATCCGAGCCAACGACGAACCTTGCTGACCCTGGCTACCAGTGCTTAAAACTACCAACTTAGAATCGGGGACTTTGCTAATAGTATTAAGGGGCACTAAAATCTCTCTGGGATATTTAATGTAGCCCAACTTTGAGGCGGCCTCAAAATATTGCTGCATCGAACGACCAGAGATGGCCACTTTGCGCCCAAATTTAATCGCCGAATTGAAAGCGTGTTGCATCCGATCAATACGGGAAGCAAACGAGGCGATGATGATACGGCCGGGGGCCTTGGCGAATAGTTCGTCAAAGCTGGCACCGATGGCTTTCTCCGAGATGGTGTATCCGGGGGTTTCGGCGTTGGTGCTTTCGGATAATAATAGCAGGGGTTTACGGCGGCCAATCTCGGCCAATTTCGGCAGATCGGTAACGAAACCATCTGGCGATGTAAGATCGATCTTGAAGTCACCGGTATGCACCACCACTCCTTCGGGAGTATCGATGATGATGCCGAAACTATCGGGTATGCTGTGGTTTACCCTAAAGAACTTAATTTTAAACACGCCTAAACGAATCTCGTCGTCTGGCTGGTAGGCATTAATCTTAACGTGCTTGGTGCCTTTGTACTCACCCAATCGGGCCTCGATTAGGGCCTTGGCTAATGGGCTGGCGTACACCGGCACGCTTAACTCCGGCACGATGTGAGGGATAGCCCCGATGTGGTCTTCGTGCCCATGAGTAATGATAATGCCTCTAAACTTAGACTTGTTCTTGCGTAGATAAGTGGCATCGGGGATAACGTAATCGATACCAAGCATCGTCTCATCGGGAAACATCATGCCGCAATCGATGGCGATGAGATCATCGCCGTATTCGAGCAGGGTCATATTTTTACCGATCTCGCCAAATCCGCCCAAAGGCATTACCTTTAACGCCAGCTTAGCGGCTGGCCCTGGGCTGACTCCGCGCCGTGGGGGGGTATATTTTTTGTGACGCTGGGGAGGGCGGTTACGACCCTTGCCGCTACGTTGACTTTTTTGTTCGCGAATTTTTTTCATATTTTTTGTTTACCTAATTAAAACTATTTGATTTCGAATAAAGTTGATTGGGCTACGTCGGATTCGACGTTGGCCGCTACTGGTGGTAACTCATCGATCTTCTTAAGTAGCACGGGAATTTTGTTAAAATCTTCTTGAAGATCTTTCATTAATGGCGGGTTGTGTAGCACCGCCGCTGGATGATAAACCGGGAAAAAGATTTTATCGCCCTGCCGCTTGGCTCTGCCTCGTACCTTACCAATCTGCTCGTTGGGCAAAAACCAATGGAGGGCATGACGGCCAAGTAACACAATGAGCTTGGGTTTAATTAGTTCAAGTTCATGCGCTAAAAACTCGGCATGTTCGGCTACTTCGGAAGGGCTGGGGTCGCGGTTCTCGGGTGGGCGACATTTAACTACGTTAGTGATGTAGACATCCGAGCGTTGCATCCCAATGCTTAAAAGCAGTTTGTCTAACACCTTACCGGCCGGACCAACAAACGGACGACCTTGCTCATCTTCTACCTTGCCGGGGCCCTCGCCAATAAAAACAATTTCACTATCTGGGCTACCGTCACCCGGTACGGCCTGAATACATCCCGCGCGCAGAGAACAAGTGTGCTCTCTGATATCTTTAGAGATCTGAGCTATTGCTTCCTGTTTGGTCATATGTAGGGATAGCATAGTTAATCGCCTCAACCTGGTAAGTATCCACGAAATAAAGCAGATAGACGGCCACCACAATTGCTACCGCTACTAAGGCGGTGGTCCACCAGGCCCATAGGGGATAAGCTGGATTCGGTTTGGCTACTCGTAATACCGCCCGGTCTTCGAGGCCGTCTAAAATATTCTGCGGGGGGAGAGCCACCCGATTTTTTGAGGGCGGGGTCGGAGTCAGCGGGCTAGCGCAGATCATACAAAAATTATCTTCCACGCAATTCCGGTGACCACATTCGGCACACTTCATTGTAATAGAGGGTACTTATCGGTTTATTTGGCATCTTTGGGCAGAGTGGCTTTATGAGACAGGTTAAGCCTTCCAACAGAGTCGATCTCCACCACCACTACTGGCAACGTATCACCTACTTTTACTATATCAGTTACTTTGTCTACCCGGTGATTGGCGAGTTGCGAGATGTGAACCAAGCCTTCAGTGCCTGGAAAGAGCTCGACAAAAGCGCCAAAATCCATGATTCGGGTAACCTTACCCACAAATTTTTCTCCCACCTGCACCTCGCGGGTAATATTTTTTACTTCGTCAACAGCTTGAGCCGCATACTTGGCGTTAGTGGAAGAGACGTAGACCGTACCATCGTCATCGATGTTAATCTCGGTAACCCCCTTACCGCCAGCCCTAGCAATTATCTCGTTAATGACTTTACCTCCCGGACCAATAACTTCGCGAATCTGATCGGGATGAATCTTAACCACCGTTACTCTGGGAGCATACATCGAGAGATCTGGCCTGGGTTCGGCTAAACACTGCCGCATAGTTTCTAAGATGTGCAGGCGACCTGTGTGGGCCTGGGCAAAGGCCTGCTCAAAAACTTCAAAGCCCAACCCCTGGACCTTCATGTCTAATTGCATAGCGGTGATACCGTCTTTGGTGCCCGCAACTTTAAAATCCATATCACCGTTAAAATCTTCGACACCAGCGATATCGGTTAGAATCTTAAATTTGCCAGCTTCATCTGTTACTACACCCATGGCTATACCAGCCACCGGTTTTTTGATCGGGACACCAGCATCCATTAGAGACAATGTGCTACCACAGACCGAAGCCATAGAGCTACTACCATTGCTAGAGAGAATCTCGGACACTACCCGGATGGTATAAGGAAAACTATCTTTAGGCGGAATCATTGAGATTAACGCTCGTTCCGCCAGCGCACCGTGGCCGATATCACGTCGACCAGGCCCACGCATTGGTTTAATCTCACCAACGGCATACGGCGGGAAGTTGTAGTGATGCATGTAGCGCTTAGTGGTATCACTATCCATCGTATCGATCATCTGTTCATCGCCAGCCGAACCCAAAGTGACAGTAGTCAGGGCTTGGGTTTCACCACGAGTAAACAAAGCCGAGCCGTGCGGACGGGGGAGCAGCCCCACTTCGCAAGTAATCGGTCGAATCTCCTCTAACTTGCGACCGTCTGGCCGTTTATCATTTTTAAGCAGATTGGCCCGAAACTCTTGGGTAATAATCTTAGCAAATATCTCGGCTACCTCCGTTTCGGGCGTTTCCTCGTTGGCAAAGGTCTCCCAGACCTGAGACTTTAGCTCTTCAAGCTTGGCATTGCGCTCTGTTTTTTCTGGGTGATAGATAGCTTTACTGGCCTTATCGCCCACAAATTTAACCATTTTGGAGAGCAACGTTTCGTTAGGTTGACGCAGAGGATAGTTTCTTTTTTCGGTAGTGGTTGTGCCATTAATTAGTTGATGTTGCAACTCGATGCTGGGTTGCATGGCTTCGTGCGCAAATTTGATTGCCCTAAGCATTGTGGCCTCATCTATCTCTTTGGCGCCGGCCTCGATCATCATCACCCGCTCTTTGGTACCAGCTACCACTAAATCAAGCTGGCTGTTATTTGCTAACTGCTCATAAGATGGGTTAACTACTAATTCACCATCAATTAACCCTACCCGCACGGCTCCTACCGGGCCGTCGAATGGGGCGCCCGAAAGCATTAATGCGGCTGAGGCGGCAATAATCGAAAGCACATCGGGGTCATGCACTAAATCCGCCGATAGTACGGTAATGACTACCTGCACATCGTTGTAAAACCCTTTGGGGAAGAGTGGACGCAGGGGACGATCGGTTAACCGCGAGGTTAAGATGGCGTTCTCTGAGGCCCGACCTTCGCGTTTTATAAACCGACTGCCAGAAATCTTGCCCGAGGCGTACATCTTCTCCTCAAAATCTATCAATAGCGGAAAGAAATCAATCCCTTCTCGTGGCTTATCAGCGATCGTAGCGGTAGCCAAAACCACCGTATCGCCCAAGCGAACAGTAACCGAACCAGCAGCCAACCGAGCAAGTTTGCCGGTTTCTATCATTAGCTTGGAATCTCCAAGCATCGTCTCAAATTTTTCCATAACATTCCTTTCTATCCGTAACAGCAGAGCAGGGGAGAAGCGTAAGATAGCACATAAAGCGTAGGACTAAACGAACCTGCTTACTGAAGATTCGCTGAGCTCTAGGCTCTATGCTGACTCTTGCACTTTTAACCTTCTCTTACTTTCGGATTTTTAACTTATCAATTAAAGCTGAATATTTTTTAGGGTGCTTGGTCTTAATATAGTTAAGCAACCTTCTCCGATTGCCCACTATCTTAAACAGACCATGGCGAGAATGAAAATCTTTTTGGTGAACCTTAAGGTGACGGGTCAGCTCCTTGACCTTCTCGGTCAGCAAAGCCACCTGGACTTCGGCCGAACCAGTATCTTTAGCATGCGCCTGATAGGTGCCGATAATCTTCTTCTTTTTTGTAATCGCCAGTGTCATCTCTTTACCTTATTATATCACTTTTATTCGCTTTTGGCAAGGCTGGAAATCGGAGCTTCCGGGCTGTTATTTTCGGGTTCGGCCGATAGCTGAGCTACCCCGGATGATCGTTTGGCTTGATACTCTCTAATTTTGGTTACCACGGTCGTCTCTGCCTCTGGGATACCACTATCTAACAGCTTAAAGCCGGCGGCTCCGTGGTGACCGCCACCGCCAAACATTTTGGCTATATCAGCTGCGTCAATGCCTCGTTTGGTCCGAATACTACCCGAAATCACCTTGGAATCACGCTCGGACAACAGAACTACTATATCAGCTTCTGGGACACTCGTCATCAGTTCGTCGATTATCCCGCTGATCTGGTCACCGGTCGCCTCGGTCTCACTGAGGTCGGACAGGGAGGTTGAGCTCCAGACCAATCGGCTCTCTGGCTCATGTCGGACGTTGGTTAAGATCCGCCCCCACAGCTTGAGCGTAGAGAAGGCTTTAGTCTTGAACAGATGCTGAATAATCTCTTGGTGGCGCGCTCCAAAACCGACCATTTGGGCGGCGATGGTGAGGGACTTAGGGGTGGTATTACTGTGCTGGAAGCTACCGGTATCGTTAATGATACCAGTCAGCAAAGCGGTGGCTACATTAGCATCAATTAGAGAGGGGCCCAGAGCCTCGATTAGGCCAACCAAAATTTCGGCGGTAGACGTAGCGGTCAGATCAACCAAGTTGACCGCGCCGTAGTAATCGTTACTGGCGTGGTGATCGATGTTAATAATCGGCACATTTTGAAACAGCTTGGGATTATTGGTATACAACGGCCCTACCTGTTCTAAGTCCGCCGCATCCAAAGTAATTAAACAATCATACTGGAAATTACCCTCGGCAAAACTGACGTCTGTGGATTTAAAGGCGCCGAGCTTGGGCGTGATAACTATGTTTAATTTGTCATCTTGAAAGTTGTAGGCCAATTTATCGGCAGAGGCCGACGTACAATTTAAGCTAATTACAAAATCGCGCAAACCGTTGAACTGTTGTTGCACCTCCTCTAGTTGAGGCAAAAAGTTGAACTTATCTGGTAGAGGATCGAGCACTACTAAACTGCTCTGTTTGCCTAATCGAGACAGCACTAAATGCAGTGCTAATCCACTGCCAATCGAATCGCCATCGGCCCGACCCGGTGCGATTAGAATGTGCTTGGATTTGCTAATTAACTCGAGGGCTTGTTGCTTGGGAGTAAGTTCCATATGTTATTGCTTTGAATAGTAAACGATACGCTATCAATTACCCCATGTCAACCCCGGGAATCGGCCCACCCCTTAGCCAGGCTGGGTAGGCGTGATTTTGCCCACTAGAAATTACGGACCCAATCCTCAGCACGAAGGTCGGCAAACTAGGCCCAGCCACCTGCTCGAATTCCCACCGGGGTTTACAAGAAAATGGATCTGCCATAGAATGGCAGGGTAAATTTTATCCTATGCCAATCATCAAATCAGCGATCAAGAAGATGCGACGGGACGTCCGCAGAAGGTCGGCCAATTTAAAGATTAAGGCGGGGCTTAAAAAGGCGATTAAAACTGCCCACCAGAAACCAACCGATGCCACATTGTTGACTGCCCAGAAAGCCTTGGATAAGGCGGCCAAAACCAACTTGGTTCACAAAAACAAGGCCGCCCGACTAAAGTCGCGGTTGGTTAAGGCAGCTCGTAAGAACGCTAGGCGTTAACCAACTGAGCCGTCAGAATGTCCAGCCCCACTCGTGGTGGGGTGATTCCTTTTTTAATTGCCGCATCCACTCGTTGTAATAGATAGAAGATCTTAGACAGGTCCGATATAGAAAACTGCCTGGATAACTCGGTGGTTTTTTGAACCACGTAGGGATGTAACTGGGTTTTTGTTGGCAACTCCGACGGCTTGACCCCCTGATCAAGCCAGGCGCGAATCAAAACAATATTGCGAAACTGGTAGGCGATCATAGCAATTAGTTGTTGCTCTGCCATTCCTAAAAGTAGCTGACGGTTAATTAATTTATTGGCCAAAGCAAAGTTCTTTTTTGCTAATGCCTCAATTGTTAAAAAGATATTATCAGTTAAAGGCCGAGGGGTCAGCTGTTCGATACTATCACTGGTAATTAATTTGTTGCCTGTAAAAGTGGCCAGCTTATCTAGCTCACTGCTCATTCGCCAGAGATCATCGCTAAAATCTTCGGCCAACATACTCACCGCAGTAATATCAATTTTAACGCCCCTCTTCTGCGCCTGCTCTTGTAGCCACCGCTTTGCTTCCGGCACTCTAAGTAGGGGATACGATTCGGCAACAAATTTATTGAGCAGTTTAAACAGCTTAGTTCGTTGGTCGGGCTGGGTTTCGATAAACACCAACACCACGCCATCCGGGACAGGGCGGGCCAATAGCTCCGTTAACCCTTTCCGAAGATCTTCCGAGCTATCCTTGATTGGCTGACTAACCACAATCAACTTGCTGGCCGACAATAAAGATTGAGTCATTACTAAACTGTTTAGATCGGCCGCGGTTAGATTGGCGGCCTCTTTGATCTGAAAATCTAAATTAGCGTCTGTCTTAAATAGCCCCGTACGTAACTCTATTAAGCGTCGCTTGATCCGAAAATCGTCTTCACCGTATAAAAAATAAATCATAGTGCTAACCGGTTACGGGTTAACTGGTACCCACCAACCCTAAGAGGTCTCTGGCTCGAGAGGGGGAGTGATATCTATTGGGGCTTGCTCTGAACCGCTTGATTCTGGTGGCACGTTTTTAAGATCGGTTGATACTGGCGGAGCCGCCTTTACCCCCACCAAGAACTTGGCTGGCCAGGGGACATAATGACTTTTAAATTCTTCCTTGCGAATCTCTTTGCCATCGGCATCATAGATCAAGCGATAGAGGATGGTATCGGCTCCTCGGTGAGCAGTATCGATCTGTTTGGTTTCTCCCTCAGGAATAGTTGACGTTTCAATATACACCGGTTCGGGCGGCTGGGTGATATTAAAAATCTTAGGGCCTTCCAACACCACTCTGCGATCCATCCTGGTCCCATAAAAATCAAAGTAGAGATTATTACCTTCGATGTAGGTTTGTATCACAATGTAACCCGGGCTATCGTTAATAAATTTTAGATCTGGTGATGGGGGATAGATGGTCGCATCGGTACCAGCTGGCTCATAGTAAACCACCCGATACGAATGATTATGGCGCTCCATTACTGGATAGCCGCCATTTAAAATGGCCCTAAAAGCAGTAGTCGATACCTGGCAGAGACCCCCACCAAATTCGGGGATAGTTTCGTCGCCCTTAATCACCAACTCCGGCAGATAACCAGTAGTTTGGTCAACAGTGCCTAAAATTTTATTAAAAGAAAACATTTCGGTTGGGGTGACTATTACATTATTAAATTTCGATGCGCCGGTTTTAATATTGTGGCGGCGATTGGCCGGGCTACCAGCAAAATTAGATACACCAGAAGCCACCAGCTCGTTAATCCCTAAATCGTTAAGGTCGGTCAGTTTGGTTTTGGGCTCAAGGTAGTTAACCGCTAATTCAATTTCGCGCTGATCGCCTAAGAAGTTTTGTTGGATCATCATTACTGCATCGGCTGTGCGCAATACTCGACCAGGCCGATCGGGCTGGAAGGCGATTAGTTTTTTGCCGCTCGTTTTAAATATCGCATTCTGCATCGGCTGATTTACTTTGGACTCCAAGCTTTTAACAAATTTCTCTAGCTCGGACGATTTCAGCCGAGCCACTAAAACCGACTCTTTTGGAAACACCTCTAACCACTGCCACATCTGTTCTGGGGAGAGGGCAAAAGAGTCTTGCCCTCGGGCAGTGAGAATCAATTCTTGGTTTAGCCCCTGATTAATATGATTGGCGGTGGCGGTAGCTACTTCGGTTGAGATAGTAGGCGAACCATCAATGATCGGGAGGGCGATATCCTCAAATTTAAGCTGACCAAACTGTTCGCCCAGGAGTTGTTTTAAGGTTTCGACGGATAGCTCAAGACCGGGTTGTGCAGGAAGGGTACCGGCGTGTTGTTTTTCTACCACCACTCTGGCCTCAACTGCTGGCTGATTATATTTTTTTGCCAGATTATTGGTGACAGTATTAAAACCGGGCGTAAATTTATAGACCGCCCTTGGTGAGACAAGTTTAGCAATTCCACCAAACCGTTCGCGCAGATTAGTAGTTAAACTGGTAGTTCGACCAAAACCGTATATTCGATCGAGGGTGGCGGGCCGATCCAGCTCTACCCCCAGCTGATCAATAGTATAAGTATATCGATCAGATTGATACACTAAGTTTAATTTTGTTTGCTCGGCTGTAGTTATTAGGTTGGTAACTACTGTGTCCGCCTCTGCCCATGATAGTCCGCCGATATTTCGGTTACTTAAAGTGGCACCCGGCATAACCCGACCAGCATAGACTATATCAAAAGATACATACCAACTAGCAACTATTAAAAGTAACACCCCTAAAGTAAGTGAGATTAGCCAGAATGGACGGCGTTGAATAACTTTGCTCATTGGTTAATCTGAAGAATCTCTTTTAAAACCTGCCGCGCCAGTTCTGCTTTGTCTGGTAAGGTGGGTTGGGGCGACAGGGTAAGATACATCACACCGGTAGCAACAGAGCTATCTTTAACAGGCCAGATTATGCATGGCCCCTCGGGAAATTTAATTACAATCGCCCCTTCAGCCTGGGTTACTTCAACCCGAATTTGATGGTCAACCAATTTGGCAGTTTCCACTATTTACTTGATCAAAAAGCTGACGATAAGCAGAGCAACGATATTAATAACCTTAATCATCGGGTTAATAGCCGGACCAGCTGTGTCTTTGTATGGGTCACCAACGGTATCGCCAGTTACCGCCGCCTTGTGCGCATCGGAGCCCTTACCCCCCAGATGGCCAGTTTCGATGTATTTTTTGGCGTTGTCCCACGCCGCACCTCCAGTGGTCATCGAAATCGCCACAAAGATGCCCGTAACAATACTGCCAACTAGCATCCCGCCCAAAGCTACTGGGCCCAGCAACCAGCCAACCACGATAGGAGATACCACAGGAATTAATGCCGGAACAATCATCTCCACGATGGCGGCCTTAGTTACAATATCCACCGCTCGGGCATAATCTGGCTTGGCAGTTCCCTCCATAATTCCAGGGATGGCCTTAAACTGCCGCCGCACCTCTTTAACAACACTGCCAGCCGCCTTACCAACGGCTTCCATCGATATGGCCGCAAACAGATAGGGGAGCAATCCACCAATAAATAAGCCAATTAAAACTTTAGGGTCGCCCAACATAAAGTCGTAAGCTTTCCCAGCTAAGTGCTGAAGATCTTGGGCATAGGCCGCAAATAGAACAATAGCAGCCAGGGCGGCCGAACCGATTGCGTAACCCTTGGTTACCGCTTTAGTGGTGTTACCAACTGCATCTAACGGATCTGTTACATCCCTAATTTCTTTAGGCAGATTTGCCATCTCGGCAATGCCACCGGCGTTATCAGTAATCGGTCCGTAGGCGTCGATAGCCACAATAATACCGGTCATCGACAACATCGACATAGCGGCGATAGCTACACCATAAAGACCAGCTAAGGCATATGCTCCCCAAATAGCGGCAATAATAACTATCACTGGCAAAGCAGTGGATTTCATCCCAACGGCTAAACCTTGAATGACATTGGTGCCATGACCGGTTTCGGAAGCGCCAGCTATGCCCTTAACCGGTGCGTAGCGGGTAGAGGTATAGTATTCGGTAATTAAGATTATCAATCCGGTCACCCCTAATCCAATCAGCGATGTATAAAACAGGTTAATCGGTGATAAGGCCAACCCTTGGAGAGTAGTGATAGAGACATAGTAGAAACCGACTGCGGATAGTAGGCCGCTGATTGCTAAACCAATGTAGAGAGCGCCCATAATATTTTTGCTCTTGCCCAATCTGACAAACAGCATCCCAACAATGGAGGCTACTACAGAAACAGCTCCTAACAGAAGCGGATAAGTTAGTGCGGCCGGAGCGCCGTTTAGAACTAAGTTGCCCAGTACGATGGTAGCTACTGCAGTAACTGCATACGTTTCGAACAGATCTGCGGCCATTCCGGCACAGTCACCAACATTGTCACCTACGTTGTCGGCAATTACCGCTGGATTTCTGGGATCATCTTCGGGGATACCAGCTTCGACCTTGCCAACCAGATCGGCGCCAACGTCAGCGGCCTTGGTGTAAATACCACCCCCCAACCTGGCAAAGATAGATATTAAGCTACCACCAAAACCTAAACCGACTAAGGCCGCGATATCTCTAAATATGTAGTAAAAACCGGTAACTGCAAGTAAGGCCAGGCCGACCACAAATAAGCCGGTAATCGAGCCACCCTTAAACGCAACATTAAGCGCCCGAGCTGTTCCGTGATTAGCCGCCTCGGTAGTCCTAACGTTGGCTTGTACCGATACACTCATTCCAATTATCCCGGCTAGGCCAGACAGTACCGCCCCAACCAAAAACCCCAAAGCTGTATTAAGGCCAATAACTAAATACAACGTTATGGCGAGCAGTATCGCTACTATCGCGATAGTGGTGTACTGACGAGTAAGATAGGCTCTAGCCCCCTGTTGAATGGCCTGAGCAATCTCCTGCATCTTGGCATTACCGGTTGGTAGTTTTAATAGCCAGATAACTAAGCTAATGGCGTATAACAGGGCCAGGACGGCTGCGCCGAGAGCAATCAATAGCGCGGTATTGGTAAGTTCCATGCTGATAAATTTAACTAATATGACTACGCTTCATTATAATATGCGTGTTTAGCAATGCCCAAACTTAAATCTAACCCAATACCTGGCAATAAACTGCCAGGGTCTCTTCGGCCATGCGATCAAACGAGTAGAGCTTGGCCTGGGCAAGCCCCTTAGCTTTAAGCTCTCGCTTGAGCGAGTAGTTTTTACCCACTTCAGCCATTGCTTTAGCCATCTCTTCGACGTTTAGGGGATCAAAATAAATGGCCGCCTCGCCCAATACCTCTGGCATACAAGACACGTTAGAAGAAACTACCGGGGTGCCACAGGCCATCGCTTCTAACGGTGGCAGACCAAATCCTTCATAGAGTGAGGGAAATACAAAGCATTCCGCCCCGTTATAAAGATAAGGCAATTCGTCGTCAGCAACGTAGCCGGTCAACACTACATCTTCTTGTAAGCCCAGCTCCTTAATGGTAGCTGGTATCTCGGGGTACGCAGAATCTATCTTACTCCCCAGCACTAATTGATAATCTAATTGATACCGACGGCGAAGTAGGGCAAACGCCCGAATCAATCGCACTACATTTTTATGTGCCCGCCACTGACCGATATATAGAAAATAGGGCTTAGTAATATTAAATTTGCGCTTAATCTGTTCTAAGTTGGCTGGCTGAATTAAGGGATGATACCGCTCCGAAGCGGCCTCGTGTACTACTGTAATCTTAGCCGGATCAATTTTAAGTAATTTAACGATATCCCGTTTGGTCGCCTCAGTAATAGCAATAATGTGATGGGCGTTGCGACAAGCTTGGCGAATTACCACCCGATAGAGCAACTGTTTAATTGCCCCTTTCTGTTTCCGCCCCGGGAAAAACCAAAGCGTTAGATCGTGAATAGTAACAATGCTTTTGGTCTTTTTAAAAAAGATCGGCGAGTTAAAGTTAGTGTAATGAATTAGGTTAAGATTAGCCTGTTTGAGTATGTTGGGATACAAAAACTGCTCGCTATAGGTGTAGTGTTTAAAGGGAACAACAGATTTGGTTAGATTGGAGGCGTAGATAGGAAAATTATTGCCCGCTTCGCCAGTGACAAAAACACGATACTGATTAGTGGTATCGCGCTTAACCAAATGACGCACTAACTCCTCGGCATACTGGCCAATACCGGCCGCCTGAGCGGTGCCAAACATTCGCGCGTCAATTCCGATGGTGTGAAGCGTATCCTGCATAGATAGGGTTAGGACTCAGTATTATACCAAAAGCTATTATGACCCAGAACAAAGCCGAGAGGTCGTTTTTCCAGTAGGCCTGGTCAAGCATCCCATGGGTAAGCAATGCCGTCATCCCCGCCAGTGTCGTGATGGCCAAAATGCCCCGATTATAAATAGCGGCTTGCCAGATTTGGCGAGCAAAATTAACTACTAGCCAAACAAATCCAACTGCTCCGAGCAACCCTGTGCTGACCAAAAACTGCAAAACAATATTGTGCGAATGCAACATTCGAAGCTCGATCGGTGGGCTAAATAATCGGCTGGCAAACTCTAAATACCTTTTTTCAAATAAACCTAACCCGATACCGGTAAGTGGATTTTCCTTAATCATCAACATCGCAGTCTGCCAAACCTGAATTCTAACGTGAGAAGAAGATCGGCCAACCAGATCGAGCATCTGTTGAAATTTAGGGTGTTGCCACTGAGATAGAACAGCGATTAGCGCCACACCTACTCCACTAAGAGCGGCCACCCAAAAGCGTCTTAGGCACAACACCAACATGGCTATGCCCACTATTAACCCCAGCCAGCCAGAATAGGAAAAGGTAAAGTATACGGCTCCTAACATTAACAAAAGCGAGACAACTACCCACCAGCGCCACCGCTTAGCAATCGACCCGAGTAAACCAAAACCTAACACTATTACTGGCACAATAAATAATGAGAGGTAGTTGGCCGAGCTAAACACAGCCGAGGCGCGACCATCCACAGTAATAAACTGATCGGTTATAACTTGATAAAGGGCAATACAAGACAAAACAACGGCTGGTAGCATAAGAGCGGCGATAGCTTTTTTAATGTGAACTTGACGATCAAGCACGCTGACCATAAGCCCGAATAATATTATGGGGTCGATAAACCAACCTTTAATAATCCCAAGCGAGATTGAGCGGTCCGTCGAAACGTATGTGCCCAAAATTAGACCGACCAAAATAAGCAGCAGAGGATAGCGATAAACTCGGAGGGCCGGCCAGTTAATCCGCGCTTGCCCCAACCAAACCTTAATCAGCCAAACTAATGCAACGACATAGATTGTCAGCTCGAGCAGGGTAGTGGGGATAGGGCCAAATTTAAATTTGATCAAATACAGCGGCAGGATAATCAAAATTAGATAAGCTCCAACCCGAAGATTGCGCCAGCTTACCAAAGCCACAACCAACAAAAAGACTACAAGATAAATGATTAGATCGCCCATACTAAACCTAATATAATCCACCAGACCACTAAAACCGAGGGATAAAGCAAGCTGTTAACAAATAGGGAGTGAACCAGCAGGGCACCGGTGGCAGCCAAGAAGCTAAGCGCGATTGGGGCTGAGGAACTTCGCCACTTTCGCCAAGCTAAGAGCAGGGCGCTTACCAGTAACCCCAAGTAGGCCAGCAGCCCTAACCCGCCGGTAGTGGCACCGACCGTAAGTAAACTACTATCAAATCCGCTACTGGCATGACCACCGGGCCAATAACCGTAACGATCCCGGGTATACAACAGGGTATTGAAACCAACGCCCAGTAAAGGTTCGGCTCGCATAATATTTAGCCCTTCACTCCATGATTCGATCCGATAACGAGCAGTCTGATCAATAACCAAAGCCCCCTTAACTCTATCTTGGAGTTTGGGCGAAATGATATAGACCAAAACCATAACCACAAGCAGAACTGCGGCAACCTGACGATATTTAAGCGTGCCGATGATTAGGACTGCTATTAATAGAGCCAGCAGAGCGCTACGAGAGAAGGTTAGATAGATACCGACCAGCGTTAAGCCCCCAATGACGGCCCAGTACCAACGCCAGTTTTGGTGTTGCTTAGTAAACAACTGCGGCAGGGCAAGAGATAGGCCAATTACTAAAAATCCACCCACAAAATTAGGGTCTAAAAAAGTGGACACTAATCGACCTTGATGCGGGTCCCAACCAAAACGCTCCAAAAAGCTGATATCGGGAGCAACCAGCCACTGACCAATACCCAAAACCGCGACTAGCCCAAAAACTAACCCTAACGCCGGAATCAATCGGGATGATTTTGCCAGGGCATAGCCCAAGTAGACTAAGGTGGTGTAAGCGCCCCAGCGGATAAGATAACTAAAAGCCACCGCCAACTCGGGTGTGCTGATAAAACGCAAGGCTCCGATCAACGAGATTAGAGCCACGCCGAAGAAAGCCATGCCCCACCATAAAAATTGGGGGATGGGATAGCGGTGTAATTTAGTTAGCAGGTCCCACAACCAAAAAACCGCCCAGCCCAATACCACCGCATCCAAGGCGGTAATGGCTATACCTCCAAATGAAATCCGCAGTAGTTGACCACCGATCAGGGCTAAGCTAACGATAACAAAACCGACAAAATAAATTGATTTAGGCACGAGCGTTGATTAACACTCCCAGTGTAACATCTGCGGTATTTTGCCAATTAAATTTCTGGCTCTGTGCTAAACCAGCTTGAGCTAAGCGTTGACGCAGGGGCTCATCGGTTAAAACTCGGCGAAGGGCTTGGGTTAGCTCGTTTACTGAATCGGGAGAAACCAAGATGGCCGCGTCGCCAACCACCTCGGGCAACGATGAAGCTGTGGTGGTTATGACCGGCAGACCCAAGCTCATGGCTTCCAATGGTGGCATGCCAAATCCTTCGTAATGTGAAGGAAAAGCTAAAACAGTAGCGTGTTGATAGAGAAAAGTTTTTTGAGGCTCGGAAACATAGCCCAGCACCTTGATATCGGAGGTGAAGGGACTATTGGCAATGGCGGCTTTAATCTCTTCGCTCTGCCACCCCCAACCACCGACCAAAACCAAACTGCAGGCAACGCCCTGAAGGCGCAACTGGTTAAACGCTTCTGTTAAAACTACCACGTTTTTTCGCGGCTCTAATGTCCCGACAAATAAAATAGTGGAGGTGGCCGGCAAGGCAACTGGAGAGGACTCTTCGGCAATAGCCGGCCCAAGGTAGCTAACAGTGATTTTGTCTGGGTTAACTCCAAACAACTTTACTGCATCATTTTTGGTCGACTGGGAGATAGATAATAAGGCCTTGGAGCGATTGATGGCCGGTCGCATCCAAATTTTTTCGAACAGCACTGCCTTAGATTTGTGCTGATCGGCAAATAGAAAACTAACAAAATCGAACAACACCGTAACCATTGGTAGCCGCCAAGTTAAAGCTGGCAATATCACACTGGTGGTAGAGAGATAGACATCGACCGGCCGCCAGAGATTAAGATAGACAACCATTAGCCCTTGCCATAACCAGCTTCCTACTCGCCACACCCTTTTTTGAACATTAGGCAACTGCCATTCGGTTGGCAGTTCGGCATCACTAAACAATATAAATCTATGTTCGGCATGCTTAATCAGGTGAGTCACCAATTGATACACATACTCGCCCTTGCCAGCTCGGTTTGGCCTTACGCCCTCTCTAACATCTATACCGATAATCATACGCGATTGAATTTAGGCAGTAGCTCGTGAATATCTTTAAGTCGAATAGCTCTAAGCAAAAATATCCCAGCTACATAGACGACAACGCCTATCCCAATCTTTAACCAAAGACCAATGTCGCCTGACCACCAAACCACAACACCCATCACCCCGCTCGCCACTAAACATTTAAGCAACACCCCCCAGCTTGGAGTTAGCCGCAGATATTTACCAACCAAATAACCGGCCGCTATCAACACCCATGCCTCGGTCAAAACGGTGACTACGGAGGCCCCCATATAACTATAGGTAGGGATTAGCACCAGGTTAGCACTAACGTTAAATACTACCGCAATAGCATAGGGCAGTAGCAAGCGACGTTGTGCGCCAGCCGCAATAATGGTGTAGATCATCACACTGTTGAGTGCAGATCCGGCTAATTTTAATATGATAATTGCTAATACCGGTCCGGAGATGGCAAAGTCTGGGCCAGCAATTAATACCATGATCGGGGTAGCTAATAGAATCGTCCCCACCACCAAAGGTAGCGAAGCGATACTCATAAAATCAAACGACCTTCTAAATATCCCTAGGGCATGGTTTTTGTTGTGCTCGTCTAACGCCCGCGTCATCACTGGCAATACCGAGCTCATAAAGATGGTGGGGATAGCCAATAGCACTTCTAATATCTTGTAGGGAGCTCCATAAACCCCCACGTCAAAACTATCCTTCATCAGTGATAACAACACTGTGTCGACCCGAAAGTAGACGGTGCTTAGAATCATCACTGCCCCCATCGGCAAGGCCAGGATTAAAATCCGCCGCCAAATTGCCCAATCACAACGTGGCCAGATGGCACTAACCTTAATCGCCAGCATCATGCTAACAACAAAGGTAACGAAGGTGCTAATCGCCACTGCCCCAATCATCGGCAGAAAACCCAACTGTAATTTAATAAACCACCAGACTAACGCCAGCAACACCAACCGTCCCACGATATCGGCGATAGCGGCTCGGTGCATAATTAGCCTGGCCTGAAACAAACTGACCGGCGCCTGATTGACCACTAAAAACAATTGGGAGACCGATCCTAATAAAATACCCAGGCGCACTAGCGGAGAGTAGGGGATAATAAAAGCCAAGGCAGAGGCGATAGCAAATATTATCACCCCAACTACTAACCGTAGCCCCAACACATTGCCCACAATCTGGCGCTCGGCCTCGGGGCTTTTAGCAATCTCCCGCACGCTAGTAACAAAGATACCTAAATCCACCAGCACACCGAAGATGCCCAAATAGGCAAAGACTGTAACGTAGTCGCCGTAGCCACTGACGCCTAAATAGCGAGCCAGGTAGGCTAGCACCAATGCGGAAGTAGCGGCGGTAACCGCCTTGCTAAATATCTGGATTATGGTGTTGCCAGCGATTCGCCGCGAAACATTCATCCCGTTAGAAATCGACTTAGCGTAATTACTCGGCCAAAACTGAATGTAGATTGTCCCGATAAGTGATTTTAAACGGGACGAGCCTAAAACCTCCCTTAAGCGGCAGGTTTGACTACCACCCGGCGACCAGCTCCTACCCCCGAGCTCTCCGAGCTAACGTCGGCGTCTGCCGCGACTACCATATGAACGATTCGCCGCTCAAAAGAAGACATCGGCGAAAGGTATATAGGAGCGCCACTTTGTTTAGCCTGCTTGATCGCGTCTTCAGCCACTTTGGTTAGAGCATCACGCTGACGTTGATGAAAATCACCAATATTAACTGTCAGGTGAACGGACGTCTCCGGAAATTTTTGCCGCACCATCAGACGAACTAGATGTTGAAGTGCCAGGAGTGGGTCGGCCTTGGGCTGGATAAATAATGCGTCGTTGTTGGTCTTAAGATCGACCATCACAAAGTCATCCTCCGGTGAAGCCTCTACCTCGACCTTAATTGGCCACTTGGCAAACATCCCCGCTATTACTTGCTTAATGTAATCGACAATCTCTTCCATATTATTTTCCAATTATTTTTCGACTAATCTTCGACCTGCTGGGGTAATAACAAATAGTTGTTGCAAAATGGTGAACACGGTCGTAGCGATCCAGTATAACGCTAATGCGGCCGGTAAGCTCCAGGCGATAAACCCGGTCATTATGGGAAACAAATATAACATCTGCATATTAATCATCTTAGCCATCCCTTCGCCCTGAACCGGCTGAAACTTAGTGGTTAACCAGCTCTGCAGTAACTGACAGGCGGCGGCAGTAATCGCTAGATACATATTAGGATTGGCCAAATTTACCTGCAACTGGGGTATATGGGTAAAGGCCAGGAAGGTGGTGTTAATGGCTTCGGGTACCCGGGGAAACCAGTCGTAGAGATGAGTAAGGCTGTCGGTGGTTAGCCCGATCGAGAATACCCGGTACAAGGCAAACAAAATGGGAATTTGGATTATTAGTGGCAAACAGCTACCCAGCGGGTTGACTTTGTGATCTTTGTATATCTTCATCATTTCCTGGGATTGCTTGGTTTTGTCATCTTGATGAAGTTTTTTAATTTCATCTAGCTTGGGCTGAATCTTTTTTAGCGCCCACTGCGACCTGAGTGTGCCCAGGTAGGATGGGAAGAGGATGGCACGAATGATTAAGGTCAATACAATAATGGCCACACCAAAATCGTGGCCCGGGATGTAAACGTAGAGTAACATCAACACGTTTAACAGCGGCTTATACAGCAACTTGGTAATCCAGGCATTTTCGTTAAAGGTGTATTTGGGGATGAGGTTATTCATGGTTTATTTTACTGGGTCGATGCCACCCCGATTCCACGGATTGCATCGTAGCACTCGCCAGATTGCCAGGCTCAAGCCCTTGGCTGCTCCTTTTTGTTCAACTGCCTGCCTAGCATACTCGGAACAACTGGGGGAGAATCGGCAATGCCCGTAAGGATACGCCGCTTTAAACCAGCCGTGATCAGGCGACAGGGTAAGTTGGTAGAGGCGAATTAGTGCTAATGCAAACTGTTTCATCGTTTCTTTATTAATCTATCTAACTCGGCTTTCAACTGAGCAAATGACATCGTTAGAGCCGCTTTCTTAACGTAGATGTGGGGCAACGGGCCACTACCGATCAGCCTCCAAATATCCCGAAGGCGCCGCTTGATTAGATTCCGCATGACGGCCTTCTTGGCCACCTTGGCACTTACCACCACCCTAATTCGCTTAGCCCGGTCGGAGCTAGGGGGATATTTTAAAGTAAAGGCTGGGCTATCGGCGTATCCTCGGTATCCTCTTTCCATGGGGTTCCTCTGTTGGGGTTAAGGATTACTCCGAAAGCTTTTTACGGCCCTTAGCTCTTCGTCTGGCTACCACCTTACGTCCACCCTTGGTCGCCATTCGGGCACGGTAACCAAATTTGCGTAGGCGTTTGCGTTTTTTAGGCTGATATGTCCGTTTCATAAGGTTAATTAAGGGATGTTACCTGTTTAGTATACCCCGTTAGAAGTTTACCGGACAAATCTCAAACTACCAAATTGGTGGGTAAAACGTTTCCCGCGGGAGTAAATCAGGGTTAATTAGGCAGAAGACGGGTCGGACTTCTAACGGGGTATAGCTGTAAAGCTTTTGATTGGTCAATTTAATTGGCCCTCCATCAATTTAGCGTATAATGAGGCGTTGATATCAATTGTTGTTTGGGGATAACTGTAATAAAATTACCTTGTGAGCGATCCGAGGGTAGTGGATAAACAGCGGTTGTGGCAAAACGTTTTGGGCGAAGCCGAGGTGTCTTTGAGTAAAGCCAACTTCAACACCTGGCTAAAAAATACAGAGATTATAGATATCACCGATACCGAGGTGTTACTTCGCGTTCCAAACGTGTTTACTTTAGAGTGGCTACAAAAGAAATACGAGAAAGAGTTACGCCGTTGTCTGGCAAAGAGTTTGCCTAACCTCACTAATATCAAATACATAGTAGGAAGCTCACCCAGACAAGAACAGACAACTTTATTCTCCGCACCCGCATCGGTTGCTACCGCCGCTACTCGCACCAACGCAGCCTCAAAGCCCTCGACCACCCGCGATGCGGTGGACAGATTAAATCCTCGTTATACTTTCGAAACCTTTGTGGTGGGAGAAAGCAATAAACTAGCTAACGCCGCTACCACAGCCGTGGCCAAAGCCCCGGGCATTACTTACAACCCACTATTTATCTACGGCGGGGTTGGATTGGGCAAAACTCATCTATTGCAGGCGGCTGGTAATGAGATCCTGACGCTCTACCCCAAAAAAAAGGTGGTTTATGTTACCTCAGAAAGATTCACTAACGAGCTGGTAGATGCAATTCATAAAAAAACTACCAAGGAGTTCAGAGAAAAATATCGTAAAGTAGATTGTTTAATTATCGACGATATTCAATTCTTGGCTGGCCGCGAAGCTACCCAAGAGGAGTTCTTTAACACCTTTAACGCATTATACGAAAGTAACAAACAGATCGTTTTGGCCTCCGATCGACCGCCAAAAGCTATCCCCACCTTGGAATCGCGACTGCGCTCTCGGTTTGAATGGGGGATGATTGCTGATATCTCCGCCCCTAACTACGAGATGCGCCTGGCAGTGTTACGCTCAAAAGCGGCTAATTTAGATTTTCAGCTACCCGACTACATATTAGAGGCAATCGCCGGAAAGATTCAAAACAACATCCGCGAGCTAGAGGGAGCCTTAACTCGAGTAGTGGCGTTCGGCCAGCTTAATAACACCATCCCAACCAATGACGAGGTAGAGAATCTATTGGGCGGCATTCTGTTCAGCCCCGGCAAACGGATAGTCAAAGTGGGGGACGTGACAAAAGCTGTCTGCAAACATTACGACATTAAAAAGGACGAGTTGCTGGGCAAAAAACGCAACAAGGAGATAGTCTTTCCCCGTCAGGTACTAATCTTTTTACTGCGCGAGGAGCTAGACCTGCCCTACAAGAGCGTGGGTCGAGAGATGGGGGGCAGAGATCACACCACAATTATTCATGATTACAACAAGATCAAAAACCTATTGTTGGAAAATAACGACTTGGAGGGGGAGATAAAAACTATCAAGGATAAACTTTATGCTGTGGATTAAATTGGGGAAAGCATTTAAGCAAAAACTTATCAACAATCCATCCACCATTCATCACCAGACTAAAACCAATATTTATTAAGCCTATCAATCAAAAAAATACTTATACCCTAATCCACACTCTCTATTACTACTAGATTAATTAATTAAAGAAATAGTTTATTAATAAGAGGCTAAGGAAATGAAGATATCTGTCTCATTAGAAAAACTGAAAAGGGGATTGTTGGTCTTAGATAAGATTGTTGCTAGTAAAAGCACCTTGCCGATTCTTAATAATGTGCTGATAAAAGTGGACGAGAATCAGGTTGTACTTTCGGCCACCGACTTAGAAATGGGCATCAGTTACTATTTGGGAGGGAAGATCGAGCAACCAGGTTCTATTACCGTTCCTGGCAGAGTGTTGAGTAGTTTTGTGGGTAGTTTGACCGAGGATAAAATCGAGTTGGAGGATAGGGAGAGCATCCTTTACGCCAAAACGGATAAAAGCGAGGCAAACCTAAACGGTATGCCAGCCGATGAGTTCCCCAGCATCCCAGAGGTGAAAGGAAAAGAGGTATTAGAGATTGATGGCAATCTCCTAAAATCAGCGATTAATCAGGTGGGATTTGCGGCCTCATTTGACGAATCTCGGCCCATTCTTACAGGAGTCTATTTTGTGGTTGGCAACAATACTTTAAAGTTGGCCGCCACCGATAGTTACCGATTAGCCGAAAAGGTATTGGCTGTTCCAACCAAGGAAGAGGCTAAGTTTATTGTTCCAATTAAGACTATTCAGGAGATCTATCGAGTGATTAGTGGGGGAGAGAAGATAAAGATAACCGTATCGGAAAACCAGATTATGTTTAGTTTCCCCGATATGGATATGGTTTCTCGGGTGATTGAGGGCGAATATCCAGATTACACCCAGGTAATCCCCAAAAACTTTAAGACTAAGGCGGTAGTCTCTGCTCATGATCTGTTGGGGGTAATTAAAACCGCCAGCTTTTTTGCCAGAGAGAGCGCCAATAATGTAAAACTCACCTTTAACAAGGGTGGGGTAAACATAGAGGCGAGCTCGTCTCAGCTGGGCAATTTTAAATCGTCGGTAACAGCCGAGGTAACCGGAGAGGACAACGATATCGGCTTTAACGCGCGGTATGTGTTAGATGCGCTTAACGGCGCGGGGGGAGAGAGCGTGGCAATAGAGATGGTAGGCAAGCTTAACCCTGGTCTGATTCGGCCGGCTGATGAGAAATCTGGTCTAACCTACATCATTATGCCGCTTCGGAGTTAATGAAGTGCACCTCTCTAACACTGATTAACTTTCGCAACATCTCTAATGCTGAGATTAGTTTTGGTAAAAATAATTTTTTGGTGGGAGATAACGGGCAAGGCAAGACCAATGTGTTAGAGGCACTCTACTATCTCTCGGCTGGGGATTCTTTTCGCAGTTCTAAGGAAGCCTGGGCGATCAAAACTGGCGAACTGTTTGCTCGTATTGAGGCCAGCTTCGAATTAGATAACGGCAATCCTCGGGTGGCCAATGTTGTATTAGAACGCGACGAGGTGGGGGTTACCAAAAACTTTAGGTTAGATAACGCTAAGGTCAGTAAAGCGGATTTTTTGGGTAGTTTTTTAATGGTGTTGTTCGCGCCCGATAACGTTAGCCTAATGCGATTGCAACCAGTGACTCGTCGGGCATTTATGAACCACCTTATCGCTAAAGTAGACCCCACCTACTACGACGATTTGATGGCTTACGCCAAAGCATTAAAACAACGCAACCAGTTATTGACTTTGGTCAGGCGTCATCAGGCCGATGTAAAAGAGCTAAGCCCCTGGGATGATCGGATGTCGGTATTGGGCTCTCAAATAATTAAAAAACGACAGGCGCTAATAGATGCGCTTGGGGTTTGGGTGGGTCCAATTTATTCCCAGATTACTGGCCAGGTTGATGCGCGCCTTCGGGTGGTTTACCAAACCGATGCTGGAGTAATTGGGCCAGAACAATATATTAGCCGATTGATAAAGAACCGAGATGAGGATATCCGATACGGCCATACCACCTTTGGGCCGCATCGAGATGATCTAGTGTTTTTGTTAAACGACCTAGACGCGCGGCAGGTTGCCTCACAAGGCGAGTTTAGATTAATAATGGTGGCTCTTAGGTTGGCAGAAGGAGAGTATATTAAAAAACAACTCCAAGAGTCGCCGATATATCTATTAGACGATATCTTCTCGGAATTAGACGAAGGCAATAGTAAGCGGGTGATCAATTTTTTAGAAGATGCCCAGATAATAATTACTACTACCGATCGCCACAAGATATCCAAAGACGCTAATGTGCTAAACGTTGAGGCCGGCGTTATATCGGGGGCAATTTCTAATGACGAATTTCTAATTTCTAAATAATTACCAAGCCATAATATCAAATTTTGGTTATTGGGACTTAGTTAGACATTAGTCATTAGTAATTAGACATTTTCTCTTATTGTTATGAACTGGCAAAAGATAGCCGATAGCATCCCGCGGGACGCCAAAAACATCTCGCAAACTGCCGCGGTCGATAGCGGGCAGGTGTGTAAATTATGGCAAGAGTATGCTGCCAAGTTTTTATTAAGCAGGGCGATGCAGGCGCACGAGCCGATAAACTTCCGGGATGGAGTGCTAACCATCTCGGTGTCGGATACGACTTACCTAACCGACATCCGTTCCCGGCAACGAAAAATCACTCGCTTGATTAACCAGGCATTAGGTGAAGATTTGGTTAAGTCCGTCCGCTACATAGTCTGATGTTCTGTGCTCCCAGAGCGGGTTTTCTCTTGACGGTTCCATTGGATCGTGGTAGGGTGGGGCCGGGCAATCAGTGCCTCTTAATAACAGCAAGAACAGCTTTGACATATTTGGCAGATGGAGATTTTTTTGGTCCAATTAGCGGATCGGCCCTGCCTGCCACCCCGAGTCACTAACAGTGATCGGGTTGCCCTACTGTTTTCACAGGAGTCTGTGTTATGAGCGATCCAGTAAAAACTGATGTCTTACAGGGGCAGAGATCGTGCCACATTGAAGGGGTTGAGGTTTTTGAGAGTTTGCAACAGGCTTATGAGGCGGGAGTGCGCCCGTTTCCATTGCCGTTCCAACCTCAAGACCAAGACCAGCTGTCAACAAAAGGCGAGGGCGAAGTGTCATCTTCGCCTCGAAGTATCACCGTGACCCTCGTCAAGGCGCCCGGAGACGTTCGGGTCGGTGATCTGGTGCGGGCAGCCGCGGGATATGCCCAAGCGATGGGTCTCCGCCTCTGCGCTTTGCCGGAGACGTGCTCGCTGGCCAACTGCGTCTCGCGGTTACCAGAAACCCCTATCCTGATCGTGTCGCAAGACGTTACTTTTGCCCCCATCCTGGACCAAAATCTGGCATGGGGCATGGGTGTGACTGCGGTTCACGATGACAATCCCTGTGGGGTCGAGGGGATTCCGGATCACTATCGTCTCCGCGGCGGGGATGGCCAGGAGATCTCCTGGCTGGCTTTTACCGACATGTAGCTGGAGCATGCTCTGGTCTCACACCGCTGACCTCTAAGGGGGTTGGCGGTTTTTTATTTGTAGGAGTCAATTTAGGGGGGAGTATAATATGGGTAGTTATCCGTAATTTTTAATTATGAAGTATCTTTATTGGTTGATAGGTTTGGTGGTGTTGGGTGGGATTGGTTTTGGTAGTTATTATCTGGGTCGCTCGGCTGCGCCCTCTCTGTCTTTCGAGAAAGAATCGGACGACGCTACGACTGCCGCACCACAACCCGCTACGTTGGTGGATCTTTGGGGCAATGACACTATGGATATAAACATTGCCCAAATGACTTACGAGGGAGAGAGGGTTAGCTATTTTAAGGATAGTGCAGATAAGAGATTGGGGTTGCCTATGACACGAGCTCAGTCGTTGCAACTTGATCGCGAGCTTCGACGGGCGGAAAGTGGGGCGACCTCCTACGAGCCGCAAATGGATCAGGAAGCCATTTGGGATGATGTAATCGCGAAGAGCCCCCTAGATGGTGGTGTGCTCTTATTTACGAGTGTCGAAGGGTACGGGAGCGCCATAGAGGCAGAAGGGCCGATTACGAGCAGAATCTATGCTTTTGATAGCAGTAGTCGTGTTCTAAGCAAGCTGTTTGAAAACAAAAACACATCATCAAAAGCATCTACGGGCGGTTTTTACCCAGCTGCTTTCTATGAGATCATCGCTACTTATGGCGATAAGTTGATTCTCCACAAAGATTACCCGGAAAATTCTCCCGGACCGTGCTTTAACTGGTGGCTCAACAACGATGGGTTCTACTCATTAAATATTTCTTCGCCAGCGGGTCTATCTAAATGGCAGCCACCTGCCAGCAAAATATCCCAAGAACAGGCTCAGCAGAGAGCCTGCGAAAGCGAATCATTTTAGTCCCTCGACAAGCTCGGAATTATTTTTGACAGGAGGGGCAGAAGTAAGCGCTTCGGCCGTTGAGGTGGATGGCTTTAACAGTGCCTTTACACCCGTGGCAGGGGAGGCCTTTGCGACCGTACACAGTTAAGTATTTCTGCATATTGCCCAGCGCCCCCTCGGCGCTACGATAGTTAGCGATGCTGGTGCCGGAGTGTTTGATGCCGAGGCGTAGCACCTTTTGGATGGCGGAGTGGAGCTTGGTGGCCTCCGGCTTTTTGATAGTTTTGCCCAGGCGAGTAGGAAGGATGCGGGCATAGAATAATGCCTCGTTGGAATAGATATTGCCCAAACCGGTAATCAATGTTTGGTCTAAGATGATGGCTTTGATGTTGCTTTTGGGCCGACGCTTGATGGCATCGTATAAAAAGGTGGGAGTGAATTTTTTATCGAGAGGCTCTAGCCCCAATCCTGCGAAGAACTTATCTTTTGGCACATCTTTGGTTGGGGTCAGCTTTACCCAACCGAACCGGCGCTGGTCATTAAAATACAAAAAGTTAGAAGAGCGGGTAAGCGAGTGAGCGGGTAAGCGGGTAGGGGTTAGTTCAAAAATGACTCGGGTGTGCTTGGATGGCATGGTGTTAGTAAAATCATCGGTGGGGTGGCCAAAGTTCAATCTACCGTCATCCTGAACTCGTTTCAGGATCTTGCTTTTAGATGCTGAACTAAATTCAGCATGACGAGAGGCGGGAACATATATCAATTGCCCAGTCATCTTTAGATGGATGAGTAGAGACAAGGAATTCGATCCGTCTTCGCTCTTTCGAGCTACGCCGGGTTTCGCAAGCTCAATAATAATGCCCTTGCCTCGGCGGGTTATCTTTTTTATCGAAAGACCCTCTGCCTTTTTGGCTGTGCCTTTAAAACTATTTTTGGCTGGAATGTGGATATGCTTAACTCTCTGCCCGACGATGTGTCGGGAGAGACCTCTTACAACTGTTTCTACTTCGGGGAGTTCAGGCATATGCGTTATACTGTAGATGTTTGGTATAGTCCTAATCTAATTTATCATGAAAAACTGGAATACATTTGAAAAAGTCGCAGCCATTGTAGCAGTTTTGATTGTGCTGGGTGGTATTGCCTGGTACGTATCACAGGACATACCAGGTAGCTCAGCGTTTACGTTGCCGCAGGTGGATACTTCGCAAACCGTATTTTTATCTGACCAGGGCGACGATCAGAATGATGGTTCTCATGATTCACCAGTGCGCAGTTTTAGTAGAGCCTTTGCCTTGGTGAGTGAATTCTACAGCCCAGAAGCTGAGCCTGCTCAGGTTATTGTTGACGGCGAGGAGTACCATCTTACCGATGTCGATATAAACAGCACCCGAATGTTGGGATTTTATGATGGAGAAAGGGTTGTGGTGGGCAGGGGCAATCTACCTGGCCTAACTACTATTCTCCCCCCCGATGCCCATCCCCAGACGTCGTTGACTTTTGGCGGGAGACAGAGTGCATCTATCCTGGTTAGTGGGTTTGATTTCCAGAATGTGCAATTTGTACTTGATGCCAGGCAGGGTGCGTCCATACAAGCAACTGGGAATCATTTTGTTAACAATTATCCATCTGACGGTAACGTTTTGAGTTTTGGAGCGACTTCGGATATAGGTTCTCAGGTGTCCTTTGAAAAAAATACTTTTGTGATATCGAGACTCTGGGCCGAAAACCAACATGCCAACGTAGCAATTAGTACTACTGCACAGGATAGTGGGTTAATTCATATCTTTAAAAATGAATTTGTTTTTCCGACGGAATCCAGTAATACATATCCGCCCATTTCTCGTCACGGGGTAAGGGTTATGGGTGTGAGAGTCACCGGAACCTCTGGGGGCGGTAGGGTGTTAGTGGAGGACAATATCTTTTCCACTTTGGGATTTGATGGGAGGCGGAACATTAACAGTAGTCCCAACAACCCGTTTTATATCGGCGTTATTGCGCTATCAAAAGGGGGCAATATGAGGGTGGATAAAAACGATTTCAGCCAGTTCGTTGGTTCTGATGTTGTTGCCCAGGGCATCGAAGTAATCTATGAACAAGAGATAGGGATATTTAACAATCGAGAGTAAAACCAGCCTCCTTGACGTGCTCAGCCCTCGCATAACTGTTTCTACTTTGGGTATTGAATATTTTTGGTGGTGCCCCAGGAGGGGTCATCCTACGCTTTACCATCTTCCGCTAAAGCTTCAGAATAGTTTAGCTACGGAATGACAGTTCCCTCGTATCCCCCCAATTTGGGCCGGATTCGATATTAACAGTTAATGGTACATCAAGTGGGTAGATGTTTTCCATAGTCTCTTTTACGAAGTCTGCCGCTTTTGAGATCTCACCCTCAGGCACTTCGAACAGCAGTTCGTCGTGAATCTGCAGGACCATCTTAGACTTGGGTGATATTTTGCTAAGGTTTTTGTCTATCTCTATCATCGCCAGCTTAATAATATCGGCGGCGGTGCCTTGGATGGGAGCGTTAATCGCCATCCGCTCTGCCGCCAAGCGGACATTAACGATATTAGAATTAACTTCTGGCAGTTCGCGTTTTCGGCCCAGTAGGGTTTGGACAAATCCCTTTTGCTGGGCAAACAGAATAGTATCTTTGATATATTTTTTAACACTCGGGTGGAGGGCAAAGTATTTTTCGATATAATCTTTGGCCTCGCCATAGCTCATCCCGGTGCCCTCGGCTAATCCGTGAGCGCTAATCCCGTATATTAAACCGAAGTTAACTGCCTTGGCCTTACGCCGCTGAGCGCTGGTTACTTCGTCCATCGATACGCCTTCTATCTCGGCGGCGGTAGCAGTGTGAACATCTTCGTTTTTGAGGAAGGTCTCGAGCAACCGTTTATCCTGCGATATATGGGCGACCACCCGCAACTCTACCTGCGAGTAATCGGCAGAGATAAGTTGATAGCCCTTGGGAGCGATAAAGGCTTTGCGGATTTCGGCGCCCAGTTCGGTTCTGATGGGAATATTTTGGAGGTTGGGTTCGGATGAGCTTAATCTTCCGGTCGAGGTGTTCTGGGCAAAGTGGGTATGTAGCCGGCTGTCTTTATCCACTAACCCCGGAAGAGTTTCTAAATAGGTGTTTCGCAGTTTTTCTAATTCGCGGTATTCCAAGATGGGCTCGATAATGGGGTGGGCGTCTTTAAGCTTATTTAGCTCCGAGGCGGCAGTAGAATACCCGGTTTTAGTTTTGGAGATGCCTTCGGTTGGGAGATGCAGTTTTTCGAACAGCACCGTCGCCAACTGGCTGGGGGAGTTGATATTAAAGTCCTGGTGCGAATGCTTATAGATCTGGCCACTAAGCTCTAGCAACTTAGCGCTAACTTCTTTATTAAGGTTAGTTATCCATTTGGTATCTAATAACACGCCAGCGCTCTCTATCCGTTTAAGCACTGGCTCGAGCTCCGCATCTATTTTATCCGCCTGATTTTTGATGGTTTTTTTAACAACCCCCCCCATCCCCCCCTTATCAAGGGGGGGAGAAGAGGGGGTTTCTTTAATGGGCAGAGATTGCTCGGCGGTGGATTTTGGCAGTTTGTTCATTAAACTATTAAATCCAAGCTTGTAAAAGAGGTCGCGCACTTTTTTCTCGTCATATTCTTTTAGCACCGCCAGCTTAAGATCTAATTTAATTGGAACATCACGGATAATGGTGGCCAATTTTTTGCTTTGTTCGGCTATCTCGCGGTTGGCCTCTAATAGTTTGTGATAGCGGTTTGGCACCTTATCTAAATTCTTGTAGAGATTCTCGATAGAACCAAACTCTTGTAAAAGTTGCAGGGCGCCTTTTTCGCCGATGCCGGGCACACCCGGAATATTATCCGAAGGGTCGCCCCGTAAACCCTTGTAATCTATCATCTGGGAGGGAGCGAGACCTTTTAGGTGTTTAACCGTATCGGCATCGAAGATGAGCATATCCGAAAAGCCTTTGCGGGGGGCATAAACAAAGGTGTTGTTATCTACCAGCTGGAGGGTATCCATATCGCCGGTGGCAATATAGGTGTCTATGTCTTTTGGCGCTTGGGCAGAGAGGGTGCCGATAATATCGTCGGCCTCGAACCCATCTTTTAGAAACATCGGAATATTAAAGGTTTCGACCAGTTCCTGGATGCGAGGTATCTGATCGTAGAGCTCCTGTGGCGCCTTGATACGGGTGGCTTTGTACTCTTTGTATTCCTCGTGGCGGAAGGTGGGGGTCTGGGTATCAAAGGTGACCGCGATATAATCTGGTTTTAGTTTATTCAGGATATTTAGCAAAATAAAGGCAAAACCGTAGGTGGCCCCAGTGTGTTCGCCAGTGGGGGAGGTGAGGTTAAGCCGCGAAAAGGCATGAAAACCCCTATGGACAAGGGAGTTCCCGTCTATCAGCACTAATTTTTTGCGCCTGGTAGCCATATAGTTTAATTATACAGCTCTGTTTTTGTCTGACTCCCCGATGTCGGATGGTTGCCGCCTCCGGCTCGAGGACGACGTTGTCGATTATAAACCCGCTCCGACTGCAGTCGGAGCGGGGGATTAGTCATCTACGATCCTGGGCAAGCCAGGATGACGTGGGTTAGTTGAGGGAGTAGGTGATGGTGACGTTAGAGGTGATGGACATACTACCTTCTTCTAAGCCGGGCATTATACCGCCGCCACCCATTCCTTCGGAGAACCGCGGCACAATACCACCGTCGATATTGGGGGTGTTCTCATTAATTGAGATGATTCGGCCGAGGCTTGCTCCGCTGAGCTTAGCCAGTTGGGTGGCTTTTTCTTTAGCGGCATCGATAGCTTTTTCGCGAGCTTCTTTTTGAACGTCCGAGGGATCATCCACCGTAAATTGGACTTGGCTGATCTCGGTGGCGCCAGAATTACCTAAGGTCTGAACCACGCTATCGGCATCCTCTAACTTGCGTACGGTAATACGGACGGTGTGGCGGGTGGTGTAACCGCGTAGTTGTGGGGACCGGCCATTGAGGATGTAGTTATATTCTGGGTTGATGGTGTAGTAGAGGGTTTTGATGTCTTTCGCTTCGATGCTGTAGGTTTGCAGGGCGTCTTTAATCCTGGCGATGGACTCGCTGTTTAGTTTTTGCGAGTCGGCCAAGTTCTTAGCCTCGGTGCTAATGCCAAAATCTATCTTAGCTACATCTGGGGTAACATAGGCCATACCCTCGCCAGTAACCGTTAGGCCTTGTTGGTTTACGAGGCTGGGCGTGTTGGAGCTACCGCCGCGCGCAACAGCGATAATGCCGATGATCAACCCTACGATTACCACCAAGGTGACCAGATCCAGCACTCGCTTGGCAGTATTAACTGGCGGAGCAGGTGGTTTTGGCGGCATAAATGGCGGGGGTGGAGGGGCTATCGGTGGTTTTGCCTGCCCGCGGTCGCGGGACGCGGCCAGGGGCGGAGTCGGGGGTGGGGTATAAGCCGGAGGCGGAGTTTGTGGCCGTGAGGGTTCCGGTGGAGTAGGTGGCTGAGAGTTAAAACTGGGCCCGGCCGGTGGCGGGGTCTGTTTCCAATCTGGTTCCAAGGGGGGTTCGATCGGATTTAGATTCTCATCAAATTCCATTTAGTCTCCTTTCTTTTATAGACTACCCATTATGCCATAGCTCTTAAGACTTCTTCAATGATGGCACGTTCGCTGTATGGCACCTTGCCCTCGGCTTTAGTCATTACGGTTTGGGCGCCCATAGAGAGGCACAACACCAGATCGCCGGTCTGGGCAAGCTCTAATGCTTTTTGGATGGCTAATTTTCGACTAGGGATGAGGTGTAGGTTTTTATCGGCCTGGAATTTGGCCGGGTCTAATCCGGCGCCAATATCTTTTATTATCTGCATCGGGTCTTCGGAGGCTGGGTCCTCTTCGGTTAAAATGATTTCGTCTGCAAAATGAGAGGCAATCTGGCCCAAGATAGGCCGCTTGGTTTTGTCGCGCTCGCCGGCCGAACCAAATACAGCGATAATCTTGCCGCTAACGATCGGCCGAAGCGCTTCAAAAACTTTTTGGAACCCATCGGGGGTGTGAGCATAATCGATAATAATATCTAGCCCCAAAGTGTTGGGCACATACTCCATTCGCCCCGGCACCTGCCAGAGGCTAGCCAAGCCTTGTTGAATTTTGGTTAGCGAGATGCCGAGGGCGTGAGCAGTTGAGGCCGCGGCCAACGCATTGTAAACATTAAATTTACCTGGAAGGTGCAAGCTAATATCCGCGCTACCGGTGGGTGTATGCAATATAAAATTAACAGCATCGTGCCCTTCTTTAATATCGGTAGCCCACAGAGTTTTGTCTGGCGCCTCTGGTGTGTTAACATCATCGATGGCAAAGTAAAACTTTTGGTCGGCGGCAAACTGATCGAAGTATTCGCCCGTTGGATCGCTAATGTTGATTACTGCGGTTTTAGGTAACCCGGGTTTGCGCAAACTATCGGCTAAATTTTTAAATAGTAGGCCCTTGGCTGACTGGTAGTTCTCGAATGTTTTATGATAATCGAAATGATCGTGAGTTAGGTTAGTAAACACCGCCACATCGTAGAAGATGCCCCAAGTGCGATGTTGGTCCAGCGCATGCGAGGTAGTCTCAACGATGGCGTAAGTGCATTTGTTGTTGACCATTTTGCGAAGTAGGCCCTGGAGGGCAAAAGGGGAGAGAGTGGTCATCTTAGTTTCGTTTATCCATTTCTGATTACCGGTCCAGATATTTACCGTAGTAGCTAAACCCACTCGCTCGCCGTTAGTCTCGAGGATGTGAGCCAACATATTGCAGACAGTGGTCTTGCCGTTGGTGCCAGTAACTCCAATAACGCGCATCTTCGCGGAAGGGAAGCCGTAGATGGTAGCGGCGGTTATCCCACGAAGATGATGGTAAATACCAAACATCTCAGGCGCAAAGCGTCGGATGATTGGACGAAATAATCGTTTTACTTTTTCCATCCCGTTAGAAATCTACTTAGCGTATATGTTCAACGATTTGTTCACTTTGGTTGTCCCGATAAGTGATTTCTAACGGGACAGGTCCCTCTATTGTCTAC
>JAFGPN010000015.1 GCA_016936175.1 Patescibacteria group bacterium | reverse complement strand
TGGCGGAAAGACCGGATTAAAACCGCCACCATCGAATTCATGCACACGGTGTTGGAGTACAAATTGGCTAGGCATTAAAGCCTGATTGACAGGGTACGTGGATTTTAATCCGTGATATAATAGGAATAAGATTCAATCCCAAGGGAGGTGTGATGATGGGGATTGGAAGAAGCTTAACAACTATTATTGCCCTTGGGGTGATGCTGGTGTCTTTTGGCATGGTACTCCCGAGCTCATCGGCCAATGATGGTCAGAAGATTGCTATCAACTATAAGACTGGTGAGCGGGTGGACATCAAGCCGCTGGATGACCTCGGCAATCCCTACTGTGGCGAGTATGACGCTTGGGATTTGTGGGTCTACGATAACTACAGCTGGGACTACAGCTGGGTGGATGCTGGTCAGTGGATACGCGACAAGACAACTCCGGCTGGTGTTGAGACAATCGCGCCGCGGGTGGACGGGAATGGTTATATGTTGCCATATGTTTTGTGGCTTGAGCAAAGCCGCGAATGGCGCAGCGAGCGGACTCTGCAGGACGTTGTCTCACACAAGCCAATGCCAGAATCCGGGATGTTCGCCTTTATGGCTGAAGGCGAGATGGATGACACGATTAAGAACGAGTATCTCTTGGCTATGGCCAAGCAAAGAGCGGCGAAGTATCCAATCATCCCTGACTGGGTGATGGAGATGAACCCGATGCAGGCACAGGCGCTCTATGCTCTGGAGGATGGCCGATGGGTGATTGAATCACTCGAGATGATACCTGGATTTGTGGAGACAGGGAGCCAGATAGTATATCGCCTATATGGTCCGAACGGGGAGCTGTTGCCGAATCCGCATAAACCAACTGGCACAAATTGGCAGGACATCATCTGGGATTATTATTCAATTTATGGTTCGCCCCACTTTGATATCCGGCCAGAAGTATTTCAGGACGGCCAAGTGTACGATCGGAGTAATGTGATGGAAGTGTCCGGTTATACTGTGCTGTTCAACAACGATACCCAAGATATTCTGGCAGTTTGGGACTACGATGGCACACATCTCTATGATGCCGACTGGAAAAGATTCCCGAATGTATGTGATATCCAGACGCGTTCGATCCGCTATGGTGAGCGTTTCCCGTCACGCTGGCGGGAGATCTACTACGCGCAACGAGATGTGTACAAGCCCCCCAACCAGCATTAGGATGATACATTCCGATTGAGGGTCAGTCCGGAGAGGGCGAGCTTCCGCAATATCTGAAAGATGACGCGGTTGCTTGGTGCGAGGTTTTTCGAGAGCCGTAACCGGTTTGTAATCTACCCGCAAGGCATGTGCCTTGCGGGTCTTTTTTATGTCTTTTTTAAACTGTTACAATAGAAGTATGAGGAGGCAAGTGCGGGTACGTTTTGCGCCGAGTCCAACGGGCGCTCTGCACATCGGCGGTGCGCGCACCGCGCTGTTTAACTATCTGTTTGCCAAGAAGAATAAAGGCAAGCTAATTTTACGTATCGAAGATACCGATAAAGAGCGTAGCCAAAAAGTTTTTGAGAAAGATATTAAAACCAATCTAAAATGGTTGGGTTTAAAGTGGGACGAAGAGTACTATCAATCCAAACGCGTCACGCTTTACAAAAAATATCTTCAGCAGTTATTAAAAAAGGATTTGGCCTACAAACAGGCTGGCGCAGTCTACTTTAGAACTCCCACCACCGGCAAGATCGTGGTTAAGGATATTATCAGAGGCTCGGTAGAGTTTTCAGCTTCCGATGTTGATGACTTTGTTATCCAAAAAAGCGACGGGGGATTTGTCTTCCATTTTGTGAATGTAATTGACGATTGGGATATGAAAATCAGTCACGTTATCCGGGGTGAAGATCACCTCTCTAACACCCCTAAGCACATCTTGCTATTTAAGGCTCTGGGAGCGGATATCCCCGAGTACGTCCATATCCCACTGATCTTAAACGAAGACAGAAGCAAGATGAGCAAGCGGACGAACGATGTTAACTTTGCGGACTACGCTGCCAAAGGATATCTCCCCGAAGCGTTAATTAATTTTTTGGTCCAGCTGGGTTGGTCAGACCCCAAGGGCAGAGAGTTCTTTTCGCTGAAAGAACTAATTAATGTTTTTGATCTGTCGCGGGTGCAAAAAGCTGGCGCGGTATTTGATCTAAAGTATCTTAACCACCATAACCATCACTATCTATCGCAACTGAGCCCCTCGGCTTACTATAAATTAGCTAAGCCGTACATTCCGTTCAGAGGTACGGAATCGTATCACAAAAAAGTTTTATCGTTGTTACAAGAGCGGGCAGAATATTTGGCGCAGTTGCCCGAACTAATGGGATTCTTCTACAAAACATCAGATTACGATAAGAGTTTATTGGTGTTTAAGAAATCCAGCCCCGCCCAAACCGTCAATGGGCTATCCTCTTCCATAAAAGTTTTATCGGCATTAACGGAAAAGTCTTGGACGGAAAAGAAGCTTCAACAAATTTTGGATACTACTGCTGCGGCGGAAGGGTTAATGCCCGGTGATATCTTCTGGCCTGTGCGGGTAGCACTGTCGGGTCTCTCCGGTAGCCCCAGCCCAGTTGAATTGCTAAGCGTGCTGGGCAAAAAAGAATCAATTAAAAGATTAGAAATAGCATTAAAGAAATTAAATGGCTAAATCTAACAAGATCAGCATATTTTACGTCATCGCCGATAGTTCTCTGGTTGGCGGGCCACGCCACCTCCTTTCGTTAGTGGATAATCTGCCCAGCAGGGATTTTGCCTTGTCGGTTATCTTGCCCCAAGGACCGCTGGCAGATGAGCTAAAAAAGAAAAAAATCCCCATCTTTATGGTGCCGATGCGGGCTCGCTCGGATGTTGGCGCGGTTCAGGCGATTAATAAATTGCTACGTAAATACGATCCCCACATTCTACACGCTCACGGCCAGCGGGCGGGAGTATTGTCCCGGTTAGCTGTTCCGGGATTACCTATTAAGACCATCTACACAGAGCACACCTATACGCCTCAGTTTCACTTGGCTAATCCCATATTGGACTGGACGCATGTTCGAGCGATGAAGATTTTGGATATGGCTACCGATATGAATATCGCAGTCTCTCAAGCAGTAGCCAACTTTTTGATAAATAGCAAAGTTACCCGGCCCAACAAAGTGCAGGTAATCTACAACGGTATCGAGCAGTTTGAACCAAAACATATCGATAAATCAACATTAGACATTATTAATCAGCATGGCTTACGTAAACAAGATATTATTATTGGCACCATCGGGAGCCTCAATATTCAAAAAGACACCGCTACCCTGATCAAAGCGATGGAAAAGATTTTAAAAAAACTGCCCAAAGCCCGTTTGGTTTTAGTTGGGAGTGGTCCCTTGCAGAAGAAATTGGAGCAATTGGCTAAAAAATTGAAGATAGATAAACAGGTGGTATTTACCGGTTCCCTCGCAAATGTAGCGGGCATCTTGCAGTTATTTACTATCTTTGTGTTGCCATCTAAATCTGAGGCTTTTGGCATCTCAATCTTAGAGGCAATGCGAGCCGGAGTGCCAGTAATCGCGACTAAAGTTGGCGGCATACCAGAGGTAGTAGTCAATAATAAAAACGGTTTGCTGGTGGACCCCGGAAACCCCAAACAACTCTCCGCAACTATTATGAAGTTACTAAACGATAAGAAGTTGCAGAATAAATTGATTGCTGGAGGCCGCGAGACCGTCCGCGACTTCTCGGTTAATCGAATGGTTCAAACCACCAGCAAACTATATAAAGAGTTAATGGGAAAATAGATCAATGAAGAAAAAAGTTTATTCAATATTTGTCTTAAGTATCGTTCAGGCCATCGGAGCTGGATTGGTGTTGTGGCTGTGGTCGTTGTTTATCACGCATGCCGATAAATGGATAAATGTAAGCAATAATCAGCCAACGGTAGCCAGTATGGTGGTACTGCCGGCGGTGTTTATTATTACCGCAGTAGCCAGCGGTGGAGCGGTATTGGGATACCCACTATCCTTAGTGCTCAAAGGCCGCTGGTACAGCGCTATCACTCTGGTTGCTCTCACCCTGCTCTGGCTGGCTCTATTAGCTGTAGCTTTAATTGCCATCTATTGATTATTGGGAGTGGAGCTTGAAAATCACCACCTTACAGGTGATAATAGTGTCGACCCTGGCCGCGTCCCGCGGATGCGTCCGGCGGGCAGGCTTAATATTGGGGCGTAGCCAAGTGGCCCCAGTAGTAGAGCAAAGCTCACTACGGGGTAAACAAGGCAAACGGGTGGCGCCTGTCCCGCATCAAATTTATTGATAATCTATTTTTTCACGCCTCGTCGATGGGGCGTAGCCAAGTGGCAAGGCAACGGGTTCTGGTCCCGTGATCGTAGGTTCGAATCCTTCCGCCCCAGCCAGCGTGAAAAAACAATCAATTTTGGTGCGGGAGTCCCGTGACAGTAGGAAGTTTATACCCGACTTATAAAATATATACAGAAGGGTAAATCCTTCCGCCCCAGCCAACAGGGGGAAAGCTTGACTGGGGGCTGGTTTTTTGATATAATGAAAAATCGTGTACATTGACACTTGGTTCAAGTACGCAAGTCGATTCTGTGTAGAGGAGGTGTCGGATGGCAGAAAGCTTGAGCTATGTGAAGGGCTATGTCAGCCGCGAACCCCGAGACTCGCGGGGTTCTTGGCACGTTTGTGTCAAAGACCCGATGAGCGAGTATAACAGGCAGCCCATGCCTGTGGCATCCATTCGTCCGAGCGATAAAGGATGCTTGGCGCGTGGTCTGAATGTCGTGTTCCGCATCGGTTCTCGAGATGGTGAGCAGGATAAGGATATCCCTTGTGCTGTGGATGTCCATCTGCTAGAACCAGGTGGAATGTCGTAACCCGCGTTGATACGCGGATTGTCGTAGTGTCGCAACCTGTGGGTTTAACTCACAGAGTCGGTATTGTCGATTGGAGATTAAAAATGAGAAAGACATGGTTTACGTGGCTGATGATCGTTGTTCTGGTTGGAGTGTTGTGCGTTGTGCATGTCTCTTTGGCAGAACAGTTTGGAATAATCGTCGCCAATGTTGCCGTCTGGAGTATTCTGGTCCTTGAGGGGCTGGGGTATCTCTTTAGCATTATCGTTCCCATGTGGAACGGAAAGGCGGCGGGCAAAGTACTAATTAGCGGATGGAGACGATTCGTCCTGGGAGCTTGGTACAGTACTGTCCCATGGGGATATGGTTCTGACTGGGAGGACTGCTTCGAAAGAGAGCTTCTGTACCATAACATCTGCTTCCAAGGAACATGCATCTGGCTCTGCCTGCATGCTTTGCCTTTGGTGGCTGTTTACATTCTCCTGCGCGTGTTGTGGTGCTATCTCATCATCATCCCGCTGTGGAGATGGCTGATATTGGGATTGATCGTCAACATCATCTGGGACAAGTGTCTTGGGCGGTTGTCTCGTTGGCTGAAGTCGGGAGTTGGTACAAACTGGGTACCCAAGTGGGTATTCGGTGTGATGATTCTGCTCTTGGCCTGCTACATCCATCCCACATCGAGGATGATCCTTGCTCTCATTGTTGTCTGGCTGTTTAAGTGGATTATCCACTGGGGGCTGGTCATCTGCGGGATTATCGGCTTGATTTGGCTGCTCTGCGACCAGTGGGACAACTTGGTGGTCTTCATGGAGGACCCATACTCGTCACAGTGGGGCAAGTTCCTGTTCTGGTTTGTCCCGACATTCATCCTGCTGTGGGTGTTGTCGCCGTTCGCGTTCTGGTACTGGAACACGGCGTGCTGGTTACTGGCCACGGGTGCTGTAGTTTTCTTTATGCTGGGTATCTATGCCGGCAAGATCTTCGTTGAGATGCTATGGGATTGGCCCAGAATGCATCGGCTACGCGAGCTCATCATCCCCTTGGTGCTGGCATGTAGTTCCTTTGCTGTGATGACACTGCTATATCTCTGTCTGTATATGATAGGCGGTGGGGAATTCACTTCGCGCTCGGCTCTGTTCTATAAAACAGGGGTAGCGTTCTTAGCTATAGTTCTAGGGTGGACGATGTTGTTTGTCGCCATCAGGGGTTTAATTCTTTTTGCTAGGGGGTTGGATAAGCGTGAGACCACTGCGCAGGAAACATCAGCGAAGAAGAAAACGGTGGTCATCATACATTCCGGTCCCGCAAGGCGGGCACGGCGCAGCTTGAGCCCCATCGAGAAGTCGGTGCGCTTCATGGTTGGCTGGTTGTTCGCGCTACTGTTCTGGATACTCGCCTATGCTGGGTTCGATCTCATCCCGTATGAGATTAACAAGGAGCTCGGCATGTTCTTCTTCACGGCTTTCTTGCTCCTGTCGATTACGCCTTGTCGCGAGACGGTGGAGTCGATCTGGCAAGCGTTGGTGGTCGCTCCGTTGAGCGCACTCTGGCGCTACGGTCTACGGCCCAAACTTGTGACGCTGGGGAGCTGGGCGAAGGACAAAGAGGAGGGTCTCTGTCCTCTGGTCGAACCCATCATTAAGTAATGAGCCAAGTGCGAGCTGTTCTCCCTCTGGGAGGGCAGCTCGTTTTTTTAGACAAAAGGTCCTAACATCCCGCCGGTAGTCGGGCAAGCCCCCACTACCGCCAGCCAAGATATGAAATAACCGCTCCTATTGCGGGTTTTTGCATAGTATGATAGTATCCAATCAGACGACGGTTGTTCCTTAACAACTCATGTCTGGAGCTCCTCACTCGGGGGCTTCTGTTGTAAATACTCCACAAAGGAGGCAATGACAGTGAAGCGAGCCTTGTCTCTCATCTGGCTGTTGGTTAAGGTCTTTATCTTCTACCCGCTCCGAGACTTCTGGAGGTATAAGATCCTTGGGGAAGAGAGAGGCATTAAGCCCAACCGATGGAGAGTTTGACCCAGACACCACCAGCAGTAACAAGAGTCCACTGCAGGTCCTATCCCTGCAACCTGTGTCAGGGGACTGTAAAACAATAGACACACTCAAGGGCACCGTCATCGGTGCTCTTATTTTATATATCCATACAAAAGGAATAGTAGTTTTTGGTTGTGCTCAATACAAATCAATAAGGTATTATAAAGTCAGCTAAAATATAACTATCTGAATCTGTCTTGCGGAAAGTTAGAACTCGACACGACCAACCATGAAATTAACCACATTAAAGATTTGTCATGAATAAATTGCATCTAGGGGTTTACGGCCTAATCGTAAAGGGCAATAAAATACTATTAGTAAAAAAATCCAGAGGACCCTACGCTGGGAAATTGGCCTTACCAGGTGGACGTGCTGAACACGGCGAAACCGTAAATCAAGCACTATCTCGAGAAATTATTGAGGAAACGGGAATCAAAATAGATAAATACAAGTTATTTGATAACTATACCTTGGTAGTTGATTTTACTGATGATAGGGGTGAAATATCTATGTATCATGTCGGATTAATCTATCTAATAGAGTCATTTGACGATTCTAAACTTGTTAAAGAAATGGATTTTGAGGATTCCCTGGGATCTGATTGGTATGAAATTAGCAAATTAAAAAAAGATCAACTATCCCCATTTGCTTTTAAAGCTGTAAGCGCATTACAAAATGGGGATGCTTAAACTCAAACACAGTCTAATTAATGCCCTGAGGGGAATTCGCGATCTGCTTAAAACACAGCAGAATTTCGCAGTCGAAGTAGTGGTTGCTGTTTTAGTATTAGCGGCTGCTTATTTATTGCATCTGCGCACTATCGAAAAAGTGGCGATAGTTATTTTAATTGTGTTTGTGCTTACCGCCGAGGGAGCCAATAGCGTCTTAGAAAATATCTTAGATGGTTTTAGCAAAAACTTTTCGCCCAAATTCCGAATGGCAAAAGATATGTTAGCCGGTGTGGTCTTGATTGCTGTACTCGGCTCCATTATTGTAGGTTTCCTCATTTTCTGGCCTTACATTCGAGCTTTATTGGCTCCTGGAGTATAATTCTTATAGGATGAAAAATATCTGGATACTGATTTTGGGGTTGGTATTGGGGGCCTGGCTGGCTCGGCCAGTTTTGGCGTTTGAGCCGGTTAATGATTGTGTAATCGAAAATTTTGACTCACAGATCGAATTAAAAGCTGATTCGTCAGCCGAGATCACAGAAACATTAGGAGTAAATTGTGGAGTTTTACAAAACAAACACGGCATCTTTAGAATTCTGCCCAACAAAGCTCCTGATCGAGCCGCTGGAGCGCGCCCCTATACCCCGATCAAACTCCGTTCGATTACTGATTTAAATGGTACGCCATATCACTACGAACGGTCAGTTAACTATCCAGACAACATCATCACCTGGAAGATTGGCGATCCAGATAGAACCATTTCTGGCATTAATGGTTACGTTATTAAGTATCGGATCAGTAATGTAGTAATCCCTTCGGATAACGGCAATGCGCTGTACTTGAATTTAAATGGTAGTTTCTGGGAGCTACCAACCAACAATTTTTCTGCCACTGTTAAGCTACCGGACGGAATTACTCAGGAGGACACTAATCTTAAGCTTTACTCAGGTGGCTTCGGCGAGCTGACCAATTCGTTGGCAATTGCCAGCTGGGCTCAGGATGGTAAAAGTTTTACCGTAACCGCAACAGAGATTCCAACCCGAACTGGCATTACCATTTGGGCCGAGTTTCCAACCGGTTTGGTTAGCCTATATCAGCCGAGTTGGTGGTTTTTGTACGGTCGTTATCTATATTGGTTAGCTATGCTGGCCTTGATATGGTTTGGCTGGAGAACCTGGAAACAATACGGCCAAGACCCCCGCTTTAGAGGCTCGATCGTAGTAGAGTACGATCCGCCAAAAGACTTATCTCCGATGGAGGCCGGTTTACTTAACGCTTACGGCAATCTTAATCCGTTATTTATTAGCGCTACGATAATTGATTTAGCGGTACGGGGATACCTTAAGATCGAGGAGGTTAAAAAAGAGGGGTGGTTGGGTGGTAAAGATTGGAAGCTGATACTGCTTAAAGCTGATGTATCAGAGCTAAAAGCATTCGAGAGTAAACTGCTCACGGATTTGTTTGGCGATAACCTAACGATTGGCACAGAAAAAAGTTTGGCCGATCAGAAAAATAGTTTTTATCTAAAACTCCCGGGAATTAGGAAATTGGCTTACGAAAACATTAAATCATTTTTTGATTCTCGCGGTTTAGTTTGGCAGATTCTCTTTTTGGTTTTAGGTGTATTAATGTTTGTGTCAAGCGTGCCATTGGCAATTATCTTTTCTAGTTTCTCGTTTGGCACTACCTTGGGTGTCTCTGGCATCGTTTGGCTAATCTTTGGTTTTCTAATGTCAAAACGCACTCAGTTGGGTTCGGAAACTTTGTACCAGCTTCGTGGTTTTCAACTGTATATGCGGCGAGCTGAAACCTATCGAATGCGATTTTACGAAAAAGAAAATATCTTCGAGCGATATCTGCCTTATGCAATTGTTTTTGGCTTAACTGGGATCTGGGCTAAGGCGTTTGCCAAGATGTATCAAGAAAAGCACAGCACTATCTATGTGCCGGCTTGGTATGTGGTAACGGCCGGTAGCCATTTTTCGATAGATAACTTTGCCTCTCACCTAAACTCTCTGTCCGCCAATATGGCAAGTACCTTAGCTAGTAGCCCCCATAGCTCCGGCTCGGGTGGAGGAGGATTCTCTGGGGGCGGAGCTGGCGGTGGCGGTGGCGGTAGTTGGTAGAAGATATTGCTCCAACCCAGCCTTAAATAGACCAGTCAGGTATAATAGTACCTATGGACTGGTTCTCAGGCGAAAATTTAATTGAATTAATCAAAGCGGTCGGATACTTAGGCGTGTTCGGGATTGTGTTTGCCGAATCGGGGTTGTTTATTGGTTTTTTTCTGCCGGGAGACAGCTTGCTGTTTACCGCCGGTGTATTAGCCTCGCAAGGGTATCTTAATATCGGAGCTCTGTTGGTAATAATATTTGTTGGCGCTGTGTTGGGTGATAACTTTGGTTATGCTTTTGGCAAAACAGTGGGACCTAAACTATTTCGGAGAGAAAATTCTCTGTTATTTCACAAAAAGAACTTGATCCGCGCTCAAAAGTTTTACGACCAATATGGTCCAGCGACCATCATCTTGGCCAGATTTATTCCAGTAATCCGCACCTTTGCTCCGATCGTGGCTGGTGTTGGTACAATGAACTACAAGATTTTTGTGTTTTATAATATTTTTGGTGGGTTAATCTGGACCCTGTCATTGACCCTGGCGGGCTACTACTTGGTTAAAATAATTCCCGGGATCGAAGATTATATCCACTGGGTAGTTATCGGCATTATCATTCTTTCAGTTATCCCAGCCGTCTGGCACCTGTTAAAAGAACGTCTCGTTAAAAAATAAACACTTCTGCGTCATCCCCACGAAGGCGGGGATCCAGACAGAAACAGAAATCCTTATTTTATTTTCTAGATTCCCGACCCGGATGCTTCGCTCCAATCGGGAATGACGAAGTTCGATGGCATAGCTGTAATTATTTGGAGGTCAAATGAAGGGGTACGTAATTAATTTAGAAAAAGAGACAGTCACCAATACCGATTTTCGTCGGGTGTTATATACCGGCCATCACACTCAATTAGTGCTAATGACGCTTCAACCAGGCGAAGACATTGGCTCCGAAGTTCATTCGCACCTAGACCAGTTCTTTCGTTTTGACGAAGGCGAGGGCAAGGTAGTAATCGATGGGGTTGAGCATGCGGTCAGCGATGGTTTTGGGGTAATTATCCCGGCTGGAGCAGAGCATAACGTTGTTAACACCTCGGATAAGCCGTTGAAGCTCTACACCCTTTATTCACCCCCAGAGCACATCGATGGCACCGTCCGTGCCACCAAAGCTCAGGCGCTTGCCGAACCAGAAGAGTTCGATGGCAAAACCACCGAATAGTTGCATGCTGGCGTTGGTTCAATAAAAACTCTACAGAGTTCCGCTGACCAATAAACAGATCAGTATTACGGGTATTAGGTATCGGTTTAATAGATAAAACCCTTTCAACATTGGGTGGTTGGTTTTGGTTTGCAAAGTTTTAGCCAAACTATTAATCGGAACGGTCCAGCCAATCAATAGCGAAACTGCCAATGCGCCCAACACCAGCAAATATCCACCTGCAATCTTATCTACCAAGGTAATGTCGTTGGCGGTCCAGATCAACCCAAATAAATAGATGAAGATGGCCGAGCCCCAAGTAGAGATTCGCCGGCTAATCTTCCACTCATCCATCAGATAGGTAGCTACTACTTCTAAGATTGATACAGCCGAGGTAATTGCCGCCGCCGCCAACATAAAAAAGAATATTGCCGCCAAGTAAACCCCTCCCGGCATAGCCGCAAACAGCGGTGGCAGAGTAACAAAAGCGATACCTGTACCGGAATCTGGTAGCAAGCCAAAGCTAAACACAATCGAAAAGATAACGATGCCTGCTAACAACGCTACCATCGCATCGATAATGCTAATTACTACCGAAGCGAACGGCAGAGTAATTTTTTTGGGCAAGTAGCTACCGTAGGCGATCATGATGCCAGTGCCCAAACTGAGGCTAAAGAAGGTGTGACCCACAGCTAACAGCATTACTAAGGGAGTAATCTTATTTAGATCGAACTTAAACATAAAACCTAAAGCCTCTCGGGCGCCCGGCAGGGTTAGGGCGTAAATGGCCATCCCCGTTAGTAGTACCAGGAACATCAACATCAATATCCGATTATATTTTTCGATTCCAGCTCGCACTCCTTGACTGACAATACCTGCCACAATTAGCGAAAATAGTGTATACCATACGACTTGTAATGCAGGAGTGGTGCTAAGAAGACCAAAGGCGGCAGTGGATGCTACGGAATCGGCTGGCAAGTTTCCGGACAATGCTTGGCCTAAATAACTCACCACCCAGCCGCCAATCACCGCGTAGTAGCCCAAGGTTACAAATGAGGCAATTACCCCAATTAGTCCCAACGCTACCCAAAGTTTTCGATTACCCGATATCTTTCGAAAAGCAGACACGATGCTTAAGCCGGTTAATTTTCCAACCAAAAACTCGGCTATCATCAGTGGAATGCCGATTACCAATACCGAAACCAAATAAACTAATATAAAAGCCGCCCCGCCGTTCATCCCGGCCAGATAAGAAAATCGCCAAAAATTGCCTAAACCAACCGCCGAGCCAGCCGAAGCCAAAATAAAACCCCACTTACTTTGCCAGCGTTCTCGATTATTCGTAACCGCTTTTACCATTGGCTTAATTATAGTTCATCACTAAGTATTTGTGATACAATAATCAAGTTAGTAAATCAGATCTACCAAGTCATCTCCTCGCGAGATGATTTTGGTATGATAGAGCCATGAATGCTAAACAATGGGGATTTATTCTGTTGTTGGTGATACTAATCGCCGCCGCGCTAATGGTGTGGCAATCTTTTGGACAAACCAGAGTGGCGGTGACGGATTTTAACAGTTGTGCGGCCACTGGGCGCGCAGTGATGGAATCGTATCCGAGACAATGCGCCTACGGTGGAAAAACATTTACCGAGAATATCGGTAATGCTTTAGAAAAAACAGATCTAATCCAGGTCAGCAATCCAACTCCAAATCAAACTATCAAAAGCCCTCTGGCCATTACCGGACAAGCCATTGGCAGCTGGTATTTCGAAGCCTCTTTCCCCACTAAGCTGTTTGATGCTAACAATAACCAGTTGGCCGAAGGTATAGCGACGGCTCAAGGCGATTGGATGACAACCAACTTCGTACCATTCACCGCCACGCTTAATTTTTCTGCTCAACCTGCAAACTCTGCTGGCACGCTGATTTTATACAAAGATAACCCTTCTGGATTACCCGCAAATGACGATCAACTAACCATCCCCGTCACCTTCTAAATTTCTGTCATCCAGCATTTTGTCATTGCGAGCGAAGCGCGGCAATCTCTGAGATTGCTTCGTCACTAATGTTCCTCGCAATGACGCGTAAAGATAACTATATGAAGATTGGCGTATTTGATTCTGGTCTCGGTGGGCTGATTCTGCTTAAGGCTATTGTTAAAAAACTTCCCCAATACGATTACATATATCTCGGTGATACCCAACGAGTGCCTTACGGTAATCGCTCGCAAACAACCATCTATGAGTTTACTCGCGAGGCGGTGGACTTTTTGTTTAAGAAAAACTGCCAGTTAATTATCGTGGCTTGCAACACTGCTTCGGCAGTAGCGCTTCGGCGAATTCAGCGAGAATATCTGCCTAAGTACTATTCAAACCGACGAGTGCTGGGAGTTATTATTCCCACTGCAGAAACAGCGGCCAAGTTCTCGCCGGTGGGGGTGCTCGCTACTGAATCAACCGTAAATTCCGGCGCTTTTGTTCGGGAGCTCAAGAAGCTCAACCCCAAGGTAACAGTTTATCAGCAATCGGCTCCACTGCTGGTTCCATTAGTGGAAAATAATGCCATCAAGTGGGCCAAGCCTATCCTTAAGGACTATTTATCCCCATTGCTGAAGCGCAAAGTAAAGGGGATTATCTTGGGTTGTACCCATTACCCCCTGCTAAAGTCGCAGATTAAAAACCTGGCCCCAGAGGTTAAAATCATCTCCCAAGATGAGGTAATCCCAGCCAAGTTAGCCGATTATCTCAAACGTCACCCCGAGATGGGCAGACAGCTTTCTCGGAATGGTCGAAGGGAGCTTTATGTTACTGATTTAACCGAGAATATCCAGGTTAAGGCCAAAAGCTGGTTTGGAGAGGCCAAACTCAGGCTGGCCAAACTGGGCCAAAGATAGTTGACGCCCCATATAATGTAACTTACACTTGCCTCATAGGTGAGGTTTAGGCCCGAAGATAGATTTTTGGTTTAGACCCCTTGGGGAGCACTCTGGCATATTTATAAACTTAGGAGCTTACATGGAACGCATTTTTCGTTCCGGCATTTTGTTTGCCGGTAGTCTTATACAAGTTGCTACACGGGCAATCTGCAAGCCAAGATACATTAAAAAAACTCTGCCGTTTTTCGTTGCTACATCTTTGGTGATAGCAACATTTATACCAATGGCATCTCCAGCCCAAGCCGCTACTAATTTAGTTAGTAACGGTAGTTTTGAGACTCCGGAGGTAACCGATCCGGCTAATTGGGATATATTTAGCTCGGTTCCAAACTGGACCGTTGAATGGGTAGATGACATTTTGGGCACAGAAGGGTTACCCCGAACTCCATTTATGGAACTTCAGCGTGACCCCTTGAACAGTTGGTCGACACACGATACGGAGGAAGCGGGAATGCAGTGGACGGAAATGGATTCTGACTGGGATGGCCCGGGTGGACAATATAACGGTGAACCAGCCTCGGTGAAGATATATCAAGATATTGATACCGATGCCTCCAAACTATACAAGTTAAGTTTCTGGGTAGCTCCTCGTCCTGGACATGGGACAGATGACTGCTCAATAGAGGTACACTGGGGCGGAGCCACTGACCCACTTGCACCCATTACCCTAGACGGCTCTGGTGACAATGTCCCAGACTGGCAACTCTATGAATACAGTGGACTGCCAGCCTCCGATGGTTGGACACGCCTATCGTTTATGGACGTTGGTACTCCCAACTCTTTTGGGATGCTATTGGATGATGTTCAGTTAGAAGAGATGCCGGTACCCGAACTAGAAATGGAAAAAGTCGGCGAGTACAACAACGAAACCGGCATCGTTACCTACACAATTAATTGGTGGGCGAACGGTGAGGGTACTCTCTACGATACAGCCATAGAAGATTACCTACCGGCTGGTACTACTTATGTCGATGGCAGTGCGGATGCAACTGGGGGAGAATATAGCGCTCCAGAACAAAAAGTATATTGGAGGCTATACGATGTTACTGCGGGAGACAACGGCACGGTTTCTTTCCAGGTCTATCTGGATGCCGCTTTTGCTTCATCTGTAATCGATAACGATCAGGGTCAGCGCAAAGATGGTTCGGATGTTTTGGCCGGGCGGAGTAATCCAGCTAATGCTTTGGGCTATCCGCAATCAAATGGCACTCCGGGCGACCCGGGCTGGCAAGAAAGCTGGTTTTATTCGCTTGGATTTGCGGACAAAGAAAGCGAAGCTAGTATTACTCTAGGATTTGAAGTTCCGATTTTAGATGGTCCGGGTAATGATTTGAAAGTCTTTGAAGTTACTGGCGGTGGCACTTATCCGATAGAATTGGCCAGCGTGTATGCCAAACAGAATTTGGGAGACCCCGACTGGACCTACATTGACAAGGTTTTTCAAGACGACGAGATCGATTTTAATGGTCTTATATCGTCTGCCCGATACATCAAACTGGTAGATTCTAGTAATCCAGCGGATTTTGAGCCGACGGCTGATGGCTACGATGTTGATGCTGTGTTGGCTTACTACCCGGGCGTCTGTGGCTTAGACAACACCGCAACAATGACAGGTTGGCTAATGGACCTCGGAGAATTTGGACAACACGAAGGCGATCCGAAGGTTACAACAGAGGCTTTCACTTCAACCGATATCAATCCAAATGCCTGTCCGATCACTATCATCGCTCACAAGATTGTTTGTGATAGTGAAGCTGATCTTCCTAATTGGGGCGAAGGCGGACCAGACATCACCGCCACTACCGCCCAGAAATTTGTTGATCAACATCCAAACTGCCACTTCCAAGAAGATTGGGAGTTCCAGTGGGGTCCGCAGGGAGCTTACGACCCCGGTGATACCCTTGTAGGTCCAGCCGACCCACCATGGCAGAATCTCCCCCTGACTGACGTAAACGGTAAAACAGAGATCGTGCTAACTGTTGATGACTTTGCCGACAGTACTTATCTTTGGTTCCGCGAGGTACTGCAGGATGGGTATATTCCATTTACTCACGATCAAAACGGGAACAGCAATGCGGATGATGTCAGTGCTGAAATGTACGCTCACGTTGATGTGCTAAACTACGACAACTACGACCGCATCGATGGAATCCAACCGGGCCATACCTACTACGCCGTTGGATTTAATGTTTTAGAAGAGGAAGAAGATGAGTGTGACTTCGGTGACCAAACTGGCTGGTTTGGTCAGTACTACAACTACGACGCTACTCATCTGGATATGAATCTGCCTCAGAATGAATGGCCGGACGACAGCCATGGTGATCCATTGAGTGGCACTTGGGATACCGATTGGTACGATTCCCAATATCTTGTCCAATCCCAAGTTGACCCCGATCTTAATTTTGGAGATAACTTCTTCCCGTTAGACGGGTTGGGCACGGATCCTGTGGGATCGGGTCACAATTACCACTTCGGTATTCACTGGAGCGGCAAAGTCACCATTAGCACAGAAGGGGATTACGACTTTACTCTGAAATCAGATGACGATGCTTGGGTTTATCTCAACGGCGGATTAGTAAAAGATAATTCGGGCATTCATCAGCCAACTGAGAATGATGGCTCTATGCATCTGACCGTCGGCACTCACATCGTCGATGTCTTCTTTGCCGAACGGCACACCGTCCAGTCGTGGATGAGTTTTGCCTTCGAAGACCAAGGATTACAAGTTCTGCCGTACAACGCCGCCTGTCCGGTGCCAGAAGAGCCAAAGGTAACCATTATTGCCAGTAAGATCGTCTGTGATTCCGAAGATCTTCTCCCCAACTGGGGCGATGGTGATGGAGAAGGTTATCCGGCGGGCGGCATCGATGGAAATACTGCCCAAGATTTTGTTGATAGCCATCAGGGTTGTAGGTTAGTCCCGGATTGGCAGTTCCAGTGGGCGCCAGAAGGCACCTCAAACCCCGGCGACAATACTGGCGAAGCTGGTAGTTGGCACACCCTTCCAGCCACCGATGCAAACGGGGAAACAACTATTACCCTCACAGCTGGAGATATCGGTAACAGCAACTATCTTTGGTTCCGTGAGATACCGCAAGAAGGATATATCCCGTTTAGTGGTTGGCTCTCTAACGGCTCAAATGTCCCGACCGCAGATGACGAGTTCTCGGCTGAGGTTTATGCCACTACCGATGTACTTAACTACGATAACTACGATCGGATCGAAGGAATTGAAGTGGGCCAAACTTACTACGCAGTCGCATTTAACGTTTCCTCTGAAACTACTATCACCGGCATGAAATTTAACGACCACGATGGTATGGGCGATAAAGACGAAGGTGACGAAGGACTCGAAGGTTGGGTTATTAAAGCGGTTGATCCCGAACCAGTGGATGTTGTTATCGTGCCTTCAGACGAGATGACTGGTGCTGATTCCGATGTGTTACCGGATGACGATTACTTGCTAATTGTTGAGGGACAGTGGGATAACAACATTAATAAGCCCGGGGATGGTAATCTTCGCGATGCCGAGTACTTCACCAGTGATGGATGGAATACTCACACGGACGGAAATGATTTAGGCGCAGATCAAGCTGATCTAATGGTTGATGATGCGTTTGTCGATTGGGGCCCATATAGCGGAGAACATATCTACTATCTCAACTACGAGTTAGCCGAGGATGGTCCCATTAATTTCTCTGTCTTTGATGGTAATCCTCCAATCAAAAACCCTGGCTGGTATGGCGATAACAACGGTGAGCTAACTGTAACGATCTACCGCGTGGTAGACGTGGGTACCACCGATGTTAATGGTGACTACGAGCTTACTATCCCTATAGATGTTGGGCACGTATTAGTGTTTGAGATTCCCCAGCGCACTTGGACACAAACCTTCCCGCAAACCGTCTACTACGATGTTGTTATTGGTCAAAGCGAATTGACCGGTCTAGATTTTGGTAACCACGGCGAAGACATTCCGGGCACAATTACTGGCATGAAGTTTAACGACCACGACGGTATGGGCGACAAAGACGAAGGTGATGAAGGCCTCGCAGGCTGGACCATCTACGCCGGGCAACTGTATGACGAGTTGGATGTAGAGGCTCAAAACGATGCCGAAGACGGCGCTTCGTTCTTTACTAATAAGGTTTTAGAGAGCGGACAAAAGTATATTATTCGCGCAGAAGGCACATTCGAAGCAGGTGACGGCATTACCGCTGATGCTCAATATTCTAAGCGGTCGTTTGCCCCGGACCCAGATGCCTGGACTGACGATGTACACGGTTACGGCGGATATGGCGTTAAGTTGCTCGATCTCTGGATTCGCAACAACTTTAGTCTTTGGGGTTCTTACAACCCGAGCCACGTCTATTGGCACACATTGGTGGGCGATGGAATGACCTACGAATTCCACATTCACGACATCTATGCCTACAACAACTCTGGCTCGTTAAACGTTAAGATCTACAATGTAATAGATACTGCCATTACCGACTCCGATGGCAACTACGAGTTAGAGATTCCTGCCGAAATTACCGGTGACGTAGTGGTGGCAGAAGAAACCCAAGATGGTTGGGTGCAAACCTACCCGATGCCCGAAGGTTATCACGAAGCTTCGGCCGACGGTTTGACCGATGGGTTAGACTTTGGTAACCGCTCAATCGAAGAGGAAGATGAGCCCGAACCAACCGGTTCTATCGCCGGTATCAAATTCCACGATCACAACGGCAATGGCGAAAAAGATAGCGAAGACGGAGGCCTATCCGGCTGGACGATTTACCTGGACTTGAATAACGACGGCGACTTAGATGTTCAAGAGCCATTCTACGAAACAGAAGGAGACGGTTCCTATAATTTCGCTGGACTGCCCGCCGATACCTATGTTGTCCGCGAAGTACCACAAAGCACCTGGAGTCAAACCTTCCCGCACGATATAACCGGCGCGCCTGTGGCTTACAGCCTACCCGTCGGTGACGGCGAAGGTGAATGGGATTGGGTGGATATCGACTTTGGTAACTGGCAACCCGGTGGGCCAGAAACTCAGGGTGAACCCGGCGGCCCCACTGGCGGCGGCGGAGGTGGCGGTGGGGGATACTACACTCCTCCTACTGGCAGTAACGAAGAGGTTGGTGGTGAACAACAGACTAATCCGGCATTAGCGCTCAATGAGCCGGTTAACGAAGCGGTCGGTGGAGAACAACTACCAGCCGCTGGTACCCCGACCTTTATCGTGATGAGCTTGGCGGCCTTAGTTAGTTTACTGGCCACCTCATTCACTTACCGTCGCAAGCAAAGTGAGTTCGAAGAATAAAATCGTTTAACACAAACTAAAATATCTAAGGCCCCCGAGCAATCGGGGGTCTTGGTTATTATTGACAAAAAGATATAAGTATGTTATAATAAAAAAACAGGTAAAAACTAACCTGCAAGCGGTAAAAAGTGAAAAACAAAAACAAAGTAAAAATAGATTCCCGCCTGCGCGGGAATGACGGGTGGGGAATAGCGCGGACAACGGTCAAGGTCGTTGTTTTGGCGTACTTTTTCTCGATTGCCTTAATCGGCGGAGCTGCGCCGGCGTTTGCTAACGATCTGATTGGACAAGAAGCCACCATTATTGGTCGGACTAACCAGGTGCGAGCCGAAATTGGCTTGCCAGCTCTTAACACAGACGGTCGCTTGATGCGCTCAGCCGCCGCCAAAGCTGCCGACATGGCTACCAAGGGATACTTTGCGCACGCCGATGCCAACGGTAATCGGATGGGCTATTGGATTAGTCCCCAAAGCTATGTTTATTCACTGGCCGGCGAAAATATCGCCAAAGGATACAACGATATCAATCGATTAATGAACGCTTGGATTGCTAGCCCCACTCACTACAAGAATTTAACCGAGATTAAGTTTACCGATATCGGTGTTGGTATGGCTCTGGGTTGGTACGAAAATCGAGAGACTTTGTTTATTGTTCAACATTTTGGTGTCGAGGCCACCCAAACAGTAAAAGAAATTAGTCAGATAACTTCGGTGGCTACGTCGGTGGTTGAAAAGGTGGCCGGTGCATTTGAATCCACGTCGGTAGATACCCCGGCTCAATCCAAGCCGCTTATCTCTGTAATTAACGATTTATCGACCGGGGCGGACTTAGGGCTACCGGAACCACCGGCCATCGAAACCGCTCAAATTCTTATCCCGCCATCAACCGGTGGTACTGCTACCAGCGTAGTTTGGCCGCTCTGGGCCATCCTGATTCTGGCCGCGATGGGCTACATTATGGACGAACGGTTTATCCTGATACTTCGCGAAAGATTGGTCCAATACCGCAAGTAATCCCATTGTTGTGAGAAAATGGGTTTATGGAACAGCGCTCGTTTGGGGTAGTACCTATTTATCGGGATGGTAAAGAAATAAAGTTTTTACTAGTACGTCACAATGTGGGGCACTGGTCTTTTCCAAAAGGCCACCCAGAAGCTGGTGAGACAGAGGTTGAATCGGCCTTAAGAGAACTGCGCGAAGAAACTGGCATCACGGCCGTTGAGCTAGTGCCAGATTGGCAAGCAAGTGAAAGCTATCAATTTAAGGGTCGCGACCGGGGCCACCGGCCCGGAGAGGCCTCTGGTCTGGAGGGAGAGATTATTAATAAAACTGTTAAATATTTTCTAGGCTGGGTAGGGGAGCCGTCAGTCCAAATATTAAAATCAGAGCTAAAGGATTATCGGTGGGTAACAGCCCAGCAGGCTCGTAAACTCATCACTTTTCCGGCGGCCAGGCATGTGTTAGCCAAAGTCCTGGAATATCTGAAGCAAAATCGGGCCTAGCTTGACTTTTTAGGGGTTGCCTGTATAATGTCTCTGGAGTAGGTAATCTCAACAGGTTAGAAAGTGTATAACGTTCGGCCGTGTGAGATGCGGACCGCCCTACGTATATTAAGTAAGTAAGGTTTAGATCTCACATGGATAACAACAAGAAATTGTTTGTCGGTGGATTGAACTATGCTACTACGGACGATAACCTCCGCGAGCTTTTTGCTGGCGCTGGTACCGTGGAATCCGCGACTGTGATCATCGATCGCATGTCCGGTCGTTCCAAGGGCTTTGGTTTCGTCGAGATGGCTACCGAAGAAGAGGCTCAGAAGGCGATTGATGAACTCAATGGCAAAGAGCTCGACGGTCGTACTATCTCGGTGAACGTTGCTCGTCCTAAAGTCGATCGCCCCTCCTTTGGTGGTGGCGGTGGTGGACGTGGTGGATACGATCGCCGATAATTCTTAGTTGACTAAGTTCAATTAACAAGAAACCCGAGCCCCCCAAGGCTCGGGTTTTTGGTATGTGGTAATATACAAAGTCAGCCTTGCTTGTGGGGGTTGATAACTAGGAAACTGTATAGAAAGGAGACCAGCGCCATGAGTTGGTTTGATCTAATCTTGTTGTTGATGAATCTGCTTGTGGTGGCAGGTATCGTCATCTACTTCCATCCTCCGGTCTGGATTCATGTCTTACCGGGCGGCAAAATGCCAGAGCGCAAAACCAAGGGCGCAATCGGATACGACGTATCGCTCCGAGCCCTGGTATCCCCAAGAAAGATGGAGTCGGAACCTCGCCAGATGCTGCGCCTCACCATGTTCGATTTTTTGACCGATCCCAGCCAGCTATCTGCTGATGTCCGAACAGAGTTGGAACAGCAGGGCAAGTTTAAGTTTATTGAGGTTGAAGATAGGGGCCACAAAGAATGGGTGTTTATGCTCAAGCCGGGAGGGCGTATCACTGGCGGAATCGGCTTCGTTACGGCCATGATAATCCAGCTAATGTACTGGGTGTCCCCCAGAAGCGGACTGGCATCCAGACTTGGGATAACCCTGCAGAACGCACCGGGTACAGTCGATAGCGACTACAGGGGCGAGGCCTGTGTCGTTATCGTTAACAACGGCAACGATTGGGTGACCATCTACCGTGATATGAGGATTGCCCAGGTTCTCTTTCAATGGGCGGTATTACCTCGGTTTATCTCGGTTGCCGATTACACCGACCTGAGGCAGACAACTCGCGGGACCGGCGGTCTTGGCTCAACCAAGGGTTTCCAGGACAACCACAAGGATGAGAAGACCTCCTAATCATTTTGGTTAACCAGAATGGAAATGAGCGGCGATCTCTGCTAGACAGAGCAGGGTTGCCGCTTTTTTATTTGCCTGTTTGGTTAGAGGTGTATAATGAGCCTACCTTGAATACTAACCCGAGTAACGACTGCGAAGTCCGGTGGCCTGCCCGAATCATGAAATGGGCGGGGAGTCCGGCGCTGTCCCGCAACTGTAAACTATCGTCATCCTGAATTTATTTCAGGATCTAGATGCTGAAACTAGTTCAGCATGACAAGATAGTAAGCCAGGTCGCCAACGTTATTCGTAGCAACCCCGATTAGAAATTATTATTTCTAACGGGGTGAACCAACTCCGAGTGAAGAGTTAGGGGAAACTTTGTGTTTTTACTAAACCTCTTTTCGTGAGAGGTATTTTTATTAATAAATTAAAATGTCATCCCAGAGCCGACGGCGTTAGCGCGTCGACATCGGGGATCCAGGCAGAAGCAATAAAATGGATTCCTGCCTACGCAGGAATGACAAAAAGGAGTGTAGAGTTATGGAAAAAGAAGAGATAGAGATAGTCGAGCAAGAAGATGAGATGATGTCGCACGAGGCTAGTGCGCTTTTATCGCAACTAAATAGCGAGATATCTTACGGTGAATCGTTAGGAGTATTTACACCGAGTGAAGCGGCCGAATGGTATGCAGGTGCCGATGCTTGCACTAAGATCTTTCACCTGGAAGGGCTTTTGAGCCATATAGATCGATTTGTTGCTTCGGGCCTCGCTCGCTTATCTAAATTAGAAAAAACCGTCGATAATGATCTTTTAACTTCTGGGGAACAGGTTAGCTACTTGAATGATGGACATAGTGCTAGTTATCAGGGCAAGGGCCAACTCATTAGTGAAATTACGGGTTTGATTAAACGGTTAGAAAGCTTAAAAAGTAGCCTGCTCAGTACACTAAACCAAAAGAATATCAGTGCTTCGGACAAGAGTTCATTAATTAATAAATTTTATTCTGCGAGCGCCGATAGTAAAAGTGAGGTGATTAGCACCGCAGAAAATATCCGCATTGCAGAAGAACCGGCAGAAGCAATGCCAAAAAAATCAGTAACAGCCGATCAACCAATTATTAAGGCAGAGGCCATTGAGCCGTTGGTCGCGCCCAAAGACCCTAAAACAGACTGCCTGGCTCTGGTCGAGCAGTACTTTACGCACAACCAGTTTGACCAAGCCATCGATTTGGTCGAAGCCTCAAATCGTCACTTTAATTTGGTGGAGTACCGCAGTCTGATAAAACGGATTGAAAAAGCTAAGCTGGCTAAGGAGATTCCGGCCTTACAAGCCTGGCTTAAAGCGGCTTGACTCCGATCCCTGCCGGGATTGAGATTTTAGTAAAAAGGTTTAGAATCAAATGTCAGGCCGTACAGCCCGACAGGTGTTCGCTGGCTCTTTGATAATTAGTACTTATTCTCAAACCAATTTGACGGAGGTCATCCAGGATGTGCGGAACTTGTGCTGGTTGTAGCTACAAGTGTAAGACCGTGACTCCAGAGATCCTGGAGACCCTCGGTCTAATTCAAAATCGGGGACAGGATTCTGTTGGGCTGGCAACTACTGACAGCCGGTATCCGGGAGTCCCCACTCGCCATTGGAAGGAGCCGGGTTCGGCTCACAAGTGGTTCAACCGGGAGACCGGTGGACCACTGGTTCAGAAGCTGTTGCGGGAATTGCGCGGCAATATCGGAATAGGGCATGTGCGTTACGCCACCGCTTCATTGCGGGATGGCAAGAATGCTCAACCGCACTATTTCGATTTTGGAGGGAAGAAGATCATTCTTGTCTCCAACGGTGACATTCCTTTCTGCGAGCGCGAACGCAGACGGCTCAAAGGTAAGGGCTACCCCTTCGCTTCCCGCTGTGATGCAGAGGTGATCGCTAAACTACTTGGCGATTACCTGTGGGTCTACGATGGTAGCGAAGAATCCGCCTTTATCCACATGGGCCAGACATTGCAGGCGGCCTACTCTTTGTCGGCCATCACGCCGAGCAAGCGGCTGTTCGTGATGCGAGACCCACACGGATTTCGTCCATACTGGTGGACCGAGAACAAGGATGGTTTTCATGTCTGCTCAGAATCGGCGGTGATCGCCGGTTTCGGCAAGCCGTACGAAGTAGAGCCAGGCACCCTGATGACAGTCGAGCCTAGCGGCAAGATCGAAGTTCATCGGTTTGCGGAAGAGCTCATTCGGCGGTGTCTGATGGAGTACTACTACTTCGCCAGACCGGATTCTCTCTTCGACAACAACTCCAACGAGTTGATCGACGGGATCCGGTTTCAGCTTGGGGTAGAGCTCGCGCGAGAGATCGCTCGGGCAGGATATCCCACCCCCGAAGTAGTTATACCAGTACCGTACTCTGGCAATTCGGCGGCCGAGGGTTGCGCGGCGGAACTCCGCAAGTTGTTCCGTACGGCCATCCTCAAGGACAGGTTTTCCGAGCGGGTCTTCCAACAGGACGAGATGGCTCGATCGCAGCTGGTCAAAAGACGCTTCTCGGTTAACCCCGGCCCCTTGGTGCACAAAAAGACTGGCATTGGCAAAGTAGTGGTGATAGTGGACGATTCCATCGTCAGAGGCGATTAGGCTCGCGCGTTAGTTCCCGAACTTAGGGCAGCTGGCGCCGGAACCATCATCTATGCTTCCACCGCTCCGCCACATCGTTTTCCGTGCTTCTTTGGGATCAACACTCCCAACCCCAAGTTGCTGATCGCTCACGGCAGAACCGAGAAACAAGTTAAACGACTGATCCACGCCGACCATCTCCACTACCTCGGTCTCGATAGCACCTTCCACGTGCTAGGCGATAAGTTCTGCACCGGTTGCTTCACTGGTGACTATCCGTTACCGGTACCCAAGGGCCGAGCAGAAGTTTAACTTTCGGCTATCAACCTTTTGTGCGCAGTAATGCTGTGGTCGAATATGGACTTCTTCCACGGCTCAGGCTACTCCGCACAATCGGTCATAGTAGGTGGCGCTGTTCTGCTGGCAAGCTCCAGCGCTACCAGAGCCTGATCGGCTGAACCGATCATCGGGAGCTCCTGGTTGCTTAGGCAATCAAGCTCCCGTTTTTTTATTGTCTAGAAGCGCAAAATTGATTATCTAATCAGTTAATTTTTGCATCATTTGGGTCATAGGTGTAGACCGGCTTGTCATAGGAGTCCACCTCTGATAGACTTTAAGGTGTTGGTATATAGTTAATAACTTCAGGAGGAGACGTATGGCCTTCAGTCACAAGAACAGTCGGGGGAATACTTACTACTTGCACAGCAAGAATGTAAGCCTCAAGGGGGGACGCAAGCAGATGATTTATTACTTCGCCAAGGTTGCCAGCGTCGGCGCCTGCGACGCGGTTCCCGAGGGCTACAAAGTCATCGAGAGCGCCCGCACCGGTTTGCCCATCCTGAAGAAGAAGTAATTAATTTTACACTCAAACTCAACGTCCCGGCTTGCCGGGATTTTGAGTACATTCATGTTATTGATGGTCCCCCCCCTAACTCGTCATTGCGAGGAGCGAAGCGACGAAGCAATCTCCTCTCATGTCATCCTGCCTGCCCGTAGCCGGTCGCGGCCAGGGAAAACACTTTACTGCCGTAGGCCTATAATAAATAACTTACGCCAGTCCTCCGTAGCTCATAGAGCGTAGGATGGATTCCGGGTCAAGCCCGGAATGACAAATTTGTATAAACAATTTAAGTAATAAAAAACCGGAAGCGCACTGGTCAGTACTGCGCTTCCGGTACGATGCCGTGGTTGTCAGGTTTAACTTATCGCGGCATTGGTGCTTAACCCGGCCTCCACTCGCCTTCCGCCATTTTGTGGGCGAGGTACTCACGGCCTTTGCCGACATCCGTGTCGATTGGAACATCTCCGGAACAGAGCGGGCAGTCAGCCTCCTCCCAGGCATCGGCGCTCAGGCTGGTAACAGAGTAGAGCTTAGGTACACCCAGAGCTTCTGCTGTTACCCCTCCGCGGTTGCAGAGCGCACCGACGCCAACAACAACGCCGCCAAGTTTATGGACTGCGGCGATTACCTTGGCAACCGAACCGCCGGTAGTCAAGATGTCCTCAACCACCAGCACTCTCTTGCCAGAGATCAATGTGTTGTAGCCTCGGCGGAACTCGAACGTTTGGCCGTCGTTGGACTTCTCCGCGTAAACGGAGAACGGCGCCCGAATAGCCACAATCGATCTCTCAGCCAGGTGATAAGCCACCCACTGACCAAGAGCGATACCGCCCAGCGCCGGCGCTGCCACCACCTCGATGGACCAGTTTGGAAAGTGCTCGGCGATAATCTTACACATCATAGAGATCTGCACGACATAAGGATAAGCGCCATCCTTATTGACATAAAGATCGCTATGCTTGCCCGAGGTGAGAACGAAGTGGCCGTGCCTGATTACACCGATCTCCTCGAACCACTTCATCGCCCCGTCGTTGGTCTCCCGATCAATCCACTCCCGGTGTCCCTGATTAGCTTCCATCGCTCATACCCCCTTCTCGTTCCGCGGCCTTAGATGACTGGCCGCTTTCTTCTGCCATGGCATTTCCTCCTAAAGGAATTCATAACTGTGAGCTCACATTAAAATCAAGGGGCGTTCGGGGCGACCAACCCCCATTAGCCACCTTTCGACCCTTCATCCTAACAGATACATCGTGGCAGTCAAAAATTAGCTGCTATCTTGACTATTTTAAAACTTAGCATTAGGCTTTGGCTGGAAGAGTTAACGCCCAAATGAATCAGACTCATCATCATTTTGGCCATCATTGTCACTTGTTGCCTGCGCAACACCTGTGTTAACAGGTGTTTTTTAATTCTAACTATATTCGTTAATTTATCGCCATGGAAAACATCGTGATAGATGGGGAAAGCCTGACAATCGAACAGGTATGGAAAATCGCCCATAAACAAGCTACGGTTAGCCTCTCGGATGTTGCTATCGAAAAAATTAAAAAAGCGCGTGACTTTGTTATTCGAGCCGCAGACGAAGGTAAAGTAATTTACGGTTTAACCACCGGCTTCGGCGCCTTTAAAGACACTCACATTGCAAAAGACAAAACAGCAGAACTCTCCCGCAATATTATTTTAAGCCACTCGGTAAGTGTTGGAGAGGCATTTAAGGAAGATGTGGTGCGCGCTACGATGTTAGTTAGGCTGAATTCGGTAATCAAAGGCTATTCTGGTATCACTTTGGATACCGCTCAGACGTTTGTTAATTTCTTAAACAAGCAGGTCTATCCCTATGTTCCACAGCAAGGGTCGGTTGGCGCTAGTGGTGATCTCTCTCCATTGTGCCACATTGTCTCAGCCATGATCGGAGCCGGTGAGATGATCATTGACGGCAAGCGGGTACATGGTGTTGACGGTTTGGCTCACTATGGTTTTACACCTCTGGTGTTAGAAGCCAAAGAGGGTTTGGCACTTAGTAATGGCACCTCAGTGCTAACCGGACAGGCGGTGCTTAATATCGTTCGAGCCGAAGAGATACTCAAATATGCGGACATCGCTACAGCCTTATCGCTAGAGGCATTTACTGCCACGATCAATCCGTTCTTCGAAAAGATCCAAGCCATTCGGCCTCACCCAGGCCAGATCGCCACTGCTCAGAATGTTCGCAAACTATGCGAGGGAAGCGGTTTGGTCGATCGCGAGCCATACTATCGCTTAGTCCAAGATAGCTACGCGCTTAGATGTGTGCCACAAGTACACGGCGCTGCACGTGATGCCTTTGCTTACGCCAAGCGTGTAGTTGAAATCGAGATTAATTCGGCTACCGATAACCCGATCATATTTGTCGAAGACGGGTTCTCGCTTTCGGGCGGTAACTTCCATGGCGAACCAGTCGGTATAGCTATGAACACATTGGCAATTGGCATTGCCGAGATCGCCAGCATCTCCGAACGACGCACTGCTAAATTAGTAGACAAAAGCAACAACCATGGTTTGCCTGCCTTCCTGATTGACCCACAGTTAGGTGGATTGAATAGCGGGTTGATGATACCGCAATATACAGCTGCCGCGCTGGTCTCCGAAAACAAGGTTCTAGCTCATCCCTCATCAGTTGATTCCATACCCACCTCGGCCAATCAAGAAGATCATGTCAGCATGGCCTCAATCGGCTCACGACACGCCGCCCGCATTATCGAGAATACCCGCCGAGTGTTGGCTATCGAACTTTTGTCGGCCGCTCAGGGGCTGGAGTTCCGTGACATCTCTAAACTTAGTCCGGCTAGCCAGGCGGTCTATCGGGCAATCAGATCAGTTTCACCAGCTATCACCCAAGATCGTGAGCTTTACAGAGACATCCACGCCATAGATGGGTTATTAATGTCTGCAGACCTTCGAAGGTCGGTGGAGGCTGTTTCTGGCAAGCTGGCTTAACCGGCTAGTCTTGTTAGCCTCGGTAATTTTTAGATAAACCTTTTCCCTGATTGACAAAAACAGGGGTGTGATTATAATGGGCTGTAACGCGCAGCTTGATAACTAGTTCGAATTACCTCGAGAGAAATCTCGAGAGGTTTTCGACCAGCAACTGCCGTGTTGATCTCAGTAGTGGGCAGGTAGCTCAGCGGCTAGAGCGCCTGACTGTGGATCAGGGTGTCGCGGGTTCGAGTCCCGTCCTGCCCATTTTTTATCCTCAAAGTCTCTAGGGGGTCTCCAAGGAGGTGACCAGCATGACGCTCTTGATTGCGCCGGAGGTCCCTGGGGGATTCAGGGACTATCTACCGGTTGAACAAACTCGCAGGACGCAAATCCTGCGCACCATCGAGAAGGTCTATCAATCCTTCGGCTTCTTGCCCCTCGATACCCCGGAAGTAGAGCGCTGGAGCGTTCTGACCGGAAACGAGGTCACTGCCATGAAGATCTACAAGGTCTCTCTCGGAGATAAAACCGACGAGCCCCTAGCTCTCAGGTTTGATCTGACGGTGCCCTTGGCGAGAGTTGTGGCGGCTTACGGCAACACTCTGCCGCGACCATTCAAGCGCTACCAGCTTGGGCGAGTGTTCCGGGGCGAGACCAGCCAGAAAGGCCGATACAACGGCTTTTATCAGTTCGACATTGACACCGTCTTTAGCGGTTCGATGCTGACTGATGCCGAGGTAATCGCGGTTATTTGGAGCACCTTCCAGGCGCTCAAGATCCCCCGGGTCACGATTAAGATTAACGACCGCAAAATCCTCAATGGATTAGCAGAAATGATTGGCGTTGGGAGCAAGGCCAACATCCTGTTCCAGATCTTGGATCGGATGGACAAGCTCGGTATGGAAGAGGTCACCAAGATCCTGCAACGACCACCGGACAACAGGCTGGACGAAACGGCTCTCAACCTTTCGGACAGAGCCGTTGAGACCGTGCAGGAGTTCTTGCGGATTGCTGCAGACTCCACCCTGCCCCTAGAAGAGGCAGCCGAGTTCTTCGGCAATTCCACGCAAATCGGGCACGCCGGCATTCAGGAACTACAACAGGTCCGAGGATACGTTCAAAACATGGGCGTACCCGATGATCGCGTTGTGGTTGACCTGTCCGTCGCCCGGGGACTCGGCTACTATACCGGCCCCGTGTTCGAGACCTCTCTCGATGATCTGCCATCAATCGGCAGTGTCTTCTCGGGTGGTCGCTACGACGGACTCGTCGGCAGGTTCGCCAATGACAGCGTTCCTGCCACCGGCGCCTCCATCGGTGTAGATCGGTTGTTCGCAGCTCTCGAGGAGCTCAACGCCCTTCAACAGCTTGCCACCACCGCCACCCAGGTCTTTATCCTAGTCTTTGACCAGTCATCACTGCCCAAGTATCTCCAGGTAGCCAACCGGCTAAGAGAGAACGGTCTAGCCACCGAACTCCATTGCGGAGATGACACCGCCTTTAAGGCTCAGCTGGCTTATGCCGTTAAACAGGGGATTCCTCTCCTGGTAATCGGTGGGCCAGAAGAGCTCGAAAAAGGCATCTGGCAGGTCAAGGACCTCCGAACGCGCGAGCAAGCGCCAGTTACCGACACCATGCTGGTCGCTCACCTGCACGATTTGCTGCTTAACCAGTAGCTCCAGCTACCGACCCTCAAGATAACTACGCCGCCCCCACATCCCCGTGGGTGGCGGCTTTTTTATTACAAATTTATGGCACGAAATCAGTGGTGACATTGACTTTATTGGTTTAGGGTATACGTTTAATACGGCTCTGGTGATGCCCTATGTTGGGACAAAACATCGGCCAGGGTACATTTCCATAAAGGAGACTCGGAATCCTGATGTCTGCCAAGGGTGAGCCTAACCGGCTTTCTTACATCCTAACGGCCGACCTGGTAGAATCCGCCGCTTGTGCGGGCTGGAATCTTCCGGCATCCCGGGTTAGTAAGTTGGAGGCGGGCATCAAGAAACTGATGTCTGACCATCTACCGAAAACCTGGGAATTGACGATGAAGACCCAGTCCGAGCTGCGGTGCCACGTCGGCCACTCGTTGGCCGAGCGTATGGTAATGGACCACAGCTTCCCCAGCGAGGAAGTTGCTGCGTTCTTTCACCACGCGCGTCAGCACAGCGAAGTGTTTTTCGTGTCGCTCGATCCGACCATATGCTGCCAAGACGAGCTGCCTCAAATCAGCATCACTCGCATCTGCGACATCCACGGCGACGACATCGATCACGAACACGGCCCTCGTCCCAAATTTCCGCCCATCGAGAAGCAGGTCAAGCAGCTGGCCGAGCAAGCCAACGGACGCCGGATCGTGCTAGTCGATGACGGCTACTGGGAGGGTTCCACGGTTCGCAAGATCGGCAATTTCTTTGCCGACTCCGGCGTCAGCGTGGAATCCGCCATCGTGGTCTTCCACTTCAATGATGGCAAACCAACGGCCGTGCCGCTGATCGTCCACCCGGACAACGTCATCCCCAAGTCGGAGAACCAAGACTGGGTCTGCATGCGCGATCTCGTCCCCGGCTGGCCACTCTCTGGCCGCACGGTGATCGAACCGATCGACGGGATCTGGCGCGGGCTCAGCTACCTCGAAGACAAGGGCCGCAATCGTGGCTCACTCGACGAGTTAGACCCCGAAAAGTTCCAGCGGCTTCGCCTGGGCCTGCTCGATGTTTCCATCCAGTTGTTTGAACTGGTGGAAGACACCCTCGGGCATCCGGTAACGGTGAAGATGATGGAGCGAATCCCGCTCGGGTTCTCGGCTCAGCCGAACGATCGGTTCATTAATCTCATCCGCCAGTGGCAGTACTCGCTGACGGAAATAGCCAGCTTGGCGTAGCAGCCGCCACGTTGCCAGACAAGTACGATAAAGGGCGCCATCCGGCGCCCTCTTTTTTATAAAAAACCGACCGGCTCAGTGTGGGAGCCAATCGGCCTGTTGGGGTCTAACCCCTGCGGTCACCATAGCTTGAACGCCTCTGCCAGGATCTCATTAGCTCGGGATGGGGCAGATGTCTGCCTGACGTATGAAGACAACACATACTGCAGCGTCATCCCGATACGTAGCGCTTGTTCGATCGATGAAACATCGCAACCAAGTATTGCGGGAAGTTCTTCGCGACAACGCCCCTCTAGCATGCAGGTGGCCTGACCAGCGTCCCGCATTTGATAGATGCGTGTTAACGCGATGAACTGCCCGATGCTGACGGCCGGATGTCCCAGATAGGTGTTTTGAGGCCAAGGATCGATAAACGCCAGGTTGTCCTCGCGAACAAACAGATTGTCTGGGGTGAAATCAAGCAACATAAGGGCCGGTCGTCCCCAGTTAATGCCCCAATCACGCTCCCCGATCGTCTCGATAATTCGGGGAACGTCTCCGTGCGAAAACCGCTCCATGTGGTGCACGACTTCCGCCACGAAGCTAGGCAAGCCAGACGACTTCGGCTGAGTTGGTGACACGGTTTGCAGCACAACTTGTCGAAAGTGGATCCAGAACATAACGAACATGCTCAATCCACGATCAGCCACCCTCATGGACTGCCCCAAATCCTCCATGACGAGAGCTCGTCCATCCGTTGCCGGAATCTCCTTAAGCCCAGAAGGGATCAAGCTGGATCCTCCGATCGACCGAATCTTTTCATACCCGAGGACATTAGCTGCGATATCGGTCATTGCATCGGCATCTTCTGCCGCGGCAAATTTAACAACCAGCGGCTTATGGTCGTTCTGGCGTTGGAAACGCCAAATCTGAGATCCCATGTGCCCTGAAGCGTAGGAATCTGAGTAACGCGCGCCGATCAGTTTCTCAACATCTTGAATGTCCATAGCACAGCGACCTCCGTTTGAATTTTTAAACAACAGTCTAACTCACAATGCTACCCCAGTCCCGGATAAAAATCAATCCTGGAGAGACTAATTACGGATCACCCGACGATCCGGTAGCTCACGAATAGCTGCCGGCAACTGCATAATTGATTTAATCGTAATATCCGCCACCTTCGAACGCCTAGTGCGATGTACAAAAATAGCCCGCATGCCCAGCTTAACCGCGGGGATAATGTCAGTATCTTCTTGGTCGCCAACTACTATGCAGCTGCTGGGCTCAATATCCAAAGCCTTGGTGACATTCCGGAAAGCAGTGCCTAATCCCTTGCGATTATTGCCTTCTCCAGAAAAAACATTATCGCAAAAAATATCTTTTATTCTCAGCTCCGCTAATACGCTGTCGATCCACACTCTCGGGGCATCGGAAAGCAGCACTAAATCGTATCTCGTCTTTAGCGACGATAGAGTTTTGCCAAGCCCCCCCTCTTTCTTAACGATACCTTTGGCCGGTATATTCCAAACGGTGTCAAAATAATCATAACGATTGATTTTAAATTCCTTTTCTAGCCCAATGCTCACATTTTCACCATATAATTTCTGAATGTTAGCCAGGACCTTACGGGCTTTCGACTCGCCACACTTGAGTTTGGCGGCCACATACTTTCTGGCATTATCAACCACTCGCTTCCGCAGAAGAGAGCGTTTATAAGAACCGCCACGTAATTCATAGAGTGTGCCGTCTAAATCAAAAATTATAGGATGACGCTGCTTTTGCCTAGAAGCGTCAACCATTGTTTGCCATCTTACCGCGCGCTGAATCTAATGCCAGTTCCACCGCTTCTTTGGGTGTTGTTGCCGCACCAACCTTGATTCGGTTACGCCCGTCAATATAGGTATCCGCTAATTTATCGGCCCAACCGCCAGTACCGACTAGCGCCACGATGGGGATATTCAGTTGATACGCGATGGCTGATTCGGTTAGCGTCCCGGATCCTCCAGATACGATGATAATAGCATCACAAGAATTAACTAGCACAAATTCGCGGCCTCCGCCTCTTTCGATACCAGTAGCTATGATGACATCCGTGTTGCCATCTTTATCCCAAATATCTTTACCCTTCCCGTAGGTTATACCAACTGTAATACCGCCAGCACTCTTGGCGCCACGTGAGGCAGCAGTTGAGAGTGAGTCGTAATCTTTTTCTGCTCCGTACACGGTGATATTGCCGCTTTCGGCAATGCGACTACCGATCTCAAAAGCCAACTGCTCTAATTCCTTGGAGTACTCCAAATCCGCAGCCGACCCCATTACCCCTATTTGTATCTTCCGGAGCTGTCCAACCATATCTTCTGGCTTATCGTCTGGCTATTCGTGCTTGGGCATCCCAGCCCAGGCTGTACCAGGCAAAAATATCACCTCTGGGGCTTCTTGGCAAGAGCTCTGAAGTGGTACCGCCACGGGGAGTCGAACCCCGGTTACAAGAATGAGAATCTTGCGTCCTAACCACTAGACGATGGCGGCTTGATAATTGTCAGCTTGAGACGTCCTAACCACTAGTGTAGTCCGGCGTAGCCTCGGCGTAGACGGAATGATAACGGCTTGTCTCATCTATATATAACAAAGCTTTATGCCTTTGTCATTAACTATGACTTGCCAGAAACTACCTGTTTGATAGACTAAGTAGCCAAGTGAGCTAGTTGGTCTAGCTTGTTTGTGAAGCATACATTGTTTGACATCCAGAAGGAGGACTGCCCCGTGAAACGGAGTACCATTATCGAGCGGTTTCTACGATACATTGCCGTAGACACTCGCTCGTGTAAATTTGAGGATGGCGCGGAAATCCACCATCCAAGCACTCCTGGCCAGGAAACTTTAGCCGATATGATCAGGCGGGATCTAGCTGACTTCGGCTTGCCGAACAACTGGCGCATTCAGTCATTTCAGGACGGCTCGTTTGCACTGATTATTCCGGCTACCCCAGGCTACGAAACGACACCGCATGTTTGCTTTGCCGCCCACCTGGACACCTACTATGGCTTCCCAGGCCAGGTATGCAATCCGCATATCCGCATTTACGAGGGCGGCGACTTAACCCTGGCCGACAGTGGCCAGGTCATTCCGGAGAGTGATTTGGGTGGTCTAGTGGGCAAGACCATCATTACATCCGACGGCACTACGCTACTCGGGGGCGATGACAAGGCAGGGGTGGTTGCGCTGATTGAAACCATGTACCAGTTGGTACAAGAGCCTGAACCTCACGGTCCACTAACCTTCTGGTTCTGCGTGGACGAGGAGATTGGTGCGCTAGACATCAGTACCTTGCCGGAAGAGCTGGTACGGTCGTGGAACGTCTTATGGACGGTGGATGGCGAGGAAGTCGGGCCAGTGGAGAATGCCTGTTTCATTACCCGTGAGGTCGTAATCGATTTTGCGGGAGTTGACGCGCATCCTGGAGTCAGCCCTCACAAGTTGCACCCGGCTCAATACGCCGCCATGGAACTAATGGCCGCTTTGTTGCGTCATCGTACGCCAATGCGTAGCCGCGGCCAGCAGCCTTTCTATTACGTGACGGAGTACAGCGGCAAGGCTAGCGGAGCCAGGGTCACCTGCATCCCCAGGTCGTTCCGCCGCGAGGAGTCCGACTGGATGTTAGAGAACATTCGTGAGATCGCAGAAGAAGCCGCAGCTCTTTACCGGGCGACATTCAAAGTGTCGGATCGAGTGATGTCCATCAACATCCAGGATGCAACGGAAGCACACCGCGAGCTGGTATCGGTCGGCTTCCGCGCACATGAAATCTGTGGGTTTAAGCCCTACTATAAGTCAGTGCGCGGTGGCACGGACGGAGCGATGGTGAACATGCACTATCCCAATCTGCCGTCACCGAACATCGGAACGGGCACCCGCAATCTTCACGGACCACAGGAATTTGTGGTAATAGAAGAGCTGGAGGCAATCCCGCAAATTCTGCGTACCATGATTGAGCTGTACGCTGCGATGCCCGCTGATCAATCGGTGACTTAGCAGCACCGATCCCAGCCGAGCCGCATAATTCGCCCTGGAGCATTAAGCGAGGATTGGCGGGTTGACCAACGATCCGCCCCTCGCTTTTTTAATAACCAAACGCTTTTCTGATAGACTGAAGGGTAATAAGTTAAAGCTAACTTCATGGGCAGAGAGGCGCCTGAATATTGGTCCGACCCAAAGCACACAGCCGAGATAGTCTGTCTCCGCCAGATGGTCGAGGAAAATCTCGAGCCGTTCGAGCGAGCAAAACATTTTTCTGAGCTTGGAGGGATAGTAATTGAATCAAGAGAGATATCCGGCAATAATGGTAACCAACCAACCACTCAACCATATCACTGGCTTTGCGGCATGGATCGTAAAACCGGTATGGTTGTCGATCCCCCTGACATCACCCAACGAGATCACCCAATTCATTTTATAGACAGCGATGCTAAACTACACGGTGCTTTAGGGGGACACCCACTAGTGGCTGATGTGGACGATTGGGCCACCCCTGCCTGGATAAATTTTAGAGCCGAAGCCATTGCCGCCGCTAAGCCAGCTGATCAGGTAGAGATAGTTTCCACAACAACTGGTAGAATGTAGCTATGCTAATTGGCTATCACGTTTCCGCCGCCGGGGGGTTACATAAAGCTATTGCCGAAGCCGAAATCATCGGCTGTACTGCCATCCAAATTTTTGTGGGCAGCCCTCAGGTGTGGCAGACACCGGAGGTGGATTTAGCAGTCGTAAAAAAATTTAAAGGCGCCCTATCTAAATCAAAGGTTAAAAAAGTTTTAGTTCACTCCGCTTATCTACCTAATCCAGCCAGCCATAAAAATACCTTACGGCGAATGAGCCTAAAAAAGATGAAGGAAGAGATTAGAGTCGCCTATGCGATTGGAGCCGATGGCTACAACTTCCACTGCGGCAGTAACCAGAACAGCAACGAAGAAGGTCTAAAATTGGCCACAGAAACTTTAAATCGATTGGCCGAATTAAGCGACGAGAAATATCCCATCCCCTTAATTATCGAAAACGATGCCGGAGCGGGAAATCGCATCGGCGATACTATCGAGGAGTTAGCCCAGATCTGGCGGGGGATAAAGAACAAAAAAAGATTTGGATTCTGCTTAGATACTTGCCATTTATTTGTTTCTGGTATAGACCTACGCACCAAAAAAGATATTGATGCGTTGGTAAAAAAATTCGATAAACTAATCGGCATCCAACACCTAAAATTTATTCACGTTAATGATGCTCTATTCGAACTTGGTTCCAAAAAAGATCGCCATGCCCTGATCGGGCAAGGGTATGTTGGAACCGTTGGTTTTAAAGCGCTCTTACATCACCCCAAGCTCCGCACTCTCCCATTTATTATGGAAACTCCGTATGGTGGCGATTCGAAGGGAGCTATTTCCAGCCGAATCAAAGAGCTGAAATTTGTTAAAAAACTCGCTAGATAACTTATTTACCCTTGCCGATTAGGAGTGCGATCGCACTCCAGGTCGGCAAAATAAGAGGAATATGATGAATCCAAAAGATCCGTCCGACATGTATTCGATGATTAAGGGCTACCCAGAGCAATTTGCCAAGGGGCTTGCTTTGGCAAAAGATATTCAGATTCCCACAGATATTAACGAGGTAATAATCGTTGGAATTGGCGGTAGCGCTCTGGCGCCCGATCTAGTTTATGCTTTCTTCAAGCCAAGCATCCAAGTGCCTTTTTCGGTGCACCGGAGCTACGACCTGCCAAAATTCGTATCGTCCAAGACCCTGGTCATCGGCATATCCTTTTCGGGTAACACCGAGGAGACCCTCTCGGCAATAGAAACCGCGCACCAACAAGGGGCACGGATCATCACGATAGCTTCTGGCGGTAAATTAGCCGAGTTAGCTCGGGTAAACTCCTGGCCGTTGGCGCTATTAATCAAGGAGTCCCAGAATTTTCAGCCAAGAATGTCATCTGGATATGTTATAGCTGTCTTAACTCAACTACTAATAAACGCTCGGATACTACCGGAATCCGCTAAGGATGCTTTACTTTCGACCGCCGAATTTTTAAAGGGACAACCACTCGAAGAGATGGGTAGCAGAATTGCCCACGAACTAATCGGTCGCACACCCCTAATCTATGCTTCGGATAACTACTGGCCAGTAGCGCGTATCGCTAAAATCAAGATTAATGAGAACAGTAAGGTACCCTGCTTTTGGAATGTTTTACCAGAGATGAACCATAATGAGATGGTCGGCTTTACTAATCTGCAGCAGGGCGCCTACTTTGCATTGATGCTAAGAGATAAGAACGATCATCCAAAGATTAACCAACGGATAGAGATCTTGGCGCAAGTATTGAAGGGGCGAGGGGTGGCCAGTAAGATCGTCGATATGGTGGGAAAAACCTATCCAGAAAAAGCCCTAAGCACACTAATGCTAATGGATTGGGTATCTTATTTCTTGGCCCTCTCCTTAGGCATTGATCCCACCCCGGTTGATATGGTAGAAGAATTTAAGGCCGCTATGGTAAAATAGAGATGATAAAATATTGGTGGAATGAACAACACCATCACTAATGCCATCGTCGACAAAGTTACCGAAGAGGCCACCACCGGCTTCTTCGAGCGAATCTTTAACATCTACAACCAGTTTATTGGCATCTTTCCAGAAAAGTATCAGTGGGTAGTATCAATTATTATCATCTTGGCGCTGGCCGCCTTCTTGTGGAATCTGATCAAAAAGAACTGGATGTGGTTGGTGCTAATTGTAGTGCTCTTCCCAGGTATCGTTCCGGTCTTGCAGAATGTTTTTAATTCCCTGGCCAAGCTAATGATTGGCAAATAACAGAGTCCGGATATCAGACGTCGGATATCAGAGATCGGAGAGCGTTTTTTCGTGTCCGAGATCGGAAATCTGGCATCTGAAATCTGGCAATGTTATGATGTTAGGGTAAAACTACCAAATGAAACGAAGTTTAGCGCTGGAAGCGATAAAACAGATTGGGAAAAAAGTCACACTAAAGGGATGGGTACATAGTATCCGTAACATGGGTGGCATCGTATTTGTGGATTTGCGTGATGTTTCTGGCATCATCCAGGTAGTATTCGACGATACTAAATCTCATCTCACTAAAGAATTGGGGGCCGAATATGTAGTCGAAGTAAACGGAAAGGTGGTGGAGAGAGGCGAGAAGTATTGCAACCCTAAGATCGCCACCGGCAAAGTGGAGGTCGCCGCTACCGAGCTAATTATTATTAACTCAGCCCAGACACCACCTTTCGAAATTGATAAGGAAAAGGCTACCGACGAAGAGTTGCGGCTAAAATACCGTTACTTGGATATCCGCCATGAGCGAATTAAAAATAATCTAATTGCGCGCCACAAATTAATCAACCATATTCGAACCTTCTTGAACCAAGAGGGGTTTATCGACGTAGAGACACCTATCCTATCGGCACCGACCCCTGAGGGGGCCAGAGACTTCTTAGTTCCCAGCCGCAAATATCTTGGCAGTTTCTACGCTCTGCCTCAAGCCCCTCAGCAATACAAACAACTATTGATGACCGCCGGCATAGAGCGCTACTACCAGATAGCTAAATGTATGCGTGACGAAGACTCGAGAGGGGATCGCCAACCCGAATTTACCCAACTCGATCTCGAAATGTCGTTTGTTGAACGCGAAGATGTAATGGCGCTCAACGAAAAACTGCTAATCGAATTGGTAAAAACCTTATATCCCAAAAAACGGATTCAGACGATACCCTTCCCCCGATTTACTTATGCCGAAGCACAGAAAAAATTTAAAACTGATCGGCCAGACCTCCGCGAGGATAAACAAGACCCCGACCTGTTAGCATTTTGCTGGATAGTTGATTTTCCTTTCTTCGAAAAAGATAAATCAGGTGGTTGGACCTTTACTCACAACCCATTCTCCGCTCCAATGCCCGAGAGCATGCCCAAATTATTGGCTAAGAAAAATGTCGGTGAGATCGTGGCCGCCCAGTACGACGTGGTTTTAAATGGTTTCGAGATCGGTGGCGGCAGTATTAGAAACCATGAGCCTAAAGCTCTGCAAGCGGCACTGGGGATTATGGGATATTCTGATGATCAGATCAAAACAGATTTCGGCCATATGTTGGAGGCGTTTTCATACGGCGCCCCTCCCCACGGTGGCATCGCCTGGGGATTAGATCGTTTAGTAATGGTTTTGCAGAACGAACCCAATATCCGAGAGGTAATCGCCTTTCCGAAAACCGATAAAGCCCGCGATCCGATGATGGGCACCCCCAGAGAAGCCAACCCAGAACAACTAAAAGAATTGGGCATCTCATTTAAAAAATCCAAATAACAACCGGTTATGGCGAGGAGTCCCGACTAAAGTCGGGACGACGCGGCAATCTCAGAGATTGCTTCGCTACGCTCGCAATGACAACAATTGATTTATGAAGACCGTAGCGATATTTTTGATTGTAATTAATTTCTTTACCGGATCCTTAAATAGCATTAAGGATAGTTTGATTAGCTCGGTTACAGATCCAGCCCAAAACCCACTTCGAACATTGGCCACCGCTCTCAAACCCGAACCGGTAAGAAATCCGCTATATAAAGATCCCACTGTCAGGGCTACTTCGGCCATCGTAGTTGATGCTGATACCGGCAAAGTACTTTTATCTAAGAACCCGGATGAGAGGCTAGCCATCGCCAGTATTACAAAAATCATGACCGCTATGGTTGTATTGCGCTATAAAACCAACCTCGAGAACACCCTAACAGTATCAGGCGCCGCCGCCAAAGTTGGCGGTTCCCAGATGTATTTGCTGGAGAACGAAACCATGACGATTAAAAATCTAATGAAGGGGATGTTAATCGATTCTGCCAACGACGCCGCCTACGCTTTGGCAGAGGGTACCTTTGGCAATGTAGATCGGTTTGTTGATGCGATGGATAGGTATGCAAACGAATTGGGCCTAACTAATACTCATTTTACTAATAGCTACGGTGCCGATGATGTGGCTCATTTTTCTACCGCTCGCGAGTTGGCTACACTAACCGCCTACGCCATGAAAAATGAGATATTTCGTTCGATTGTAAGTATCCAAAAAACCACCGTCACCGATATAACCGGAAAGATTAAACACAACTTAGAAAACACCAATAAATTAATCGGCAAATACCTTAATGTAATTGGTGTAAAAACCGGCACCACCGAAGAGGCCGGGGCTTCATTAGTAGTCGCCGCTAAGGGCAACTCTAATCAAACTGTAATCGCAGTGCTCCTAAATAGTCCGGCGCGATTCGAGGAGGGACAAACTTTATTAGATTGGGCGCTAAAGGCCTACACTTGGATAGAGCCCCTATAATAGAAATGCCTGTCCCGTTAGAAATCACTTATCGGGACAACCAAGGTGAATCTAAGGTTGGGTATAGACGCTAAGCAGATTTTTAACGGGATGAATAAAACTGGCAAATACCTGGTCGCCATCGTCGGGCGCCCCAATGTTGGTAAGTCTACCCTGTTCAATCGCCTAGTGGGCTCAAGACAAGCCATCCTTTCGGAGATTCCGGGCACTACCCGGGATGTTCTGTTCGGCAATGTCGTGTGGGATAAAACATCCTTTACCATCGCCGATACTGCCGGCATCGAAACGGAAGTTCAGACCGATCTAGAAAAAGATATCCTTGCTCAAACCCAGTTGGCAATTGACTCGGCCGATCTAATTCTATTTTTGGCTGATGCTAAGACCGGACTTCAACCAGACGACAAAGCAGCCGCCGAACTGATTCGGAAACTAAGCAAGCCAGTAATCCTGGTTATCAATAAAGCCGAGGGAACTAAATATGATCAATTGGTCTATGAATTTCATCAACTTGGATTAGGTGAACCGCAATTAATATCAGCCATTCAAGGTCGAGGCATCGGTGACATATTGGACGAGTTAATCAAGAAGCTAAAGAAAGTTCGTAAGGTTGGCAAGGTAACAAAACTGGCCAAAGATGCTAAGCCGATTATCAGAGTATCGATATTAGGCCGACCTAATGTTGGTAAATCGACTCTGTTTAATCAATTGATCGGAAGCAAGCGGGCGCTCGTTAGTAATCAACCCGGTACCACTCGAGATGTTCTAACGGGACGGATTACAGGGGAGGATGCTGATATCGAAATTACCGACACGGCTGGGTTACGACGGCCGGGCAAGATTGGAAAGGGAATAGAATATTTTAGCTCTCTGCGCGCTTTAAGATCACTCCAGGATGTTGACATAGCCCTGCTGTTAATGGAAGCGGATGAGGGCGTGATTGCTCAAGACATGAAGGTAACCCAAATGATATTGGCGGCAGACAAAGGGTTAATCTTGGTAATCAACAAATGGGACGCGGTTGAAAAAGATGACAAGCTGATGGCCGAGTACGAAAGATATTTAGCCCAGAAGTTTCCTTTTGTGCCATGGGCCCCCAGGGTGTACGTTTCGGCCCTAACTGGCCAACGCGCCGATAAAATTATTACCACCATCAAAACTGTTTGGCATTCAATGAATCAAAAAATCCCCACCAAACAGCTTAATCAAATTATTAGCAGTGCTATTGCGGCTAAACTGCCAAAAGGTCCTCGCAAAATACCCAAAATTTATTTCTCTAGCGTTAAGCGAGTTAGCCCACCCACCATCACGCTCAAGGTCAACTATCCAGAGGAAATCCACTTTTCTTATCTGCGATATTTAGAAAAAAAGGTTCGTGAACATTATCCGCTAATTGGCGCTCCCATCCGCTGGGAGATTGTTAAAAGCTCTAACAAAACCGAATGATAAAACCGTTTAGCTCTAATTTGCTCTTTATGGACGCGGAGTTCTCCACCATTAATCCAGCGGTGGGCGAGATTATTTCGATCGCCTTGATCAAACCAACCGGTGAGGAGTTGTACTTGGAAATCGAACACGATCCGAACACCCTGGATGATTGGGTAAAAGAAAACGTGATTCCCAAATTTACTGGGCCACTGGTAAGCCGGGCAGCAGCCTGGGAGAAACTAAATGAATTTATCGGGCCAAATCATCCCTACGTTGTGTCGTATATCAACCACTTTGATGTGGTGTTCTTCTGGAAAACATTTGGTATGCCCAAAGATCGGCCGACTTATGATTATTGGTTCCCCCTCGACATGGCTACCTTGCTATTTTTCAGCGGAGTTGACCCGCGCGGATACATCCATCAACCGATTATCGATCAGCATAATGCTTTAACTGATACCCGTCTGTTAAAAGCAGGCTACGAAAAGTTGTTAGCTGATAACGCCTGAGCGCCTCGCGGATAATCAACAATCATCGAATACCTGTTTGACGAACCTTTAGGGCGCATCCCGTTATTTGTTAGTCTGCCGATTTAAAGTGCGATCGCATTTCTAATCGGCACGAGGAGGAGGGGGTCAGTTTGATTGTGCTATGATGGGTTGTTTGATGTTAGGCAACTTTGACATAGAGTAAGCGCGGCGCAATTCACTCGCTCAACCAGAGCAAAAGGGAGGTGAACGCCAATGCACACGCACCCTGGTTACGAAAATCTGTTGCGCGAGGGCGGTTATCTATGGGAACGACCCAAGGATGCTGTTTCCACCGTACCGCATGTTATTCTACCTGTATCTAAGCTACACTCAACCGGATACTTCTGGAGTCCGGTGGATAATCCGAGTTTGATGCGAACCATCGCTTACGAACTTTACGACATGCTAGTAAGTAAAGGCGTACTGTACGACAAGCTTAGCATCATCGTCGGACCAGAGCGGGAAACGGCTCCGTTGGTAACCTTGCTAACGCTCTGCATCCAGGAACATGGTCGCGCGCAACGTCAGGTTAAGATGTGTTTAACTCAGAAGCGAGAAGAAGGGACCAACAACGAGCATCAGCGGATGACAGAACAGTGCTCCACTTCGCTACCGAATAGCGGGCAGATACTGGTAGTAGAGAACGCCGTCGCCACTGGTAGCACCGCTATCCACACCGTGGAAGCCATTCAGCGACACGCAGACCAGATTGGCACACCGATAGAGATCCTGCCGGTAATCGGCTGCATCCTAAACCGAACCAGCCGCCAGTCTATCCAAATCGGCGAACGAACGTTTAAGCTGGTGGCATACCTAAACAGGCGATTCTCCGATTGGCCGGCGGACCAATGCCCCCTCTGTCGAGCCGGCTCACCGGCTGTGGACCCTCGCGAGGATTGGGCAAAGCTCTCTCCAATTGCTTGACATCAAACGACCGAGGCCCAATTACGGGCCTCGATTTTTTATTTAAATTATTACTTTCTCGTCATTCTGGGGATTCTGCTGCAATAGCAGAAGACTCCAGAATCGTAAGATAGATTTATACGATCCTGGACAAGCCAGGATGACGTTACGACAAAGCGACCTTGTGATAAGAAATTAAATCGTGTGCTCCCGCCTCACTCATCGATTTGGCAGAGGCCAGCCGCACCACCGCTTTCTCGCGCAATTCTTTGACACTATTGGCTCCGGCATCGTGCATCGATTTAATTATCTTGGCTAATGTCCGACCTAGGTTTTCTTTTAAACCACCGGCGTATTCGATGTAGCTATCAACCCCTTCGGCAAATTCGTTTTGGCCATAGCGATACTGTGCTTCCTGATGAATTCGAGCTCGCAAGCTTCCTTCGCCCCAATACTCTTTTAAATATTCAATACTAGGGTCCAATCTCCGATCGACCCCAGGAAACATCTGTAAAAAATCACTACGAGAGATCTTGTTGCCTGGTGCTTCTTCAAACCGGGCAAAGTACTTACCTAACATCACTGCGTCAGCGCCTAGCGCTAATGCAATGCACATCTCACGAGCAGTGCCAATCCCACCGTCAGCTATTACCGGAATATAGTCAGACAACTTGTCTCGAGTGGCCACGCACTCCATCACTGCCGATGCCTGGCCTTTACCGGTAGCTTTGACATCGGTAGTAATACAGATACTGCCAATACCCATACCCACCTTTACTCCGGTGGCACCCCAGTTAACCAAGTTGTTAACTCCATCTGCATTAATAATATTTCCACCCACTATCGGAATGTGAGGATAGTGCTGTTTTACGAACTCGAGCGTCTCTTTTTGATAATCGGTATTTCCGTGCGACGAATCAATAAACAGAATGTCCGCTCCAGCGTTAACTAGCGCCGGCACTCGCTCGGCGTAATCTTTAGTATTTATCGCTGCGCCGACCACTAAGCGACCCTGTTTATCCACCAGGGTTTTAAACGGATAAGTATACTCTGCGGCGTTAGGTGGCATCGCTTTAACCTGTCGAACCATCTCCGCCTCACCAGAGAGGGGTTGGGAGCAATAGATTACCCCCAAACCACCACATCGAGCTAATTCGGTGGCCAGTTCTGGTCCAGTAACTGCCTGCATCGCCGCGCTTAGAAAGGGGATATTAATCCTAAATCCTCGGGCAATCTCCACGCTTAAGTCAGCGCTCGATTTGGAGAGCTCTCGAGAGGTATAGGCGGTATCGAGCGTAAACTCACTCAGTGAGTACGCTAAAGGTTGCAACACAACTTCTTTTGCCATGCTTCATTCTACCGCAATTAGCCTTCGATTTGTCAACCACCTACGAGTCGATGGTATGATGTATGGTAACTTTAGGAGGTAACCAGATGGAGATTAAATTCAGCAAACAGGGGGCAGAAGAGCAAAATATCTTGATTGTGCCAGTTTTTGCCAAAACTGATAAACTAACTGGGCGGTTAGCCGAGCTGGTCGACAACGGCGAGTTCGAGGCCAATCTGGGTGAAATCTGCACCGATGTATCCGCCGGACAAAAATCGGTGTTCGTCGGGCTGGGAGAGAAAGGGAAACTTAACCCCGAGCTGGCTAAAACCGCTGGCGGCAAAACTTGGTCAGGGTTAGGAGTTATCGGCGATAAATCGGTAGGTTTGGTGTTGGACAAAAACCTAAGGCCAAATCTGGCGCTGTTTCTAATCGAAGGTTTACTACTGCGCAACTACGTCAACCTGCACTACAAGACCGGTGAAGAAGCCGAAAAAAGCCAACGAAAACTGTTAACTTCGCTCAATATTATTGGCGGAGTAGATGCCACCTTTAAAAAACGGCTACAAGAGATAATCAAAATCGTGGATGCTGTCCACTATGCGCGTAATCTTGTGTCTGCCCCATCAGCCGATCTTAGACCAGAAGATTTGGCAAACGAAGCAGCCAAACTTTCTCATACATACAACAACATAACTTTTGAGGCACTTACCAAAAAAGAACTGCAAGAACAGGGCCTTAATTTATTACTGGCAGTCAATCGCGGGAGCGCTTACGAACCTCGGCTAATTATCTTGCAGATAAATCGCGAGAAGAAAGAAAAACCCATTGTTCTAATTGGAAAGGGGATTACCTTCGATTCCGGTGGTTATAATATCAAGCCATCGGATAGTTTTTTGGAAGTGATGCACACCGACATGGCTGGAGCCGCCACCGTATTGGCCACCATCAAAGCTCTGGCAGAGTTGGGTAGTAAGAAAAAAGTAATCGCCGTTATCCCGGCCACCGAGAATTTAATCTCTGGGGATGCCTATAAGCCAGCCGATATTATTCGCTCCTATTCTGGAAAAACAGTGGAGATAAAAAACACCGACGCCGAAGGTCGTTTAATCCTGGCCGATGCTTTAAGCTACGCCATTAAAAACTTTGAGCCCAGCTACGTGGTAGATCTAGCTACTTTGACCGGAGCTTGCATTATCGCGCTGGGTTTCCGTTATGCCGGATTGCTTGGCAACGACTTAGAACTACAAAAAAATATAAAATCGGCAAGCGTTAATTCTGGCGAAAAAATTTGGGCACTCCCATTGGATGATTCATTTAAAGACCAAATGAAGAGCCCGATAGCCGATTTAGCTAATCTAAGTAGTGCCGGTAGATTCGGCGGAGCCTCTACCGCCGCAGCTTTCTTGGCCCACTTTGTTGGCGAAACACCGTGGGCTCATTTGGATATCGCTGGACCAGCTTTTCAATCAAAAGAGACCGAGGCCTGGAATCCTCCCACTTATGCTACTGGTTTCGGAGTTAGCCTGTTAGTCGACCTGATCCAAAAATAAAAAACGCCCTGCGAGGATAAGTGCTCATCCAAGCAGGGCATTGTAGATATGGTCGCTACCGAAGCAGCGACTCTCCGGCCTCGTTGACTGCACCGTGATGCGGACAAAGATAGCCAAGAAAGGATTCGGAGACCCGGTCGCCTGTTTTGACATTGCAGTAGTACACCTGCGCTACCGTCATCCAAGCGCCACAATGTGGGCATTTTTTCCCAGCTCGCACGTCTTCTGTACCAGGCACTACTCTTACTTCAAACCTTCCCGAGTCTGAAAACGAACCGATACCTGTACCAACCACTGGGCACCTCCTTAGTGGCCAAAGAATCCACGCCCGATCTCATCGGGCATCAGATACAGAGTTACTCCTAACTCCCCGGCTCGCGAGATGACTTTCTTGTCGCCCACCGAGCCGCTGGAGGCCAGGATGTACTCGATTCCGGCCGCCGCCAACAGCTCGAAGTTGTGCAACGCCAGCGGGTCATCCGGCAATCCCGCTCACTGGTAGTAAGCCGGCAGCGGGTCGCTCTGCCATTTGTTCTCGCCATAGGCTAACTGCACAGCATCATCCTTAATGCCAACTATTGTCAGCTTGTCATCACTCAAAGCGTTTCCTCCTTTTAGTAGCGGTTGATGATGTGGGTCTCGGATACGCCACTCTTGAGGTCGACCTTCTTGACCGCCAGAGCAATACGGTTTTCCGTGTTCAGATTATCCCAGTACCCACGGCCGATCTCCTCAATTGACACGAGGCCGATCGGAACCAGCAGGGGCTTGCTATCGAAAGCTGGCAACGGATTTCCATCTCCATTGTAGGTGGTGATGCAACGGCCATAACCGGCACCGAAAGCACCAAACCCTTCGTAGCAATAGATTTCTTGGTCACACGCATCGGTGAAAAGAGAGCGACGCAGAATCGACATGCTTACCTTGAGATCGTCGCACCCCAGCGCGCAAACCGCGGTAATCCGGGGAGTGAAGTTTGGCGCATCCGGTTCATACTGATACTTCCTGCGCAAGATATCCCCCAGATCGAAGGACTCACGATACTCACACAGAACGGTCTCAGTTTGCACTCCGTTGCTTACAACATAGACGCCGTCGGCCCGTTCGCCCATCGCCTGATAAATAGTCAGGCTGGGATCCGTAATCATCCTGTCCGGATTAGCCGGGACAGTATACAAACTGCCCCACTCCTTTCCTTTGGCCAGAGCACGGTTTCGGCTGTTATCGCTACGTCCCATGAGCCAGTATATCAGCACGAGATAGTATCCGGCCCCATCGATGCCAACCACGATTCCTCTGCCTGGGTATGGATTTGCCCCCAGAGCAAGAAAGTTTTTTTTGGCTTCATCGGCCAACTTGTGTGCCACTGCATTTCCTCCTTCCCCGTAGGGTAGATTCTCGAGAATACATTACTGATTGTCAAACCACTTGCCGATTAGAAATGCGATCGCACTCCTAATCGGCACCAGGGGTTAGCGGTCGATTTGCTATCCCCCAACGACCCATCATAACAGGAGATGTGGTATAATCAAATCGTCATATCCTAACCCAAGGGAGGATAAGATGGCAGGTAAAGTAGCCAACAAGACCATCGGTAAGGTAAGCCACTACTACGACAAGATCGGAGTAGCGATTATCGAATTGGCCGGACCCCTCAAGGTGGGCGATAAGGTCAAATTCGTTAAAGGTGATGCCGAAACCGAGCAGACCATCGATTCGATGCAGATCGAACGGGCGGCAGTTGAATCAGCCAAAAAAGGTGCCGTAATCGGCATCAAGGTTGACGAGCCGGTTAAAGAAGGTACAATGGTCTACGTAGCTTAAACAACTACGACGCGAGGCTTTAGTTTCGCGAACAATTAGCTATATGGGTGAAATAAGAATTGAAGGGCAAGGCCCCTTCCACTTTCCTGATGTTCCCGATCGGAAGGTAAAAAAAGTTAATAAAGTTAACCCCGCTCGTCCCGACGAGGATATTTTGCATAAACCTAAAGACGGCATCCACAAAACCGAGCTATCGGGAGATCAATTGGACATTAGCCAAGAAGCAGTAGATTTTTTTGAAACAGAAAACCAAACGGAAGAATAGCTATGAAACTGGTTGTTGGATTGGGAAATCCTGGTAAAAAGTACGAACGCACACGCCACAACGTGGGCTTTATGGTAGTCGATGCTCTGGCTAAAGAGTTAAACCTAAAATTCCAAAAAAGCCATACGGTGGATACCGATTACGCCAGAACTGACGAGGTCGAACTACTAAAACCACGAACCTTTATGAATAATTCCGGTATAGCGGTGCGGGCCGCCGCCAAAAAACATCGTATCAAGCCAGAAGATATTTTAATCATTGCCGACGATTTAGATATGGAGTTAGGCAAATTGCGTTATCGCGAAATTGGCAGTAGCGGGGGACACAAAGGCCTCCAATCGGTAATTGGTCAACTTAAAACCAATATCTTCCCGCGATTAAAAATTGGGATTGGCCGCTCGGAAAAAGTAGAACCAGACGAGTACGTCACCTCAAATTTCACTAATACCCAGTTATCCCAAGTTAAAAAGGTTCTGCCGATGGCGGTAAGAACAATCAAAGAAAAGTTCCTCAAAATCTAAGTATGTTAAAAGGGGCGGTTAGGCCCCTTTTAACTTTTTCCCCCAGCCCCCTAGGAGGCGTCAAACTCTTTAAGAGAGTTTTTGTGCCGGACCCCAACGTAAATGTGTGGGTCGGGACGCCAACGGAATAAGCAGGGAGAATCCTGCCTGCAAGCTCTGCCCAAGGAGGGTAGGACAATGGCTTGCAAGCAAGATTCTCCCCACTTTCAAGAAATAGTCTGAATAAGAAAGTGTATCACAGGTTGTCAAAACGGTTAAGATTTCTTCTCATTATAACACATAATTATTAAACAGTCAAGAGTTGGTCACCTCGATCCTGCACCACCTGTCTGCTAAATTTAGCGATCTTACTGCTTATAAATCTCTAAAGCAGAAGGTTAATAATGGCAAGGTTTACATCACCGGCCTTAACCAAACCGGGAAACTGCTGGTACTCTCGCAGATTCGGCAAGACACTGATAAAAAAATTATCTATGTTGTCAAAAATGAGAGCGAGCAAGCGGCAATCAAACAAGATTTAGAGCAACTAACCGATACTCCTGTCTACACCTATCCCAATCTAAAATCCGAGCGAATCAATCGTAAAGAATATATCTCCGATTTTTTGGAGCGAGCAAACGCCACCGCCGCGCTTACTCAAAAACAACCCGGAATTTTTATCTTTCCCGTCAAATCTCTAATTGAGCCACTAACCAGCCCTGCTTCTGCCAACTCTCTAAAAATTGGTTGCGAATATAACCCGGAAGAGCTACTGACTAACTCGATCACTAACGGCTACGAGCGGCAGACCAAAGTTTTTCAAAGCGGCGAGATAGCCATGCGAGGAGGCAACCTCGACATCTTTGCCCTCGGCAATGGCTATCCGTATCGCTTAGAATTTAACGGCAACCGCTTAGAAAAAATATCAGAATTTGATCCAGTTAGTGCAGTTACTCGTAAACAGCTAGAGCAGATCAAAATCCCGGCCATTAAAAGCGCCAAGATCAATCAGTACTTGTTGGAATTAATCGAACCAGACCCTAAACCATACCTCCTCATCTTTCATCAAGCAGACGAGCTGTTTCAGATGTTATACGAGCTGTATCAGGGCAGTAATAATAATCGCGACAACACTATTTTAACCACGGTCAGCAAACAATTAGATATCTTACCGGCCTGGCATTTTGTATCTATCCCGCCAACCGAGCGTGACCTAATTCGATTTGACTTAGCCTCAGCCCCCCTGTTTGCCAATGATCTTAACCGAATGGCTAACGAGATAAAAAAATACGATACCAAAAACTATCAGATAATCCTGGCCACCGAAAAAGGCAAACAACTATTACCCGTACTGCTGGACCACAAAATCTCGATGGGGGATACGCCCACCGATAAATTAGCCTTAATCGAAGGCCGTGTCCCAGAAGGGTTCATGAGCGCGGCGCTAAAAATTATCCTGCTTACCGATACCGAGATATTTGCGCCCATTACCGAAAAAACCGGACATTCCAAAAAAACTCCACGCCGCCGACAACTCGCATTCCTCGCCGGAATCGAAAAAGGAGATTACGTTGTCCATGCCGATCACGGCATCGGCAAACTGGTAGAGATTGGCACCATGACGGTTAACGATATTAGCAGAGAGTATTTAACCATTCAATACGCCGGAGCAGACAAAATCTACGTGCCAGTTGATCAGATCGACAAGATTAGTAAGTATGTTTCGGTGGCGGGCGAAAAACCGGTCCTGTCTAAGCTAAGCTCTCAAGGCTGGAAGCGATTGGTCAGTCGAATTAAAAAAGAATCTCAGGAGTTTGCTAAAGAGTTGCTGGATCTTTATGCTAAACGAGCTCTTCATCAAGGCATCGCCTTTGAGGGCGGTGAATTTTGGGAGAAGGCCTTGGCCGATTCGTTTGCTTTTGAGGAGACCCCAGACCAAGAACAGGTAATTCAAGATATTTTAGGCGACATGGAAGGGTCCAAACCAATGGATCGATTATTAGTTGCCGACGTGGGCTTTGGCAAAACCGAAGTAGCAGTCCGAGCCGCCTTTAAGGCCGTCACCGCTGGTTATCAAGTGGCCGTGCTGGCTCCCACCACTATCTTGGTTGAACAACATCTTAAAACTTTTACCGAGAGATTAAGCCCCTTCGGTACCCAGGTAGCGGCCTTAAGCCGTTTCCGCTCCACCAAGGAACAGAAGAGAATCGTCACCGGGCTCAAAACCCGCGAGGTTGATATTGTGGTTGGCACGCATCGTTTACTTTCACCAGATATCAAATTTGCCAATTTAGGCCTGATTATTATCGACGAGGAACAACGCTTTGGAGTAAGACATAAAGAAAAATTAAAGATGATGCGCTCCGAAGTTGATGTATTAAGCCTTACGGCTACGCCTATTCCACGAACACTCAACCTGGCGTTATCTGGTATCCGCGATATCAGCACTATCGAAACGCCGCCGATCAACCGCTTGCCAATTCAAACCACTGTCGCCCCATTTGATATGGATGCGGTAAAAGAGGCTATCCTAAACGAAATTCGCCGTGGTGGTCAGGTTTACTTTGTCCACAACCGAGTCGCTACCATTGCCAGCATCACCAACAAACTAAAAGAAGTCCTGCCAGAGGTGCGATTTGTTTACGCTCACGGTCAGATGCCAGAACGGTTATTGGCCAAGATCATGGAAGATTTTCGTCAGGGCAAATACGATTGTTTGGTCGCTAGCACTATTATCGAAAATGGCTTAGATAACCCCAACGTTAACACCCTTATTGTAGATAACGCCGGTAACTTTGGGCTAAGTCAGCTACATCAATTAAGAGGTCGAATCGGTCGCGGTAAGATTCAGGCTTATGCTTACTTTTATTACAGCGCTGGCAAACTATCCGGTAAGGCTTTGGAGCGGCTTAAAACCATCGCCGGTCACACCGAACTGGGAAGCGGATATCAAATAGCTTTGCGGGACCTACAAATTCGAGGGGCTGGGGGTGTGTTATCCAAAAGACAGCACGGCCACATCAGCGCCGTTGGATTAACTATGTACACCAAACTGTTAAATCGTGCGATCGAAGAATTAAAAACCGGCTATCGACCACAAGTGGATACTATTACCGTCGACCTGCCCATTTCTGCCTACCTGCCAACCAGTTATATCGATAACGAAGCCCAACGCATTAAAACTTACCAGCAGTTAGCTTTGGTCGAGGATGAAAAAGAGATGAAAGAAGCCTTAGCTGAGATGCAAGAAAAGTTTGGAGAACTACCCAAAGAGGTTCAGAATCTGTTTGATCTACTCAAATTAAAATTGCTGGCCCTCGATACCCAAAAAATCAATTCGATTATTGCTCGCAATATCGCGCCCAGCAATAAGCCGGTAGAATATCTATGCAACATTATGCTAACCAATGTGTTGAAGGATAAGAATGTAATCGGCGCATTGGAGAATATCGGCGCCAAGGTATCGGATAACTTGGTTAAATTGCCGCTGGCAGGCCTGGGGGCTAACTGGGTCGATGGACTTAAAAAAGTTATTAATTTATTAAAGTGACGCTCCCGCGTCATCCCCGCACCCCTTGTCATCCTGAAAACACTTTACTGCCGTAGGCCTACTATAAATAACTTATTCAGGATCCAGGCCCCAAGGACGCTTTGCTCAGAATGACACATCAACCTTTATAATTTTTAATTTGTAATTCTATGATGCGCCCTGTTCAATATTTACAGCTGTTAGTGTTATTAGGCGGCGTAATGTTTGCCTGGAATGTAGTATCGGATGATATTGCTCGCGGACTTAATCCGCTTAAAGTGATGTGCTTTTACGGTGCTGTAGGATTAACCGTCGCCGCCCTGTCGGCTCTATACATCCTGTTTACACCGGATAAGATTGACCGGCTGTGGCAGAGATTTATTACTTGGTTGTTAGGCGCTGGTACCTTATTTGCTTTGGGCAACTGGGGTTATATTGCTTACAAATTATTCCGGGGGGAACAGTGCGTTAGCGCTTGCCCGGCAGATATCACCAATCCTTTCTTGACGCCATGTTTTTACGGCGCCTGTATCTATCTTGTCGCTTTTCTAATCGCCCTCTTCTTACATTACCGTGGCCAAAGAAAGACTAAATAAATTTTTAGCATCCGCCGGGATAGCCAGCCGCCGAAAAGCTGATGAGTTAATTGCGGCGGGTTTGGTGTCTATTAATGGAAAGGTGGTACACGAACTAGGCATCACCATCGATTCAGAAATGGATATTATTAAATTCCGCGGGAAGATTGTAAAACCAGAAAGCGAAGTTATCTATGCTTTTAATAAACCGGTTGGGGTAACCTCGACCTTGAGCGACAAGCACGCCGAGAAAACGATTGCGGATTTTTTCCCCAAAGATATCCGCGTCTATCCGGTTGGCCGATTAGACAAAGATAGCTGCGGACTAATATTAGTTACCAATAACGGCGAATTAGCTAATAAGTTAACTCATCCGCGCTACGAACACGAAAAAGAGTATGAGGTTATTTTAAAAGGTGATGAGAAAAAAATCGAACAGTTCGCGAGGCCGGTTAAATTAGATGGTTCACTTACCCAACCAATCAAAGTGAAAATTATCGAAAAGTTGACTGGTAATCGATACGTCGTTTCGCTCACCCTCAAAGAGGGGAGAAAGCGCCAGATCAGGCGAATAGCGGAGATGCTACATCTCCAAATTCAAGAGCTTAAACGGATTCGCATCGGCAAACTCCGCCTTCGCGACCTCGCTCCCGGCCAATACATTACCGTTAATGCCAGAGATATCATCACTTGAGGGAAATTAGTGGGTCTGTTAGGATTAAAAGTCGCTTTAGGCGATGGACTTCGACATTTCATACTATTGGAGGAATACATGGATCCGAAAATCGAAGTACTGGCCAATGCGTTGCAGGAGATGGGGGAGGAGGTGCTTTCCCGCGCTCCCCTGATCTACGAGGGCAAGGCCAAGCGCGTGCGCAAGTGTCCCAACAATTCCCAGGGCGCATATGTGCTGATGGAGTTCAAGGACTCCCTCACGGCTTTCGATGCAGTGAAACGTGATGAGAGGGCAGGGAAGGGTCGTCTCAACTGTGCCATCAGTTCCCGGCTGTGGCAGGAGCTGAACGCCGACTACGAAGCGACTGCTCCAATCGCCTTCATCGCGCAGGTCAGCCCAACCCACCAACTAATGCACAGGGTTGACATCATCTCGCTGGAAATAATCGTGCGGAACGAAGCGCACGGCAGTCTGTGTAAACGCTTTGGCATCGAACCGGGCACTCCAATCCCACGACCACTGATTGAAGTCGGGCTCAAAAATGATGCCCTACACGACCCCTTCTTCAGCCATCTCGCCATCCCGGTGGAAATTATGGGGCTACTGACGTCGGACGAGATGCACACCATCCTCAACTTGACGGAAGAGGTCAACGACGGCCTTCGCCGCATCTACCTTGGTCATGGCATTAAGCTACTCGATTTTAAGCTCGAATTCGGTCGCCTACGTTACGGTGATATCGCCGTGGCCGACGAGATTACTGGCGATACCTGTCGACTGGTCGACGCCCAGACCGGCGAGAAGTTAGATAAGGACCTGTTCCGATTCGATACCGGCGATGTAATGACAGGCTACGTGGGGCTCGCCCAACGGCTTGGCCTCGACCCCGAAGCCATTCTCCAAGGGAGATGGTGCTAACTTCGACTGCCCCAAAACAGACCCCCCGCAATCAGGTAAATCTATTTGCTACCTCTTTGCGGGGTCTTTTTATACTAAAATTAGCTTGACTGAGAGCTAAAAATGTGGCATATTTGAGGGTCGCGGTGGGAGATGGGACCCAACGCCGCATAATCTCAGACATGGAGGACATTTGACATGTTAGAAAAATACTGGTGGAGAGGATTACAACTCCTCTTCCCAGTTTTGATATTTATCTGCTTGTGAATCCAAATCCCCAAGCCTGAACTTCAGCACTCAAGCGAGTACCTGGAGGCAAAGACCAAACGGGAAGCGTATCAATACGACGTCAGGACGCCTGAGGGAGTCGCTGCCGTTCAGGCCATGTTCGAAAGCGCTCGAGAACTGACCGATCAGGCTGTCGCTAAATTGCCCACCATCACCGACTGCAAACAGCGGTTAGAAGCGATGGCGAGCTACCAGACCCAGCTAGACCGGATGTTATCCAAAGATCCAATGTGGCCCAGCAACATCCTTGGTAGCGACATGTTCAACCAACTTCGGTTGGCTGCTGGATTGGATGGCACCCGCTCTGAGGCAGAAATGCTGAAAGTGGTCTGGGCTAATCGGGAACTAATGGAAGAACCCCGGCAAGAAAAGGAGCGACTAGCTCAGGAATACGGCATCGGTGTGGGAGAGTCTGCCGCGATCTTGGCACCTTACTACACAGCCTGCACTCTCCGATGGCTATTACTGCTAACACTAGCAGGTCTGGCCGGCGCCCTGATACTGATGATGAAACTGAGACACTTCGGCTACGATTGGAAGCGCGTAGCCGAGCGCGAGTACGGTTCAATGATCGTTGCCTACTTGGTAGCCCCATTCGCCAACCTTCTGCTCCTCGAAGCCTACGAGGAGCGCGGTATCTATGGGGATTGCACTACTGCGGCCAGCGGTGAGATCGGACTCTGCGATGCCTTGCGGCTTTCGTTTGGATTCCGGGCGGCAATCATTGCCACCATCGCCGGTACATTAACCAATCTATTTGGTGGAGTACATGCGGCTATGGCGGCCGATGGACAACGGCACTGCCGCTCAGTTTGACTACAACTTAAGCGGCGATATGTTCGACTTCGGCATCCGTGGCCGCACTCGCACCTTAACCGGCAACACCAAAGTGCAACCGCGAGTACTCGCCATCTTCAACCACAGTGAATGGAACGCATTCAAGCTCCAAGCGCTAACGTTAGGGAGAGGCTGGTCACTCTTCAGTAGTCTCAAGTTGCCAGAGGACAACCGTGCCAGTTTATACAACGAACTGGCAATTGACGCCGGCCAGCTTGGTCAGACACAGGTACAGGCCGTCATCATCGAGAGCAGTGCTTTTGGTAAACTCGCCACCTGGCAAGCCGGGCCACTGTTCAACATCCCCATGGGCAAGAGCGGCACGTTGAGCATACTCGGGGCCTTCGGCCTTGGCGGTGGCGGTCCGGGCGACGAGTTGCGCGTTCAGTACACGGTAAGCTTCTAACCAACAACTGCAGGGTTCCGACCCCATCTCGGAGCTCTGCAGTTTTTTCTTGACTGGGACACACAAATCGGGTAGGGTAGGGCGTTATGAAAAAGTGGCTATTAGTTAGTTTGATGGTCCTCGGCGTTGTCTTGTTGCCGAGCTCTTTGCGCGCCCCCTCCACCGATGGCCATGTAGCAGCAGTGGCCCAACCTGATTTAACCGTCCAAGATACGACCGTATTCACAGTAGCTACTGTGAATATTGTTAACGAATTAGAACTAAGGCTGCCGTTTAATGTGGGGTCGAGGTGGAGAAGCGGGGATGAAAGCAAATCGGGGATTTGGTGGAATACTAATCAAGGCGAGAAATATTTTGTGATAGAAGATGGTCAATTCGTTTCCAGCGATTCGACTGATACTTGGTTTATTTATGGTTGGTTTGGCTCACTTAGCGCTATCAAAGAAGATTACAATATTAAATACCCACAGTGGCAGAATAGACACAATGGCATAGATTTTGCAGGGCGTGATGGAATCGAAGTAACCTCCGCCAGCGATGGAGTAGTTTCATTTGCTGGTGAAAGGATTGGTAATACAGTAATTGTTAAAACCGGCAATTATCAAATTACTTACGGTCATTTGCAAGATGTCTCAGTAAGGGTCGGCCAACAAATTAAGGCAGGGGATTTAATCGGCCATTTGGGGAATACTGGCACTGCTAACCCACACCTGCATTTTCAAGTGGACTACGTCGACGGCAAAACCAGGGTCGCCCTTAACCCGGTGCCGCTAATCAACACCGATTGGAGTAACGCAGTTATCCCAAACGCTCCGTCCAACTCCTTCTACTCCGGCCTGTCCCACCCCGCCCTTCAGCCCAACTTCAATTGGTGAAGCTCCCGGGTTGACAGAAAGGGGAGAATTGCTTAGTCTAATCAGGCACGGGGAGCCTGTCTAAAGCTACCTGCCTGTTACTTGATTTCGCCGCTTTTTTAATCTACACCAACTCAATCTAGTGGAGGAACTGCCTCATGTTGAGTCTAACCGAAACCGATGTCACCGACATTTTGTCGGCGGCAACGAGCACCATCCGGCGCAGAAAGCCAGATGATTACCGTAGGACCAAGAGGTTTCAACTCGAGGGGTCAAAGGGAACCCCGGCCCACCTCTCCGTGACCACCCAGGTGACGAGGGGAGAGATTTCGTTCTCCGTTTACAATGGAGGGCCCTCTTGTTTGGGCACGGTCAGGATGCCAATAGAAAGCTTTCCCGGTACTGCCGGAAGTTTCCTAAGTAAAATCGTGATCGCAGACCCAGACGCACCACCCCCAGCCCGTCAGATTCAATCGGCCGGCTTTCCAACCGGCAGATGCCACTCATCCAATGATGGGGTATAACGTAGACATCCAATCACCCGACCGGTAGAACAGTAGGCGGCTACAGACACAGGTAATACCCCGACGGAGGCTTGTGTGCAAAGGCGGAGGCACAAACCACCCATTGGTGTGGTGGGTCGGAAGATTGTCAAAGGCGCAAACACGCTTTCATCCCAAACAATCTTCTGGCCCTATTTTTTTATAAATATTCTCTCTGAGAGCCATAAATCCATATTGACAGATGTCGGGGATAGTGACAAAATGGGATATCCACGATACCTGATACAGGCAAGCTTTTTGACATTGAGATCAACCAAAAGTGTTGTCAGCGACCAAGGTGCTAAGCCTGGTTCAGCGATTAGCGTGCCCTTGATACAAAGGGGAGGCAGAGATGAACGACTGCGTTCACAGTGTAATAACTAAAGGTCCGACTGAGGACGAGATCTTAGCCTCGGTGACTAGGGGAGATACGATCGAACTGACCATCGGCAAACTCCTGTCGGTAGAGGAACCCCTTCGAAGCATCGGCGAGAATGACGAGCTAATCAAATTAACCGCCCGGGTTCACAGTGTTGTGGAAAGTATGGCCAGCTGGGACCTGACGCTAATACTTGCAGAAGTCCAGGGCCTGCCACCACCGTATGACAAGCCCCTGTCATGCCGCGTCCTTTCCTACCATCCACCCGACGATAACCTCTGGCCTGGTCAATACCTCGGCCATTTCTTTATCCGCCACCAATGAGGATATATCTGAATTTACCCATGGGGAGGGTACAGTTCCCCAAGTAGTATCCACACTTAAGAACAAATGGGAATACACCTATGTCCGACCTAAGACAAGGCGAAGTCCCCAAAAAGGAGGAAGACGTGTTTTGTAGGTCTATACCACTGTTGGTAGCAATGACTTCGTCAATCAGGGGCGTTGTCGGCCAGGTTTTCGTCTTACCTGGCCACTCGATACGTTCAGGCGACCACCTGATGATGATCGACAAGACCTGCCTGAATGCCGACGCTGACGGTGTCGTTACCGCTGTGTTGGTAAAAATCGGCGATGAGGTGATTGTGGGCACCTCGCTACTCGAGGTGGACGTCCGCCCGGATGCCCTTCAGCGATTGTATCAGCGGGAGAAGACAGAGAGAGAGGGTGACCCCACCGACCCCGCCGATCCAGATGCGATGACAGCGGCAGTGGCCGCTGTCCCGTTTGTCGACCCCACCGTTGTCACCCCCCAGGTGACAAGCGGCACCGACGCCCCCCGTGACCCGATTCAATTCGGCGTGGTGTCAGATGAACTCAACCCGCCAATCGGCTAAGATGGGGACTACGGCTCTAATATAGGAAGACTTAGGCCTGGAATTGTGTAACTAATAAGTTGCACAAATCTGGGCCTGTTTTTTATAAAAGTAGCGTCTCAGAGATAAAAAACACCCCAGTAGATCTGTGGATGATACAATAGGGGAGAGATGGCCAACGAAGACACCTACAATTTGGGTATTAAGGCCCTAATCACCAACCAGGCCGGGCAGATTTTATTACTGCAAGTCAACAAACAGGAACTAATCGATGAGAACCGCGCCTATTGGGATATCCCCGGTGGGCGAGTTAAACAAGGGGAGAACATAGAACAAACATTAGCCAAAGAGGTAACAGAAGAAACTGGTCTACGATTAAAGAGTTACGACTATTTTGACAGTATCTTATCGAACATCCGTATTCCACAACATCCAGGCGATAAGATTGGTGTCGGATTGATTTTGTTCATTTACCGTTGTGCCGTAATGGACGAAAAGGCCCCCATCACTTTGAGTAGGGAACACAGCCAGTACCATTGGTGCGAACCAACTGAAGCGGCTGAACTATTGCAAGTTAAATACCCGGATAGTTTTACTCAAAAGATTAAAACTAACTAATTAGAATTATTTTAAAATGCCCCGTCAGCTTATCGGGGGAGTTTGAATACAGAGCGTCGCACAATGTATCTTGTGCGACATTACCCCCAGGCTATCCTTACTATAGATAAACCGGCCTTTAGACGACCGGTTTATTCATTTATGTATTACTTGGGCTGAATTACCGCGCTTTCAATTGCCGCCCATTCGCTGTCTTCGGATTCTGGGATCAAAATGGTCAGTTCGTCACCGACCGATACTTTAAAGTAAGTCACGGAGGCTAACAACACTCTGTACGACTTGCCGCCTGCCACTACTTTATAATCATCACCTTCTTGCACTAATGTACCAATAACCTTCTTGCGAGCAATCGGCCCGATCTGCTTATAGATAAACGAGCCGTCTTCCATAATAGTTAGCTTCAACACATCGCCCGCTACTAATTTAGACTTACTAGCATAGTTGGCCGGTACCGGATATTTCTTACCGTCCGTATCCACCATATACTGCCCGTCAAACACCCCTTCGACCACCTTACCATCACTAGCCATACCGGTTGCTTTACCCTGGTAATCCAGGCTGTTTACCGAGGTACCTAAAAGCCCAGCCAACAGCTGTTTAGCCGATGCCAGGTTAGCAGAGGCGTTTTCTACAAAAGCGCGGAGTTGCTCGAGTTGTTTGTTCTTCGTCATTTTCTTTCTAGTTTAGGTTTATATTTATATTGCTGGTTAATTTTACCCCATTAGAGATCGCTGATGAGATCTGCTAATGAGAGTTAACGAAAGTGAAACGATTCGCGGCAAAATTTTGTTTTGAATATTTTCCATGGCTTCTCCGAATCTCTAACGGGGTTTATTGTTCTAGACTAAAGAATTATATCTACACTAGGTGGAAAAAATCAAGTTATCTCTCCCCCGTCTGCCCATTTTACAGGCAGTCGGCTAAGCTGTTAAAACGGATTTTTCGGCTCTGACGGCGGATTATTTTGAGATTCGGTGATAAATCTACCCCTTTCTCTAATCTCCATATCTACAATTCGTCTATCTCGGCCAAATTTAAGCCGCGAGAGCTTCTTTAAGGCATCCATTACCTTGAGGTTGGCCGTACCCATCGGCGGCAGAGCGGTTAGGTTAAATGGCTTAGTAGCCGCCCCATCTACCATTAGTTTGATGTAGGCGTTGCGATTCTCGATATTAACTAAGTCATTTTCGCTTACTTCCGGCGCAAATTCCTTGCCAATGACTTCGGTATCGGGCGCGCCAATCCTAAAACTAATCATCGTGCCAACATTGCCCAACACCGCGTCACGAATTTTTTCTTCGAGCTGGGCCACAAACTGATGCGCTACCACCAAGTTTAAGTGATACTTGCGCGCTTCGGATAAGATTGTGGCAATCGAATCGGTAGTAACATTCTGGAACTCATCGATATATAAGTAAAAATCTTTCCGTTCACTCTCGGGCACATCGGCGCGACCTAAAGCCGCCATCTGAATTTTCGATACTAAAATAAATCCGAGTAGATTACTGTTGATATCCCCCGTTAAACCCTTGGCTAAATTAACCAATAAAATCTTGCTCTCGTCCATCACCCTACGGATATCAAAAGCAGAGCGAGCCTGTCCCACGATGTTTCGCATCATCTCGTTACTCAGGAATCGGCCGATCTTACTAATAACGTAACTCAACATGTCGGCAGATTGCTGACCGCGCTGAGACTGAGGGTACTCCTGCACCCAGAACTGGCGCACCGCCGGATCGGTTACTTTGGAGAGCTTGTACTCCCGAAATTCCTTATCCGTGAACATCCGTGGAATCTCAATTAGAGTAGCCCCGGTTTCATCATCTGCCAATAACGCCAACATGGCATTACGCATATAGTGTTCAAACATCGGACCAATCATCTGACTAGTGCCAGTTGGATCAAATAATTTATAGAAGATGGAGATCATCTCGGCCACCATTATGTCCTTATGGGCGGCACTCCCCCCTTCTAACATGTTTAAACCCATCGGCCGCTCGAGATCCGGCGGATAGAAATGAATAATATCATCAACCCGTTCTTTGGGAATTCGTGCTAACAGCCAATCGATCATATCTCCGTGAGGATCAATTACGCAAACACCCTTGCCGTCCAGAATATCCTGCAGGGCTAAGTTCTGCATCCAGGTAGTTTTACCGGTGCCGGTTTTACCGATGCAGTAAAGATGCCGACGCCGGTCATCTTCTTTAACGCGGATGAAATTTTCTACCCCCCGATAAGTGTTTTTACCTAACACTATCCCCTCTTTGGGCAAACTGTCTGGTGGGGATAATCGTTTAGCTTTTAACCAACGAATGTTCGGAGTATCCAAATGAGCATTGGGTAGATGCCAGATGGTAGCGATCTCTTCGGTGTTTAAAATATATGGTTTGCCTAAATTAAACATTCTAAAAATGAACTGAGAGATAACTTTATGCTCAGGCACCTTGTCCAAAGTAAACCGATTGTTGGCAGAGCTACTATACTGGTGAAAACTGCTTAGAATATTGTTTAAATTTATTTGGGCCTCTTCCCTGGTCGGCGAAGCGGCTATCACTCGAACAGATACCTCAAATCCAGATTTAGACGATTTCTCCCCAATCGCTTCTACCACCTTCTCTTGAGTGGGGGTTAGCTTTTTCTCTTCTTTGGGAGCATCTTCTTTCTTGCCACTACCGGGCATCATTAATCCTTGCAGGCCTTCCATTACCCCGCCGGCGATGGTTTTGCTGGATTTACCTTGTTGCATAGCGTTGGCGATAGCTCTCCCCTTTTTCTGCCATTTATCGGATATTGGTCGGATCGAGACCTGAATCGCTGCTCCCTCGCTATCCTCATTTAGTTTACTTAAGGCATTGGTTAGCGCGTTGAGCGCTTCGTTCTCGAATAACTTATAGGTCATAATCGGATAAGCCGATTCCTTTTTTAGCTTAAGCTGAGCCGCAGCCACCTGGCCCTGTTCGGGGAAGATGTTCGGGTCTTCTACCTCTTCGATTACCGCTTCGGGATATTGAGCAGTAATCTGCTTTTCCAATAAGGTGCTGAGTTTGTTTGGCACACTAATATAGAAACCAATCAGGCCACCCTTGGCTATGATTTCTAATGTGATGTGCTCACCTTTAAAACTATCCTGAATCGAATGTAGGTTACGAAGCAGAATCTCCGCCGGAGCAATTAAATCCCTAATCTCTTTGTTTTTGTCGTCTTCCTTTACCTCTTTGGGCAAGGTAACCAAAAACAATCGCCGTCCCACTGCACTACCTGCTTGCTTAGCATTGTTACGTTTCTGAACTGATACAGTATAAAAAACATACCCGACGATAGCGAGTCCTACCAGCACTAAGCTAATTGCCACCCAAATAAGCATTTTATTTTAATTTGAAGGCTCGAACGTTAGTTTATTTTATTTTTGATCTTCTCTCAACCTAGTAAATTCTACCACGACATTATGAGCTACATTAGATGCTGTGGTTGCGCCTTGCTCAAACCTGCTTTTTAGCGCCCCGGTACCATCTATGGGATTGATTCGATTCTGATTAACATGCGGCGGGGTTACCGTCGTCAAGTCGACTGCATCAGCCGTCACCTCTAAATCCGGCACAAACGGAACTGTGGTCTCTAATGAGGTTGGCTCTGAAGCGATTTCGGTATTTTGTACACCCTCAACAGCGGCGCTCGGAGCAATTTCCGACGCTCCCTCGCCACTATTTGGCACTAATTCCGGATTATTCTTTCCCATAAAGGATATTTCCTTTACTAACCCATAATCTTACTCCGCTGACCCTCCTAAGTCAAACCTGCAGACTTCTTTTTATTATACCACAAGCGGATTATTATGTCAATAGTTTATTTAACAGGTCTGTAACAGAGATGGGGTCCGCTCCCCCACCCGCTTGCTTCATTATCTGACCGGTCAAAAATCCAATTAGTTTGGTCTCTCCCGCCTTATATCTTTTAACCACATCGGGATTGGCATCAAGTACTCGCTTTACCATCACCATCAAATCACTATGGTCCACTATTTTAACGACATCGACTGCATCTTTAAATTTTTTGCCGGAGCTAATCGAATCAAACACCTGACGTATTACACTATTGGATGGTTTCTCTTCGACTATCCATTTATAAAATTCTGATGATGCACCTGGATAATTGGCTATTACTGTTGGATCAAGTTTCTTATTTTTATCTAATATCACCAATAAGTTGATTAATGCGTTTTTATCTTGTAGCTCACAGATCTTTTCATACGATAAACCTGTTTTTTCCGCTTTAGCGCGCAATGCGGAAGGCAATTCGGCCGTTACCTCTTTTGACCAATCATTGATTTGTTTATCGTCCAAAACAATGGGGGGCAGATCTGGCTCGGGGAAATAGCGATAGTCAATCGAACCCTCTTTGACCCGTTGCAATATTGTGGTGCCGGTTTTTGCATCCCAGCCCCGGGTTTCTTGTTGCAACTTTTCTCCCGCTTCTAAGGCAGATATCTGGCGCTCGATCTCGTGCTTTAGTGCCTGCTCCATAAATTTAAACGAGTTCATATTTTTGACCTCGATCTTAACCCCCAGCTTTTTCTGACCCTTGGGTCTAACCGAAACATTGGCATCTACTCGTAAATGGCCCTTTTCCATATCGGCAAACGACACCCCCAATGAACGTACGATTCGCTGAAGTTCTTGCATAAAGGCCTTAGCCTCTTCCGGTGAGGTGATATCTGGTTCGGTGACTATCTCCATCAACGGTGTGCCACATCGGTTGAAATCAACCAGCGTAGCATCTTTGGTGTGAATTAATTTACCCGCATCCTCTTCTAAATGAACTCGGTTTATGCCAACCTTAAATTCTTTTCTGGTCTTTCTGTCTGACCCCAAATAATCAATGGTTATCTCTCCGTGTTCGCCCACGGGAAAGAAAAATTGGGAGATTTGATAAGCCTTAGGTAGATCCGGGTAAAAATAGTTTTTGCGATCGAATCGCTGAAATTTATTTATCTTACAACCCAGTGCCAGCGCGGTTTTTACCCCATACTCGATGGCAGTAGCATTAACCACCGGCAATACCCCAGGAAAGCCCATGCACAAAGGACAGACGACCGTATTGGGTTCTTTACCTTCCGCGTTGTTATCGCAACGACAGAACATCTTGCTAGCCGTCTTTAACTGCACATGAATCTCTAATCCAATTGTGGGAACGTATTCTTTCATAATATTACTTACTGTCATTCTGAACTTGTTTCAGAATCTAGATCCTGAAATGAATTCAGGATGACGCTATAGTGCGTTTAATTTTTTTAGCGCCCGATGAAAGGCGTTGGTAGCGTTAACCGCCTTGTTATTAGTAATCTCAAAATCGATATCATGAACTAATTGGTTACGCATCTTGTGCGCCACCCACACATCCTCGGATCTCCCGATTGATGCTTCAGCTTTTTTAAACCGCTTAGCAAATGTTTCTCCGACAATATGCATCCTCCGCATCGCAAAATCCAAAGTTTTGTCGGCCTCTAACACTGCGTCACGATATCTTTTTTCTTCCATCAACGCCTCCACCTCTTTCCATTTGCGCAGAATTATCGACCGGTCTTTGTCGGATAATCCTTTGGTACGAGTAATCCACCACAGCAGTAGCCAGGCCATCAACAAGATCGGAAGCAACCACCAAGTCGCTATCATTGTTGCCTCCAGTCCGTGGATTGCTCGTAGGCATAGGCTACTTGCAATACCTTACTTTCACCCAGTTGCGGCCCCATTATCTGCAATCCCACCGGGAGGCCATCAATTTTGTCACAAGGAATAGAGATAGCCGGGATTCCAGCAATATTGGCAGGAACCGTTAGCAGGTCGGACATATACATCTTCAGCGGGTCAGTCGTATTCTCCCCCAGCTTAAACGCTACTGTGGGAGTAGTTGGAGTTATCAGCACGTCTACTTCTTTAAAAACCTTATCAAAATCTTGCTTAATTAGAGTCGCCACCTTTCGGGCCCTGTCGTAGTATGCATCCCTAAATCCAGCAGAGGTGGCATAGGTTCCCAGCATAATTCGGCGCTTTACCTCATCACCCAAATATTTAGCGCGAGTTTGGCGGTACATCTCTTCGATGGTTTCAATCTGCTCATTTTTACCCTCAGAAACGCCGTATTTTACCCCGTCGTAGCGTGCCAGATTAGCCGAAACCTCGGCTGGCTGAATAATATAATAAGTGGCCAAGGCGTAGCGAGAATTGGGCAAACTAACTTCTTTTATTTTGGCCCCGAGCTTTTCTAATTCCTTAATAGCCACTTGCACTTTTTCTTCAATCGCCCTATCCACACCTTCACCAAAGAATTCTTTCGGCACACCGATATTCAGCCCTTTAATATCTTTTTTCATCTCCGACACATAATCGGGCACCGGCGCATCTAACGAGGTGGCATCTAACGGATCTTTTCCAGAAATTATTTTTAATACGAGAGCGCAGTCTTCCACTGTGGTAGTAAGTGGACCGATTTGATCTAAAGAACTCGCCATCGCGACGAGTCCGTAACGGCTGACCCGGCCATAGGTTGGCTTCATCCCCACCACGCCGCAGAAAGCAGCAGGCTGTCTTATGCTCCCCCCTGTATCGCTACCCAAACTAAACGGCGTCACACCAGCCGCAACCGCGGCGGCAGAGCCGCCACTACTTCCGCCCGGCACTCGAGTGGAGTCAATCGGGTTTTTAGTAGCTCCAAAAGCGGAGTTCTCGGTGGAGGAGCCCATGGCAAACTCGTCTAAATTAAGCTTGCCAGCCACCCACGCCCCAGCTTGTTTTAATTTAGTTACTACTGTCGCCTCATACGGCGAGCGGAAGCCTTCTAATATTTTCGAAGCGCAAGTTGTTGGGTAATCAGTCGTTACAATATTGTCTTTGATCAAACACGGCACCGCTAAATCGCCTTTGCCCAACTTGCCCGGTTTGTCAGCAACGGACAATAAAATATTAAACTTCTCGTCAGCGGCTTTAGCCTCGTCGAGAAATTTCTTGAGGTCAACTTTTTTTGCCTCTGTGATATTCATATATAACTCTCTTCTTGTCATTCCCGCGCCATTCGACCTCGAGCTCATGGCCGAGAGGAAGGCGGGAATCCAGACCATAACAAAAATATTTCTTTTTCTTTCTGGGTCCCCGCCTTCGCGAGGACAAAATTAAGTTTCACGGCCTAATACGCTTTTTACTTTGATGTACCCCCTTTCAGTCATCGGCGCGTTCTTAAATAGTTCTTCCCGAGATAATTCACAGCCTTTTACAGTATCCTTGGCCGATTGATTCTCCAGACCAGTGATCTGCCCCACATCCGGTACATCTTTAATATCCACCTTTTTTAACTCATCCACATATTCTAAAATCGCGGAAAGCTGGTCCGAGTAGTGCTGTTTTTCTGCTTCTGTCAGCCCAATTCGGGCCAACATCGCAATATGTTCTACCTCTGCCTTTGGAAGTTTCATTATATATAGATTATACCTGAACCATCAGACGAGCATAAAAAAGCGCCGAGCCCCGGTGGGAAAGGGCTCGGCATGATAAGCAACCGAAAGAACTGTTAGGCCTCGGCCATGGCAACCTGTTCGGCTCCTATCCAGACGACAGCATCGGTGGCTGGGCCCACCGATACAAAGGCAACCGGGGTTTTAGTCGCCACCTCGATGTGCTTGAGGTAGTTTATCAACGCCGATGGCAAATCGGCATATCGACGGCACTGCGTCGTATCGCAGTTCCAGCCACTCAAACGGCTATAGCGGGGCAAGTAGTCTCCAAGTCGATCCATCTCCGGGTTAAGGGTTGGACCTGCCATATGGTCGGATTGGACGTAGAAGTTGCAGGAGAGAATCTCTGATAGTTCGTCCAGCACATCCACTTTAGTCACCGCCCATTTGGTAATGCCAACAACTTCACGGGCGTACTTCAGTAGCACTAAATCCAGCCAACCACACCGGCGGGGACGCTTAGTTACCGTACCGTATTCAGCGCCTCGCTCACGCATCAGTTCACCCAAAGGGCCTAACTCCTCGGTCGGGAATGGTCCGTTGCCAACCCGAGTGGTATAGGCCTTGGTCACCCCAATCACTTCGCCGATATCGGTCCAGTTTATGCCGGTTCCGGAAAGTGCGCCAGCTATGCCCGGATGGCTACTGGTTACATACGGATATGTTCCGTAATCGAGATCAAGCAACACGCCCTGGGCTCCCTCACAGAGGATGGGCCTGCACTTCTCCTTCGCCACCATCACCAACGAGACCGCATCTGCGATATACGGCGCAATCTTTTCGATTGCCGGCTCAAATTCCGCCCACAGCTCACCAGCATCCCCCTGGGGCTGTCCGTAGTAACCCGCAAACAGCGCGTTCTTGCGGGTGATATCAGAGCAAAACATTTGACGAAGTTCTGCGCGAGGACGCAGCAGATCTCCCGCCTTTATGCCTACACGAAAGTGCTTGTCCGCATAGGCCGGTCCGATACCACGTCGCGTCGTTCCTACCGCCAGCCCACCAATATCCTTGGCTTCTTCGCTGTACTGATCCTGTAGTTGATGAGCCCGCAACACCAGCTGGATGCCGCGGTCTACGATTAGTTTTCCGCGGAAAGCGCCTTGTGTGCTGAGCTCATCAATCTCGGCCGCCAGGCTAATGGGATTAACCACCATCCCACGGCCGAGTACGGCCGTTACGTGAGAATAAAGAATGCCGCTTGGCAAGAGGCGAAAACGATAGGTTTGGCCATCCGTTTCTACCGTATGACCAGCGTTCTCGCCCCCCTGATAACGAACGACCAAGTCAAAATTCCGAGAAAGCAGATGCACCAGCTTCCCCTTGCCCTCGTCACCCCACTGAGCACCCACCACAGCGGTAACGCAGGACTCCTTGCTTGCCGACATGTTAATGAACCTCCTGTGCTCAAAAATAAAAAATGAAAACAAGAATAAGTTATCCAAGCTTGGACAACACCTCAGTCTACCATAAAAAAACCTGATCCAGCCCCCCTGGCCGCGTCCCGCGACCGCGGGCAGGCTACAATAGCTTTAACAGCTCTACTTCCGAAATAATCTCAACGCCCAGTTGCTTAGCCTTGTCGTATTTACTGCCCGGATTATCTCCCACCACTACGTAGCTGGTTTCTTTAGAAACCGAGGAGCTGGCCTTGCCGCCCAGGCTTCGGATTTTGGCCTCGGCCTCTTCTCTGGTCATCTTCGACAAACTACCGGTCAGCACAAAGGTTTTACCAGCCAATTTATTGGACACCGTTTTTTGGGCTCGTTTAATTTTTACACCGGCAATCAAGAGTTTATCAATTAATGCCAAGTTGTTAGCATCCTGAAAAAAATCATATAAACTTCGGCCGACTTTTTCGCCCACACCGTCTATCTCTATCAGATCCTCGACCCAAGCTTTTTTTAATTCGTCTAAACTGCCAAACGCCGACGCAACATCTCGTGATGTCTGCGCGCCAATATGTAGCACCCCCAACGCATAGATAAACCTATCGAGCGTTATCTCTTTGGACGATTGAATTGATTTAATCAGATTCTCGGCGCTTTTTTCTGCAAATCTTTCTAACGGCTCAATATCACCTTCTTCTAAAGTAAACAGATCGGCGGGGTCGTGGACCAGCCCTTCTTTGCATAGCTGTTCCACGATTTTAGTGCCGAGTCCTTCCATATCAAACGCATCGCGCGAGACAAAATGCTCTAATTTGCGAACCTGCACTACAAAACAATTTTTATTGGCGCATCGATGCGCTACCTCGCCTTCGACCTTGATTACTTGGCCACCACAAATAGGGCACCTCGTAGGCATCTTAAATTCTTTACTTCCAGGGCGCCTTTTCTCTTTGACCACTCTTACCACTTCAGGGATAATATCCCCCGCTTTTTGCACCACCACGGTATCCCCTACTCGCACATCTTTTCTTTTAATCTCGTCTTCGTTATGCAGTGTCGCTCGACTAACAGTAGACCCAGCAATCTGAACAGGTCTGAGCACCGCCACCGGAGTTAAGGTACCTTGACGCCCAACCTGTACCACAATATCTAAGACCTTAGTCTGCTGTTGTTCGGCCGGAAATTTATAGGCAATCGCCCACCGCGGTGATTTAGCGGTTGCGCCCAGCTCTTCTCGCAACGCCAAATTGTTAATTTTTATTACCACGCCGTCGGTTTGGTACGGTAATTTCTCGCGCATTTTTCCCCAATTCTCAATAAATTCTTTAACTTCGGATAAACTATGACACAATTTATTCTCCCGATTGACCGAAAACCCTAAATCCAAAAGCGTCTTTAGCATCTCGGCCTGTGTTTTAATCACCTCAGGGGCCTGCCCTTGACCCTGAGCTGGTCGAATGGGCTCCAGATCATAAACAAAACTACGCAGGTTGCGTTTGGCCGCGACTTTCGGATCTAACTGTCTTACCGTACCCGCCGCTAAATTTCTGGGGTTAGCGTAAATAGCGTTACCGCTTTTTTCTTGCACATGATTAGTCTTTTCGAAATCTTTTTTGCCGATATAAACCTCCCCAGATATCACCAAGTCGATGGGTCGAGGGAGTTTAAGGGGAATATCTCGTACGGTTTTAATCGTATGAGTGACATCCTCGCCAACCCTCCCATCCCCTCTGGTAGCGGCGGTTTTAAGCAGCCCCCGTTCATAAGTTAAGACCATCTGCAAGCCATCTATCTTCAACTCGCAGACATAACCCCACTTTTTATTCGCTATCTTCTTAGCTCGCTCTTCAAACGCGTCGAGATCATCAAACGAGAAAGCATCATCCAAACTCATTCGTCTTTTACTGTGGGTAACTTGGGCAAACTCGTTTGATACCTTGTCCCCCACCCTCCGAGTTGGAGAATCCGGCTGGATTAGCTCTGGATATTTAGCCTCTAACTCCTCCAACTCGCGGTATAGCGCGTCGTAGTGAGCATCACTTATCTCTGGCTTATCCAACACATAGTAAAGATAGCTGTGATGATTCAGCTCTTTGGTCAACTCTCCTATCCTTACCCCCGCCTGCCGCTTATCCACCCTTTAATTATACAGGCCTACTACTTGTCATTTGATAGATTGATCTCACCCCTGTCTTCATCAAGCAGGATTGATTCGTTAGGCTTGTTTTGCGCTTCATCCGATTTCTGCCTTCTAATATCCTCAATCGATTTTTTATCTGAATTGAGATCGGCAACCGGATTGGGTTTAGCTGGCTTCTGACCAGGCACCCACGGCCTCTGCTTCTCCATCGCCGATATCACCTTTTTTAGCAAAGAATCGTCCGGTTTACGTTTAGGTTGTGGCGCAGGGGAAACCTGCTTGGGAGGTTCCACCTTCATCGCCGGCCGAAACGGCACTGGTCGATCAGGCAGACTCCTTTTTGGTGGTTGAGGCCTTTGAAAATCCTGATCGCCCTGTGGTCGCCGCGACTGACCCATCTGCGCTTGGCTCCGTCCGGTTGGCCTCTCCCATCTCGGTTGACCCGTCCGAGCCTGCCCGCGGTCGCGGGACGCGGCCAGGGGAGCGGGTCGAGGCGGTGGCTCCGGAATAGCCAGGGCCTTATCTATCCTCTCTTCTACAAAACTGGCTGGACGAGAATAGCGCTCACGAGAAGCTTTGATAATCTTTTCTTCGTTATGGTTAAAATCATCCGGATACGGCAGAGTCTGGGCTGAGAAGGCGTTAGTGGTAATATTATCGATTGACAGCTTGATGTAGATGTTAAACATATTTAAATTGACCAAATCATTAGCTTCGAATATTGGGGCAAATTCTTTCTCCAACTGTTTAGCGTCATCCCCGCCAACCCGGAAGGCAATGATGGTATTAACGTTACCAAAGATGGCGTCGCTTACTTCGGGGATTAACTGATCCATATACTGGTTAGCCAGAGTGAGAGATAAGTGATACTTACGAGCCTCAGATAGAATTGCCTGAAACGATTCGGTGGCAAAGTTCTGAAACTCGTCCACATACAGATAAAAATCTTTGCGCCCTGCTTCGACCACATCGGCCCGAGACATTGCGGCTAACTGCAACTGAGTGATAATCATGGCGCCCATCAAGGCGGCGTTATCCTCGCCGATAATACCCTTGGCTAATTTTACTAACAGAATCTTGCCCTCATCCATTACCTTACGAAAATCAATACTGGAATGAGGCTGGCCAACAATATTACGAATCACTGGCGAAGATAAGAACTGGCCTACCTTGTTTAAAATGGGCGAAATAGTTTCGTTACGTTGTTTCTGATCGAGCTGGTTATATTCGGAGATCCACCGTCTTTTAATTAGAGGGTCAGATATCTTGGCGATAACCTTGTCCCGAAAATCGGCGTCGGTAAATAATCCAGGAATCATCATTAAGGTTGAATCGGGGTAGTCTAACAACGCCATTACCGCCGAACTCAGCCAGTACTCAAGCCTGGGACCCCAAGAAAAGCCAAAGATCTTTTTAAAGATACCTACCACCCCGGAGGCCACCACTACCTTATACTTAGGGTCACGCAGTTCTAACATATTTACCGCAATCGGAAAATCGCGATCGCCGGGATCAAATAAAATTACATCGTTTACCCGATAGTTTGGCACGTACTTTAAAACGGTATCGACATAGTCGCCATGTGGGTCGATAATCCCCACCCCACGCCGTTCCCGAATATCATCAACTGCCATATTATTAAGCAGAGTTGACTTACCGGTGCCGCTCTTACCGATGATGTAGATATGGCGATGACGATCTTTTAATTTAATTCCAAACTTCTCTTGAGTGCCCCGAAAGTTAGTGGTGGCTAATGTAGTTAGCTCCTCCGCTGGTACCTCACCGACCAAAGGTAAGTTGGCGGGCGGTTCCCCCTTACGCGAACCAGCCCAAACGATATTCGGAGTCGCCACGCTTACATTGGGTAAGTGGTAGATCGAGGCTAGCTCGGTTACATTAAGAATTGTTGGGTCCTTGCCCAACTCCCGTCGGTTATAGGTGGTTAGAATATTTGCCCGATTATTAACATATTTACCAGCCTTAAACGAGTTTAAATTAGTAGTGTCAAACTGCTTAAAGGTGCCTAAAGCTAACTGAAGCTTGGCCTTAGCCGACGCCTCATCCTTGTCCCACACTACCAATCGAATCTTGGTTTTAAAGCCCAGCTTTGAGCTCTTTTCCTCAATAGCCTTTAGCATTAGGTCGGTGCCGGGAGATAGCTCTACTTTAGTGTTTTCTTTTTTCGCCTCGTAACCACCGCCACGCGATAAAGAACCAACCACATCCCCGGCTAGAGAAAATATACTCTTGGTAATGGCCGCGCCAATCTCGGGTGAACGACCAGATTTTACCGCCGAGATAAACGCCATCGCTCTGTCTCGCCACCGATTGCTCTCCGGACTAATCACTAATTGAATCCAGATATGTTCATCCTCTCCCAATTTACCCAACATACCGGTAATAGCGGCCAGTGGATCAACGGTAAAGTTGATAAACGTTTTTATCGGGAAAAAATTCTTTTTCGTAAACAGTAGCTCGGTTGAAGCCCCCACGCTGTTCTCTGGTAACTGGGTCGGATCCGAATAATCTTTTGTTTCTAATACGTTCATGTCTGGGTATTGGGCGTATAACTGACCCTCGACATAGTTTCTTAAGCTGGTGGGGACCCAAGCATAAAATCTAACCGATTTCTCTTTAGCCTCAATTTCAAAACTCAACCGATGATTACCAATGCCATGAAGACTAGAAAACATCGTCTCGGCCGCTAAGGGAGTCTTTTCGTTTTCTTTTGGCACTTCGATTGCTATCAACACCGCATCTTCCGAAGTAGTCAAGATTGGCGTTGTAGAAACCTCACCCTTTTTTTGGGCAAATTTTTTAATTACCCACCACGTCAAAAAAGCGGCTACTGCCAGCCACCCCACCACCAGTAACGCCATTAAGATGAGCGAGCCCAAGCCTTCCATTACACTTTAGGTTAGTTTGTGGCCGCTTCGCCACCATTGGCTCGTTTTGCCAAATCGTAGGTAGCTTTGGCCACCTTAATAAATAAGGACCTATTTTGTAGATTAGCAACGATGGTGTTTCGCTTAACTTGCCGACGTTTCATCACCTCATCAACGATATCACCTATCTTCATCGGTTGACCAGCTTGCTGTAATACCTCTTTTACCACGTCCGATACCACGCCTGGCGCATAGCCCCAGTTCTTAAGAGCATAGATGCCACGACCCACTAACACAAACCTGTCGTCGCTAATCAGCTCGTTGTGCACTGTTCGGCTTAATACTGGCCTATCGTTAACAAATTTTCGGCCGATTAGTTTAGTAATTTCTTCAAAATGCAACGGCTTGTCAGCTTCTTCTAAAATAATAAATACCTTGTCACGAATCCGGCGAGGAACCACTAATGGCCAAGTAACTAACCCCCATTGGCCTTTGTTATCTGTTCCCAATTTAGCGCCTACCCGAAGGCTACCTTTGATCAACGCCGGGCTACTACCTTTAGATTGATTGGTGATCTGCTCTATCAACGCTGTCTCTGCCATTGGCTGACCAGCTTTGGTCAAAGCATCGATAGCTATCTTCTGCACCGCCAAGATATCCTCCTGTTTAACGTTATCGCCCAACCAACCATCCTTAAGCTCTGGGTGCTTTTTAATCGGTTTAACAGAGGTGTAGGCGGCCAGGGCCAATCTGAGAGCATTTTTTTCTAATTCTAAATTGTCCGATTGATTTAACTTAAAATGACCAATCAAAAAGTCCACGTCCGCTATGTTGCCGTGCAAAGTTAGATAAACATCTACTATCTTCCATAACGGCTTAAGCGTAGTCGCAAATTTTTTGGTAATTTTTTTTATGGCCGCATTCTCGATCTGTCGTACCCGCTCACGAGTAACGGATAGCTTTTTACCGATGCTCTCCAATGTCTCTTTATCAGTATGGCTGGGGTTAATGCCGTAGCGCGCAATTAACACATTGCGTTCTCTATCCCGTAGCTTGTTAACCGCCGCCGTCACCACCTTAGATGGACGCGCCTGCACCAGCTCTTGCGACTGACTTTCTGATAGCACGCGATCAAGCACCGAGTCTTCGGCGGGGTTTTTACTATCTCCTGAATCGTTGTAATTTGCACTACTCATAGCTTCAAAACTGATTTGTTTCTATTATACCATACTTGACTTACAATGTCAATGATTTTTTAGACAGCTGGCACTATTAAAAAGCGGCTACCAGAGCCGATATGCCACCCATTTATCCCCAATAAAAACCTTACTTTTGGACGTCCTGTAAGATATTGACAACTTCAGCTACAAGGTTGTCTTGTAGGGTCTGGTCAGTAGCTATATCAAAATATTCGGTTAATTTATCTAAAACCAGGTCGTAGTCTTCCGTCGACATTACCGTAACGCTACCGGTAGCCAGATCCCCCAGGTCGGCGCTAACTCCTCTGGTCAGATCCACCACCGAACTATTGGCGATAACCACGGTAATACCCACTACGGCGATTACCGCCGCTAACATCCCCGTCACCTTTAGTTTACTTTTGTCTACCTTCATATAGTTATTATACCCCTCTTCATACACCACGTCTTGTCATTCTGAACGTAGTGAAGAATCTAGCGATAGTGTTCTACCGTACAGCAGAACTATATCCTTCGACTATGCTAACGCTCCGCTCAGGATGACAGAAAAATGGATTCCTGCCTTCGCCCGAGGCTACGAAACGGGCAGGCAAGTTCAGGATGACAAAGGGCTTTTTGTTTATTTCTGGGTCCCCGGGTCACGCCCGGGGACAAGGGTTATGATCGGAAAGATTGGATTTGTTTGGGACTCAAAACTTGAGCAAGCTCGCTATCACTGGCGCATCGGGCAGTGGCAAGACTGCCAAATTGTTTCACCAATTTCTTACGGGTGGTGGCTCCGATACCAACCATCTTTTCTGTATCCCCTACCAACTGTTTGGTTTTGAGCGAAGTTTGATAACCAATAGCAAATCGATGCGCCTCGTCTCGCAGTCTTTGCAACATCTGCAACGCCACCGAACTTTTGGACAGGACTGCTGCTCCCGATCTGTTTGGCAAAAACACCTCTTCTTCTCGTTTGGCTAAACTAAAAAACCGAATCTTCTTTTTGTCATCCACCGAAACGTGTTTTAACACCGAACTAAGTTGACCTTTGCCGCCATCAATTAATATCGCATCCGGCAAACCGGCTGCGAATCTTTTATCTGCTCTGCGCTTAGGGCTCAACCTTCTCGTTATCACTTCACCTAACGCCGCATAATCATCAATCCCGGGCACAGTTTTGATTCTAAATCTCCGATAACCATTCTTGTCTGGCTTACCATCTTTAAACACCACCATCGAGCCGACGGTGTGGGTGCCACCCAGATGCGAGATATCGTAGGCTTCCAGCCGCTCCAATTTTTTTAGTTTCAACAGATTTTTTAGGTCTACTATTGCTTTTTTTACACCTAAACGCTCATCGACATCTAATAAAGAGCCGGAATGTTGAGCGGCATTGCGCTGGGCTAATGATAATAATTTTTGATTAGGTCCCTTTTGTGGCACTAAAATACGAACCCCTCCTCTCCTCCCAACCACCCCCTCCCCCTCCTTGGAAAGGAGGGGATTAATTTCACTCCTCCCCTTCCCAAGGGGAGGTTGGGTGGGGTTGGCTCGCCTATCACTCAGCCACTTTTCAATCGCACCAGCATCTTCTGGCAACACCGGCACAATAATTTCTCGTGGCAGATCTTCGAATACCTTATCGTAAATGGTTATAATCGCCTGCGACATTAGATTAGCCTCCACATTATTTAACGGTGCGCGCAACACAAATATCTGCTGGCCCAATAGCCTTCCGCCGCGCACCTGCGCGCGAGAGACTATCATCTTTTCGCCTTCGACCAACCAGCCCAAGAAATCCTGTTCCAGGTCTTTTGGCCGAGATACTTTTTGTTGTTCAAATAATTGCTCTAACGAATTTATCCTGTCCCTCAACCGCGCCGCTTCTTCAAATCTCCTCTCGCTTGATAACTTCGACATCCGAATTTGCAGATATTTAATTACATCTTTGGTATCGCCATTCAAAAACTTTACTATCTCATTAATAGCATGGCGATAATCGGATGCAGTGGCCTTGCCGACACACACCCCCAAACATCGCCCCAGGTGATAGTTAAGGCACGGCGCCTTTAATCCCCCTCCCGTCATTCTGGCTCCCGTCCGAAGGGACTTTTGTCCGGGCGGATGTCCAGAATCGTAATGCTGATTCAACTCTCGCGCCTTCCCGCAAAGCGGAAATATGCTATTTAACAGCTTGAGAGTATTTTTTACTGTTCCCCCGGCGGTATAAGGGCCAAAGTATCTTGGCCGATTAGGGTCTCGACTTTTAATATCCGCTGGGTTTACCCGACGAACAGAGGCTATCTCAGGAAATTTTTGATCTAACCCAATCCGAATATATTGGAATGATTTGTCATCCCGCAATAGCACATTATATTGCGGCTGGTATTTTTTAATTAACTCGTTTTCCAATATCAGCGCCTCGGCTTCGGTGTCAGTAGCGATGAAATCTAATCTTGTTACTTGCTTTATCAGCGCTTGCGTCTTGGTGCTCTGCTTAGTCGGTTGTTTCCAGTACGAAGACACCCTTTTGCGCAAATTGAGTGCTTTTCCCACATAAATTACTTTTTCCTCTTGTCCTCGGGCGTGACCCGGGGACCCAGAAACAAATGAATCGTCATTGCGAGCGGAGCGTGGCAATCTCCCTCCATACATTAAATACACTCCGGGGCTTCCCGGTATCTTCTGCAAATTTGGCTTAAACGCTCTACTCATACCTTTATGGTATCAGTTATGCGTTTTGTCAGCTTATGGGCCTCCACATGCCGTAAGTACCCCAGATACGAGGACAAGGCTTTGGCTAATGCATCTTCATTGCCAGCATCTTTCCGTCTGGCAATCTGCCGCAGAATCAGTTTGACAGTTTTTCTCCTCGGCAGATTGTAATGCGGCAGGGCGACGTACCCAACATAGTCTATCCCCCACTTTAACTTTCTCAGGATAAGCTTATTGGGATGAAGCTGAAGCTTTAACTTCGACTTCAAGAATCGGGCAACTTCCACCAGGTAGCCCATCAGTTCGTCTAGGTTATCCGACAAAAAGATAAAATCGTCGGCATAGCGCAAATAATACATAGCCTTTAGGTAATGTTTCGCGAACTTATCCAAGGGGTCGAGATAGATATTAGCAAACAATTGAGAAGTCAAATTCCCAAGTGGCATCCCTTTGCCACTCACTCTGTCATCCTGAACTTGTTTCAGGACCTTAGATGCTGAACTAAATTCAGCATGACAAGTATGGAAACTGCCAATAATATTCTCCAACAATCCTAGCAACTGTGTATCTGCCATCTTTTCTCGCAATAGTCCAATCAACACCCCATGATCCACGCTATCGAAGAACTTGCGAATATCTAACTTCAACGCCCAACAGGGACTAGTGTAGTTTCTGCTAACCTGCCGAGCCATCTCTGCTAACCTAAAGAAGCCCCGATGCGTCCCCTTACTCTTCCGACAGGAGTAGCTATCGAAGATGAAGGTTTTATCAAACGCCGGGTATAAAATCCGGTAGACGGCGTGATGGAGTAGCCGGTCACGGACGGATGCCTTGCTGATCAGGCGAGGCTTCGGGTCGGAGATACGAAACTGTTGGTACCCGCCATGGCGGTAGGTGCCATCCGCCAGCTCCTCGTGCAGAGCAAATATGTTATCTTCGAGATGGAGTTCGAATGCTTGGACATCAGACTTGTTCCGCTTTCCTTTCCGAAACTCTGTCCAGGCTAAGAATAGGTTCTCTAACGAAATAATCTCCGCAAAAACACCATTATGAAAAATAACTTTCCTATTAAGCCCCCCCCCTCATGGTTTTGGAGAAATCCCTATTATTCTGAGACTGTACGAGTTTTACAAACAGTTTCATGGGCATCTTCTGAAATATCCTAAAGTTGAGAAGTATACTTTGGGTCAAATGACCCAGATGAAGCTATTAGAGTTAATTGAGTGTGTTCTTCAAGCGCCTATTACGCCCGAACGAGGCAGAATGGAAGTTCTGATTAGAGCCAGTGGACTACTAGACTTAGTGAAGTTGCAAATCCGGTTGGGATATGACGTTCAGGCTTTGAACGAAAAATCCTATTTAGTTTTGCAGAGTAAGTTACAGGAAATCGGCAAAATGCTTGGTGGTTGGATCAAGAAATACAATTAAAGGGCGGGAGTAGATCCCCCGCCCCTAATTAACCAACGCGAGAAACTGCCACGAGCGAACCAGATTCGTTGTTCCAGCGATTGCCGGAGTTGTTGTAGCCGACGTTCGTAAGACCACCGTTGTCGGAGTTCCCGCCATTCAGCGAGTTCTCGGACGAGTCCAGTCGTTAATGTCGCCTACCACCCAAAGTCACTGGCAAACAAACTCGTATAGATTGCCTGTATTTTATCTGCTTCACCCATTGAAGCTTAGTAGTCGACACGCAGTTTCCCGTTTAGGTTTAGCGCTCTCTATAACCAACCTAGGCTATAAACTCTGGCTGTCCCAAAAGGGAGAGCGACGATAGTTACCGTAGTAATCTATGCTCTATCGCATCAAAATAACTATACAAAAATGGCGGGGTTGCAAGCAACCCCGCCGGGACCAAAGTCCGAGAAAACCAAATGATCAATACCTAGGCCAGAACTGCCACGAGCGAACCAGATGCGTAGTCCCAGCGACCGCCGGAGTCGTCGTAGCCGACGTCCGCAAGACCACCGTCGTCGGAGTCCCCGCCACCCAGCGAGCCCTCGGACGAGTCCAGGTACTCCTGGAACCACAGCCAAGTGTTCGTCTTGCCATTATCCTTTCGGGGCGAGTTGAACAGCTGGCAGAGAGCAGAATGCTCCGGGCAGTATTCGAGGCGAGCCGTTTGAACCGGAACGCCGAGCTGTTGGAGAGCTTCCACAAAGGCCGGGGCTACGACGTTGGTATAATCGTTACGGCTCAGGTAGAACCGACTGCCACGGCCAGCATTATCGTTCACTAGCAGGAGCTTGCGATCCTGCAAGTAGCCGATGAGCGCCTCCATGAACACATCGTCCTTCCAACGCTGATGGCCACCGGCGTACCGGGGCTTCTGTCGGGTGTCGATCAGCAGGATATGGCCCAGAAGCCGACAGGCCTCAATGGGCTTATCATCACTGCCGATGACCCTGCCGCCATTCAACACTTGCCAGTACCAGTCGTTGGGCTTAACCCATCCTGTTGGCCAAGTGCTGGCAGTCCAGGTGACATCCGCTGTGATGACAAACATGAAGCCGTAGGCCTCAAGTTGAGCCACCAACTCTGCGCCACACTGGTTCAGAATGTCGACGAACTTGTCGCACAGAGCCTGTGGCAAATCAATTCCGACCTTGACCCAGGCTTTCTGTTGAATCTTCAGCCGTTCTGCTTGCCAGTTGCCCTTGGGCAGTTTAGGCGAGCGTGACGGCTTGGGTAGCCAGAGAAGAACCTTGGTGTCCATGAACTCCTGGAACTCTCCCAAAGTCGGAATGCTGACACGAGTCAAGACCTCGCGGACAATGTGGACACGCTGGAACAGACGCGAAAGTGCTTCCTCCCCAAGTGACTTGAGCTGCGTGAGCAACTCATTAACACGGGCGAGGCCACCTTCCGAATCAAGTCCAACGGCAATGAAGGCGCCAATCAGTTTCAGCGCCAAATCAAGAGCGGCCAGGATGGTCATCCTAGTCTCCTTTTATCCACCTTTTGGGCCAGCCCTTTAAAACCAGTCTTCAAGGTGCTGGTGGTTGGTATAGCGGCGCTAGAAATCCAGAGTACGACCGCTCCACCTTACACCCCAAACATAGCACAAAATCCGCTCCCTGTCAAGAGTTTTCCCGCTCCCAGACAGGATTTTACCCTATAGCCCCAACCATCGGAGGAGTTGCGCCCTACCCCATGGAGCAAATTACATCATCCGGTAGCTAAATTACCGCTGGCGCAGGCGTTGTCTGACCCCGATGTCCATCGGGGGGGTCGCCGATAGCCAGAAAGGTAATTTAGGTGGTCGGATAGCAATTTGTGATTGGGCGTCCTTTCGGTGCTACCATTTTGGACGAGCAAAATGGTAGCGAAAGTATATTTAGGTTTATGTCTGGGTCCCCGGGTCAAACCCGAGGACAAGGCTACCTGAGGATTTTCTGGAGATACTGGCCAGTATATGATTTTTTGACCTTCGCCACTTTTTCCGGGGTGCCTTCTGCCACGATCTCACCACCCTTATCTCCCCCCTCGGGGCCCAAATCGATAATCCAGTCGGCAGTTTTGACTACATCTAAGTTATGTTCTATCACCAGCACGGTATTGCCCTTATCTACCAATCGAGTCAGTACCGCCAACAATCGCTTAACATCATCAAAATGTAAACCAGTAGTTGGTTCGTCTAATACATATAAAGTTTTGCCGGTAGCCCGCCGAGAAAGTTCGGAGGCCAACTTAATTCGCTGGGCTTCTCCCCCAGACAATTGTGTCGCTGGTTGACCCAAGGTAATATAGCCCAAACCTACTTCTTGAAGTGTGGCTAATTTATTTTGAATAGTGGGGATGTTTTTAAAGAACTCCAATGCCTCTCCCACCGACATATTTAATACTTCGGAGATATTTTTACCGTTGTAATGAACCTCTAACACCTCCTGGTTGTAACGTTTGCCCTTACACACATCGCACGGCACATATACATCCGGCAAAAAGTGCATCTCGATCTTGATTACTCCGTCGCCCTGACAGTTTTCGCATCGACCACCTCTAACATTAAAGCTAAATCGGCCTGGGGCGTAGCCTCGAATCTGCGCTTCGGGAAGCTTGCTAAACAAATCCCGAATGTCGGTAAACACACCCGTGTAGGTAGCTGGATTGCTTCGAGGCGAGCGCCCGATTGGCGATTGATCAATGCTAATAATCTTGTCGAGATGGTCTAACCCCTCAATGGTTTTATGTTTCCCTGGCAAGGCATGTGCGCCATATAGCGTTTGGCTGATTTTTTTAACCAAAATCTCGTTAATCAGTGTAGATTTTCCAGAGCCAGATAGCCCTGTAACGCAGACAAATAATCCCAAGGGAATCCCGACATCAATATTTTTAAGATTAAACTCGCTAGCACCCTTAATTAGCAACTGCTTGCCGTTAGGCGACCGCCGCACGCTCGGGACTTTAACCTTAGCCTTACCGGAGAGATACTGGCCAGTTAATGAGCGCTTATTCTTTTTAATCTGGTCAGGTGTGCCGACCGCTACCACCTGGCCACCTAACTCGCCGGCACCCGGTCCCATATCCACTACATAGTCCGCTTCTAAAATAGTTTCTTCATCGTGCTCAACCACCAACACAGTATTACCTAAATCGCGAAGACCCTTCAACGATTTTATCAATTTGCCATTATCGTGCTGATGTAGACCAATCGAGGGTTCATCTAATATATAGATAACACCGGACAGCCCCGAACCGATTTGGGTGGCTAATCGAATTCGCTGGGCTTCTCCGCCGGAGAGAGTAGTGGCGCTCCGATTTAGCGTCAGATAGCTTAAACCAACGTTATCCAAAAAACCGATTCGTTCTTTGATTTCTTTTAGTATCTGGGCGGCAATTAAAGTCCGCTGACTATCTAACTTTAATTTATCGAAGAACTGATTGGCGTTACTTATCGACATCGCCGACACTGTAACGATTGACTGATTGCCCACCGTCACCGCCGCCGATTCGGCCCTAAGTCTCCCCCCCTTACAGACGGGACAGATCCGTTCGACCATAATTTTATCTATCTCGGCGCGGACAAAATCGGAATCGGTCTCCTTGTATCGGCGCATCAGATTAGGAATAATGCCCTCCCATTTCACCACGTACTCATTGGTGTTGCCACGCGAAGTCCGGTACCTTATCACCACATCTTCGTCGCTAGCGCCCTGCAATAAAACATCAAACGATTTTTTGCTAAACTTACCAATCGGCTGATCTAATTTAAAACCATACTTTTTGCCAACTGCTTCTAAAATTCGCTGGGTCCAGCCAGTTTCGCTGCTCATATGAAACCCCCCGGCTCTAATGCCCCCTTCGGCGATAGTTAACTTTTTATTCGGAATCAGCATCTCTGGATCAATCTCCAATGTAAAACCTAAACCCGTGCACGAGGGGCACGCTCCATGCGGATTATTAAATGAAAAACTGCGAGGCTCCAGTTCAGGGATACTAACACTACATTTCGGACAAGCCAGACTTTCGGAAAAGAAATTATCGCGATCCTTGTCGATATCCCAAATGATTACGGTGCCATCACCCAGCTGTAACGCCGCCTCTAATGATTGGGTTAAACGCCCTCGCCCACCCGATTCGGCCACCGCTGTTAGTTCTAACCGATCAACCACTGCTTCGATAGTATGCTTGCGAGTCTTAGGCAATTCTATCTTTTCTTCCAAATCACGAAGTGTGCCATCTACCCGCGCCCTAGAAAAACCGGCTTTCTTGATTTGAAGCAACACATCCTTGGCCTCGCCTTTTTTATCCGAAATAATTGGCGCTAGCACTGCAAATTTCCCTAAAGGTAATTTTTGCACCTGCTCAACAATCTGATCGATCGACTGACGCTCTACTCTAATCCCACAGCTGGGACAGTGCGGAATCCCTACCCGCGCATACAACAACCGCAGATAATCATAGATCTCGGTAATAGTACCTACCGTTGAGCGCGGATTAGATGAAGATGATTTCTGATCAATCGAGATGGCGGGACTTAACCCATCGATATGTTCGACATTTGGTTTTTCCATCACTCCCAAAAACTGACGAGCATAGGCAGAGAGTGATTCGACATACCGCCGCTGGCCTTCGGCGTAGATAGTATCAAAGGCAAGAGAAGATTTGCCGGAACCCGAAAGCCCCGTAATCACTACAAAGCGATTACGAGGCAATTTAATATCAACATTCTTAAGATTATGTTCACGTGCTCCGTGAACCTCAATAAAATCAAACATTGCCAATTATTTTACCATCCACCAAAATACTTAGCGATGAGGCCGCCGGCACCGCCCGTGCCGGGATTACCTAGCAAATACAAAGAAAAGGCGTACAGGGCTAGTCCGCTAATGGCAGAAACGATCAGGTCTCGACCAACCGCCATCTGGTTTGGATTACCTTGAGAAACAGCATAAACTACTCCACCGGCAATGGTCATAATTACTGCCAGCGCTCCGATCAGAACACTCATTCCATTGCGCAACGCAACAATCAGATCAGGAAACGATAGGGCGCTACCGCCACTACCACTCCCGGCCAACGACGGATTATTGCCGTACAACACAGCGATAAAGATAAATACCAGAATTAGCACTGCAAACACCACCTGGGATATCTTTACCCATCGGTGCGCTTTTTTGTGATCAAACTTTCCCATACTCGCCATTCTAACCTAAATTGACATATTAATCAACCTATGACCTGTCGTCCTCGAGCCGAGCCGATAGACATCGGCTCGACATCGGGGATCCAGAAAAGAAAATAAATTCTTCGCCTGGATTCCCGCTTCCGCGAGAATGACAAAAAAGAATGTTTCTACCCCTCGCCTTGCTCAGGGAGAGAAGTGGACGGGTCGATTGATTTATCCTCGAACCCGCATTGAGTACAGGTTGGTAGCTTAGTTTTGGCCTGCCCGCGGGCGCGGGACGCGGCCAGGGGTTTTTTAACCATCAAACCGTTACAGGTTGGGCACTTCTCCGGCACTGGCTCATCCCAACTGGCAAAATCACATTTGGGATAGTTGCTACAGCCATAAAATATCTTGCCTCGTTTGGTTCGCCGAGAAACTATCTGACCCTCGGCGCATTTGGGACAAGCCATCTTCGGTAGCTCGCTACCGCCTTCTGGCTCCAAACTCTTGGTGTTTTTACATTTGGGGAAATTTGAACAAGCTAAGAACTTTCCAAATCGACCCATTCTAATAACCATCGGACCGCCGCATTTGTCACACTCCTGGTCTGTTTGTTGAGCCAGGTCTTTCTTTTCGACCGTGGCCTCTTTCTCGGCCAACTGTTTTGCAAACGGTTTATAAAATTCCGCGATTACTGTATTCCACTTTTTTTCTCCTTCAGCGATTCGATCTAAATCCTCCTCCATCTCGGCGGTAAAGCCGCTATCAACAATATCGGGAAAGTGTTCCACCAAAAAATCATTAACCAAAAACCCTACCTCTTGTGGTACCAGGGTACGTTTTTCTTTCTTGATATATCCCCTACTTATAATGGTAGTAATGGTGGGGGCATAAGTAGATGGTCTACCAATGCCTAACTTTTCTAAGGTTTTAACTAAGCTTGGTTCGGTAAATCGATCAGGCGGTTCGGTAAATTTCTGCTCCGGGATAACTTGATTAACCTTGAGAGCCTCATTTTCGCTTAATTTAGGTAGTGTAACTTCACTGACTGGATTTTTTTCTAAAACAGCAATATAGCCGGGGAACTTTACACCCACTCCTTGCGCAGTTAAAATTTTGTCGCCGCAAGAAATCTTTACATTTTGTTCGCTAATTATCGCGTCTTTCATCTGCGAGGCTAATGCCCGCTCCCAAATAAGTTTATATAGTCGCAAATGATCACGCGATAATACCGCTTCTAAAGATTTTGGCGAACGAAAGGCCGAGGTTGGACGAATGGCTTCGTGGGCCTCTTGAGCACCCTTGGCCTTAGTTTTGTAGAGCCGAGGCTCGGTCGGCACATACTGCTCGCCAAAATTCTGGCCTAAAAACTCTCTAATCTCTGTCACTGCCTTAGCCGCCATAAAGTTGGAATCGGTACGCATATAAGTAATTAAACCGACCTGTCCATCGCCGTCTAACTCTACCCCTTCGTACAGTTGCTGAGCTAACATCATGGTTTTTTTAACGCTGTAACCGAGAACGGTTCCAGCCTGTTGCTGCAGGGTTGAAGTGGTAAACGGAGCATTGGGAGATTTTATTCTTTCGCCATGCTCTATTGCGGAGACAACCGATGGATTATTATTAATATCTGCCACCACCGCATCGGCCATCACCTGATTGGTAATGTCGGCCTTAGCCTCGCCAATTTTAGCCAGCTCGGCTATAAAACTTTTTCCGGTAGCAGAGTAATCGACTTTTATCTTCCAGTATTCTTCTGGCTTAAAAGCCTGGCGCTCTCGTTCGCGCTCCACAATTAATCGCACTGCTACCGATTGAACCCGACCAGCCGAGAGCCCACGAAATATCTTTTTCCAAAGTAGCGGCGAGAGCTTATAGCCAACCAACCGGTCCAACACCCGACGAGCCTGCTGAGAATGGATTAGATTCATATCTAATTTTCTGGGATGCTCTATCGCCTCTTTAACTGCCTCGTCGGTAATCTCATGAAAAACTATCCTAGGGACCAAGGAGCCGTCTACCCCCAAGGCCTCCGCCACATGCCACCCAATCGCTTCACCTTCGCGGTCCTCATCGGTTGCTAATATCAATTTACCCGCTTCTGCATTAAGTTTTTTTAATCGACTGACCACCTTTCGACTAGCGGTAGGAATGATATAATCTGGTTCAAAATTATTTTCTGTATCGACTCCTAATTTAGATTTTGGTAGATCCCTTAAATGCCCCATCGAGGCTTCGACCACGTAGCCTTTACCTAAAATCCGGCCAATAGTTTTGGCCTTAGTGGGAGATTCTACCACTACCAATGTATCTGCCGGCTTACTCAAATCTGATAAATAATTAGCGAAGCCGGGTAAATTTTCCGGCTGGAGTTAATTTTATCGCTCCTTTAATTTCCATCAACGTTAGTGTACTGCTGATCAACTGACTGTCAAGTTGAAGTTGTCGCGACAATTCATCAATCGATAGTGATTGTTGATTAAGAGTTTGATAAATTTTATCTTCAATTGAAGTTTCTTTTACTGCGGCATCGGGTAGATTTAACCGCGTCAATCCCAGCGATTCTAATATATCGGCGGCGGCGGTAATAGGGATGGCGCCTTCTTTGATCAGGTGATTCGGCGCCCACGCTTCCGGCACAAAGATACTCCCTGGCACACCAAAGACCTCTCGACCAAACTCCATCGCATGCTCGGCCGTAATCAAAGCGCCACTACCCTTAATCCCTTCTATTACTACCGTGCCCACGGTTAACCCGGCAATGATTCTGTTCCTAGCCGGAAAATGCTGCTTAAGCGGCGGCGTTCCTGACGGATATTCAGATATTACGGCTCCCCCACTCTCTACTATCCTCTCTGCCAGCTGATAGTTGGCCGCCGGATAAAAACTTTCTCTATCCAACCCGGATCCGATTACAGCCACCACCTTAGCTCCCATCGTTATCGCTTCCGTCAACGCTATCGTATCTACTCCATAAGCTAAGCCAGAGACTACTGTCACTCCAGCGGCTGTTAGATCGGCAGATAATCTCCCAGTCACCCTAATTCCATAATCGGTTGGTTTGCGCGTCCCCACCACCGCGATTAGTATGCCAGTACTCAAGCTGTCAATATCTCCCCAAACGTAGAGCTGGTTAGGAGGGTCAGCTATCTCTCGCAAAACAGCCGGATAAGCCGCCTCTCCTCGTTTTACTACTGTTACCACCGCAGGTCTGCTCACTTAAATAAACCCTTAATATCTTGTATAATATTCGCGTATGAAAAAACCAATAACCAAATCGACCGCTACTATTAGTATAGCAACGCTAGTTGTGGTATTTGTGGTAGCCATTGGGCTAATCCTCGCCAGCAACTACCGAAAAAATAATGCTGCCCCCAAGAGTGTACCAATCCACGCTACCACTATCGAAGTTAACTCCCGTTTAACTAATTCTCAAAATATTGACAAGCCATACCTAATCGACTCGGCCACCGGTTTAAAGCAAGAGCTAAAACTCAATAGTCTAACCGGCTTTGATCCGATCAGCCAAGTATTGGCCGGTGTGGTAACAGCCGGCAACTCCGGGGTAACGCTTGATTCCACCGCTACGATTAATAATCAGGTTTTGATTAATTATCGGACAGAAACGCCCGAAGCGGGTCAGACTCCTACCGAGTTACCCCATCAACTATTTGTGACCTTTGATCGAGTAGTTTTGCCTAATTTCTCATCGGTCAGTTTTGTTTTTACCAACCTAACGGCCGGAGCAACCCAAACCATCTCTAAATCTCTGGGGGCAGAATGAAACAGCGTGACATCTTAGACATCTCCACCGCATCAATTCTGCGGATAGTAATAGTATTGCTGGCCATTGGTTTTTTGTATTTTATCCGCGACATTATTGCGATAGTCTTTGTTTCTATTATTATCGCCGCGGCTCTTTCCCCCACGGTTGATCGGTTAACCAAATGGAAATTGCCTCGTACTATCTCAATTATTTTAATCTACCTGTTAGTGCTTAGCTTATTGGGTGGCATAATTTATTTTGTACTGCCACCCATGATCACACAGGTTAGACAACTAGCTGATAGTTTGCCAGCTTACTTTACTACCTTCACCGACCTACTACAAAACCTGCAAAGGGGTAGTATTAGTGGTTTACTTAACGCCTCCCAAGATAGCCTTAACTCGCTCTCTAATTTCTTGGGCCAGATTGCCAATAACGTATTTAACACCACGTTAGGATTTTTCAGTGGCGCCGCCGCTATTGTGATGGTGTTTATTCTCACCCTCTACTTCCTGTTAGATGAAAACGGCATTAAAAAGTTTTTTGTTTCGCTTTTCCCCATCAAACAAAAAGGGCAATTGATCACTATCGCTAATAAGATGGGAACAAAACTCGGAGGTTGGCTAAGGGGGCAGATTATCCTAGCTATCGCCGTTGGGCTGGTGGTCTACATCGGAATGCTAATTATCGGTATGCCCTATGCCCTTACTTTAGGGATCTTAGCTGGAGTCTTGGAGATAATCCCGGTCATCGGTCCAATTATCGCTGCTATCCCCGCTATTCTCATCGCCTTTACTATCTCCCCTACCATGGCATTAATCGTTACCATCTTTTACATCTTAGTTCAGGAGTTAGAAAACAAACTTTTGGTGCCTAAGGTAATGCAGTACGCCGTGGGCCTTAACCCGGTCACCATTATTATCATTATTTTAATTGGCGCCAAGTTGATGGGAGTATTGGGCATTTTACTGGCTATTCCGGTGGCTTCCGTAATCTACGTCCTATTGGAAGAGTGGCCCAAACTGGCCGACAGCAAAAAATAGGGATTAGCGCAAGTTTTGTTTTAATAGCTCGATCTCGTCTCTAAGTTCGGCGGCTTTTTCGAACTCCAGGTTCTGCGCCGCTAAATCCATCTGGTTTTCGAGGTCACGGATTAACAGCTCAACTTCTGTGCTATTGGCGGATTTAACAAATTTGGATAAACGTTTACGCTGTTGTTTTTGTTCGGCAGTCTCCTCTTGTTTTTCTCCCGCTTCAATGGCACTAATCTTTTTAACAATCGATTTGGGCGTAATCTTATGTTCTTTGTTATAAACCATCTGCTTAGCGCGTCGTCGGCTAGATTCTTCGATTGCCACTCTCATCGCAGTCGTTTCTTTGTCTGCATACATAATCACCCTACCTTCTAAGTGGCGCGAAGCCCGACCGATGGTTTGGATTAAGGCCGTCTTGGAGCGCAAAAACCCTTCTTTGTCCGCATCCAGAATAGCCACCAACGAAACCTCGGGTAAATCCAATCCTTCGCGGAGCAGGTTAATGCCAACCACTACATCGTATTCGCCCAAGCGGAGACTCTTTAATATCTGAATTCGCTCAAAGGTATCGACATCGGAATGGAGATATTGCACCTTGATACCATTCTCGGACAAGAAATCCGTCAAATCCTCCGCCATCTTTTTAGTTAGTGTAGTAATCAACACGCGTTGGTTCTTCTTTATCCGCGCATCAATCTCGTTAATTAAATCGTCTATCTGCCCTTCTGTTTTTCTTACTTCGACCTCTGGATCAACCAAACCCGTTGGCCGCACAATCTGCTCTACCACTTGTCGGCTCAACTGCAATTCATAATCCTCCGGCGTGGCCGACACATAAACTACCTGATGAATATGCTTATCAAACTCTTCAAATCGAAGTGGCCGATTATCCAGCGCACTTGGCAGTCTAAACCCGTGCTCTATCAGCGTCTCCTTCCTGCTACGATCGCCGTGATACATCCCTCTGATCTGCGGTATCGTCATGTGCGATTCGTCAATAAACATCATAAAATCACTGGGGAAATAATCCATTAAAGTGGCCGGCTCCTCGCCTGCCCCGCGATCGCCCAAGTATCTAGCATAGTTCTCGATACCAGATACATAGCCCACCTCGCGCAACATCTCTAAATCGTAACGCGTGCGCTGTTCTATCCGTTGAGCCTCGACTAATTTTCCGATTTTTTTAAGCGCCGCCACTCTCGCCGCCATCTCTTTTTCTATTCTTCCAAGAGCGCTTTTTAGCCGTTCTTCTGGGGTAATAAAGTGTTTGGCTGGGAAGACTTCCAGCCTCTCTAAATTTTCTAATACTTCGCCGGTAAGATAATCCATTTGGCGAATTCGCTCAACCTTATCACCATCAAAATCTATTCTGTAAACATAATCGCTATACGACGGATAGATCTCTAATACTTCGCCGCGAGATCTAAAATTGCCACGCCCAAAGCCAATCTCGTTGCGTTTATACTGGACATCAATCAATCGCCGCATCAGTTGATTCGACTTAAACAGTTTATTTTTTTCGATAACTATCGCTGTATTTTGATAGTCTTCCGGCGAACCCAAGCCATAGATACAAGAAACCGAAGCAACAATTAACACATCCTTGCGAGTCAACAGCGCTTGAGTGGCGGCGTGACGCAGTTTATCTATCTCCTCATTAATCGAAGCATCTTTGGCGATGTAGGTGTCAGTATGCGGAATATACGCCTCCGGCTGATAGTAATCGTAATAGCTAACAAAATAGTGTACCGCGTTATTTGGAAACAGATCGCGAAACTCCGCCGCCAATTGAGCGGCCAAAGTTTTGTTGTGAGCAATCACCAGTGTGGGCTTTTGGAGCTGCTCTATCACCTTAGCCATGGTAAAGGTTTTACCAGACCCAGTTACTCCTAGTAGTGTCTGGTCCCGATACCCCTTGCTTAAACCCTCCACTAGCTGTTTAATCGCTGCTGGCTGATCCCCAGACGGTTTAAACTCAGAGATTAGTTTGAATTTATTCATTGCGTAAAGCTACAAACGCTATCATCGATTGGGGCTTCGGCGGATGATCACGCCGGAAGGAGAAATATTTATCGGTTAGATCGTAGTTACACTCACCCGTATCCTGAATATTATCCCCCACCAAGCCGACTTGAGATAGCTGTTGTTTAACAATAGCTGGCAGATCAATGTAGATTTTGCCCTCTCGATAATCTGTGTAATTGGAATATCGTTTCTTAAACAATTCCTCAACATCTGATAGGACTTCGAAGTGGCAAGGCCTCAAACCCGGTCCAACCAAAGCTTGGAGATTATTTAACTGAGTTTTTGGGTAGTTATTTTGAAGATGCTTGACCATCGCTTCAATCATATTGCTAAGTACGCCTCGCCAACCTGCATGCGCTATAGCCACCACTTTAGCTACGGGATCATAAAAATATATTGGCAGACAATCCGCCATTGTACTGGCTAAAATTAATCCCGGTTGATCGGTACTGAGTCCATCCACCCCATCAGCGCCGTAAATAACCTGTCCAGCATTAGTAAAATCTACCGCCGCTACATTAGTGGTATGACGCAAACCGGTAATAGCTACGGTTTTTTCTGGGTCAAAACCCAGACGAGCAAAAAACTTATCACGATTGGCCTTACCGGTTGCTCCCCTTGCTAAATCAACCTCATCTGCATTCATCCAACCAGCGTTCTTATGCGAAATCCCCGCCATCACCCCAGGCAGATCCTTCCAATACCAAGTTACTTGCTCATCTTTTTCCGCCATGCCGCAATCTTACCGTGATCACCAGACAGCAACACCCGGGGAACTCGGCGGCCCTCAAATACCTCCGGCCGAGTGTAGTGCGGGTACTCTAATTTAAATATCGAGCCATAACTTTCTTCCCCCAACGACCCCTCGTTGCCGATCACACCAGGAAGAAGGCGCACGATTGCTTCTGTCATTGCTAAACCAGCCACCTCGCCGCCCATGATTACAAATTCGCCCAAACTAATTTTCGTATCAACGTATTTTTCTACCCGAGCATCGACACCCTCGTACCTGCCGCAAACAAACACTAAATGTTTGTATTGGGTTAACTTTTTGGCCATCCTCTGATCAAAAACTTTTTTGGACGGCCCCAACAAAATTACCAGACAACTTTTCGGCTTCTTTTTCCCAGTAGCCTTACGAATTGCCGCCACTAGCGGTTCTACTTTCATCACCGTGCCCGCCGCCCCACCACCATACGGAAAATCGTCAATCGTTTCGTGCTTATCGGTCGTGAAATCGCGTGGGTTGATGGTCTGGACCTCGATCTTGTTAGTTCGTCTAGCTTTAGATAGGAGGCCCTCTTTAAAGAAATCCTCCACAACACCTGGAAAAATTGTAATAAACGTCAGCTTCATAAAGTTATCTTAACAGAAAACGTCCTCTGCCGATTTAGAGTGCGATCGCATTCCTAATCGGCACAGGCTCCCCTACAAACAGGTCAACGTGCTTCGCCAAACCATGATACTTAACGATTAACCGAACCAAGTCTTCGCATGGCAAATTGGATACCCAAACACTTTTTTGCTGCATATTAAATCCCAAATCCGCCAGATGTTTACGAAAGAAGTTGCGATTCATTTTCAGTTTTTCTGGTATATCAAACATGATTATTCGCAACTTGCCGTCCGGTCTTCTATTCTTTATTAAATCCTTAAGTAAATTTATCTTAACCTCATCGGCAATTTGGAATCGATCATTGCCTAAGCTGCATAGATAATCTGCTTCTTTTAGGTACCTAAAAACACGTTTACTATTTTTATCACAAGAGAGGAGTTGGTCCCACCTCCCCTTGTTCATGGTCACTACACCCCGGCTGTCGACCCAGTCCGATAGGGTTTTAACTAGCCTGTAAGCTGTCCGGCTCGTTTTCATATCTGTATTATAGCCGATTTAGAGTGCGGTCGCACTCCTAATCGGCAACTGGGTGCGTCGATTACACCCACAAAAAAGAGCCCCATCTGGGGCTCTTTTAATATCTTGTTGTCTACGAGATTATTCTTCGTCACTAAGATCCTTGAGGTCGTCCTTAGTGGTAGTTTTGGGTTTATCTTCTGCTACTTCCTCAGTAGCCATCTCGGCGTTAGCTACACTGGTACGACCAAGTCCGCCTTCTGGCTCAATGATCTTTAGGTTGACCCGAGCGTTAAGTTGCGCACCCAATACCCGCAACAGTGTGCGGATAGCTTTAGCGGTGCGGCCCTCTTTACCGATGATCTTACCCATATCGGCAGGGTCAACGGTCAGCTCTAACAACACGCCCATCTCATCAACTTTGCGTTCCACTGTCACTTTGTCAGGATTCTCGACAATAGCTTTGACCACGTACTCTACGAATTCCTTATCGTTGTCAGCCATAATCTGCTCCTCCCTAAACCTTAAACTTATATAACTAATAAACCTTCAAGAGCTGAACTAAGCCTCTCCGCCCGAATCAGTTTCTGAGGCGGGCTTACCCGAATCCGATTCATCGAGGGCGAGGGCCGGCATCTCTGGCTCGGCTGGGACTTCCGGTTTGTTCTGCTGATCAGCAGACTTTTCTTCGGTTGCTGGGGCCTCTTCTGATTTAGGCGCTTCTTCCGCTACTGGCTTTTCCTCGGTGGGAGCAATCACTGCGTCACCCGCTCCAGCAGCTACTGGTGTGGGCTCTGTTTTGGCCTTCTGCTTGGGCTTGCGGTGGCCCTCCTCCACTGGTAATTCAAAGCCAGTCCGATTAAGTAATTTGGATACGGAATTAGTAGGCCGAGCGCCTTTAGATATCCAATACTGCACCCGCTCCTTATTTACCGTCAGCGGTTGATCTTTGGCCGTCGGATTGTAGTGTCCTACGATTTCTACAAAATCACCATCGGTCGGCTTACTGTTCTCTGCGACCAACAGCCGATACATTGGGTGGTTACGACGACCTTTGCGGGATAATCTGATTACTAACAATTTCGCACCTTTAGGAGTAATCTGCGTACAGACTAAAGGTTACTCGACCCCTGTCAGTTTGTCAAGCAGGGGGCGGAAAAATGGAAAAAGCTTGCCCTGTTCAACCAAAATCGCCTATACTCTATAGGTATGGCAGCACAACCAAAGAAAAAGATCAGTCGAGTTCGGGGTCGTACCCGGAGAGCTCACTCAGCCGTTAAGCTGTTGGGTTTGGTGCTTTGCACCAACTGTCAACAGCCCAAGCCGGCTCATATTGCCTGTCCGCACTGCGGGTTTTATGGGCAACGGAAGGTTCTGACCACTAAGACAGATAAGCGGATTGCTACTCGTCTAAAGCGAGACCAGGCCGCCGCCGCTCGCAAAGCGAGGTCAGAGAAAAAGAAAAAGGCCACTCCCCAAAAGAAGAGCGCGCCGAAAAAGAGCTCATCTAAAAAGATCTCCGAAAAACGAGCGAAGAAGGATAGCGACAAGAAGTAAATTAGTTTAATTGCGGCTTTCCTATGGCTTCTAACCGACACTTTGCGCGGATCATCATGATGCAGAGTTTGTACGAACTCGCTAATCGTGGTGGTAATGATCTCTCCTCGATCGTTGAGCGAAATATTGCTCAGCACGATTTCGAAGACAACAACAAAGACTTTATGCGCAAAATCGCTGGTGGCATTGTTGGCCATTTAGAAGAGATAGATAAAATCATTGCCATCGCCGCGCCGGAGTGGCCACTGAGCCAAATTGCTCAAGTCGATCTCTCTATCCTTCGGTTAGCCATGTTCGAACTGTTGTTTGATGACGAGGTGCCGCCAAAGGCAGTAATTAACGAGGCGGTGGAGCTAGGTAAGGCCTTCGGCGGGGAGAACACATCCAAATTTGTTAACGGCGTATTAGGTACGGTCTACCGCAACTCAGCAAAGTACCAACCGGAAGAGGGTGATAAAGATAAACCTTCTCCCAAAGAAGAAAAAATTAAGACGGCCAAACCAGCTAAGAAGGCTACCAAACCAAAAGTTGCCACCAAAAAGAAAAAGTGATGACCCCTTTATCTACTCTCGAAAAACAGTTAGGCATCAAATTTAATAAGCCCCTCTTATTGGAACAGGCCTTTGTCCATCGTTCGTATCTAAATGAGAACGAATTCGAACCCGGCCATAATGAGAGATTGGAGTTTTTAGGCGATGCCGTATTAGAATTAGTGGTTACCGAATATCTATATCATAAATTTACTAACAAGCCCGAAGGCGAGCTAACAGCATTGCGTTCAGCTTTGGTTAAAAAAGAGACGCTCAAACAGATAGCAGACGAACTGAAGCTTTATCAATATTTAAAACTTAGTAAAGGTGAGGCTAAAAGCGTAAACAATCAAATCACGATTTTGGCTAATGTGGTTGAGTCGCTGGTCGGGGCCATCTTTTTAGATGGCGGCATCAAGCCGGCCAAAGAATTCTTATCTGCTCATCTCTTGCCAAAATTAGATGTGATAGTTGCTAACCAAGACTATCTGGATGCCAAAAGCCAGTTCCAAGAGATTGCTCAAGAGCGTGATAGCATCACCCCCATCTACAAAGTAGTGTCCGAATCTGGACCCGATCACAACAAAATGTTTGAGATAGCCGTTTGTTTGGGTGATAGGGAGATTGCTCGGGGCACCGGCCCATCTAAACAAGCCGCCGAGATGAGTGCCGCCGAAGCCGCCCTCGAGCAGTATCATTAAGCTCCGGTCGTCATTGCGAGAGGTCCGAAGGACGACGAAGCAATCTCAGAGATTGCCGCGGGCTAACGCCCTCGCAATGACGTTTTGCATAAAATAAGACCGACTATTCGCCATCGTCCCGATTGTATCGGGGCAACTTTGAATGTCGGTCTTGATATGACCTGAACGAATGCTCTAGCGAAACAGCTCACTGGTGCTGATGCTTTCCGCTATCAGGATGTTTTCGCGCGGGCTCGGGCCGGGGTCTCCATCGTCACCCGGCGCTGAATTAACCAAACTCAGGCGATAAGCCTTGACCCGCATTCGCTTCCGCCCAATACCCGGTTCCGGATCCAGAACCGTCACCATGATACCGGGTAGCACTGGGCCATCCAAATCTTCACGTCGGTCCACGCAGTCAGCTGCCGGGTACTCTACGAGTTGGCCTGCAAGGGTATTAATCAGCATGTGTCTGATCAGCTGGGGCCAGATGATCATACCTGTCGGCATCTCGATTAGGAACTCAGCCAACTCAGTAATCACATTCCGGCGATAAAGAATCTCACAGTTTGGTTCCCGATCTGCCAACCACAAGCCGACTCGATAAACCGCTTCGATTTCGATCTCTCCACGATCGTCTACTGACAGTTTCCAGTAGTCCTTGAGGAATTCTGTCAGGTTAATGTGGTCGCCTTCTTTCGGGGATAGGAGTTCCATACTTACCATCTCCTTGGTCACTCTTCGGTGCCACTGGCGTTTCCGCCAGCGTCGTGCGTCTACTCCGCCGAGGGCTAACGAGCAAATAGTATGCGTCGCCGTAGTTCGATGATGATGATCGTAACAACGCTCACCGTCATCAACACTAAAGCGACTACCCAAGAGCCACCACTGGCGCCAGTTAAGAGCCCAAACCAGAACGCCAAGTTAGCTACGATGCTAACGATTTTCATCTTGCTTGCCACCTCCGTAGCTTGAAGTGCTGGTTACATTACAAAGGCGAGAGACCACGTCTCCCACACTAGATTCCAATTTGTCAAAGGGCCAACCCTAACCCCTTGACAACCGTTATCTATCGTGTTCTTGTGTTGTACCGCTAAAATAGGCCATTGTCAACGACTTTTGCGCTCCCAGACCTGATTTTCTCCTATATAACCCCACCCTCTCCTCCCCTTACCAAGGGGAGGAGAGGGTGGGACTTATGGGCTTATTTTTACCCATTGAGGCGATTGCGCTTGAGCCCCATCCCATCGGAGCCCGAGTGTACTGAATCAATAAAACCATCGCTGCCGAAGCTGTTGTCTGAGTCCCGGTATACCGGGACGAGTTCAGCGAGAGGCGGAAAGGTGGTTTTGTTAGATGAAGAACGAGGGCGAC
>JAFGPN010000004.1 GCA_016936175.1 Patescibacteria group bacterium | reverse complement strand
TGACGCAATATTATTTGACCTGGGTTTATCGTCTCTTCAGTTAGCCTCCGATAGAGGCTTTTCTTTTAATACGGATGCACCTTTAGATATGCGGTTTGATACCTCCACTGGCGTTACCGCCGAGGAGATCGTTAATAGCTACCCCAAAGAAGAGCTGGCGGACCTAATCTATAAACTAGGCCAGGAGCACGCTTCGAGACAGATAGCTAAAGCTATCTTTGAAGCTCGAGGTAAGGGCCGGATTGCGTCAACTAAGCAGTTGGCCGAGATCGTCACTAAGGCCAAAGGTGGCCGAAGGGGCAGAATTCACCCCGCCACTAAGACCTTTCAGGCGCTTAGGATGGCGGTTAACGACGAGTTGGGTTCGATTGAGCAGGCAATCCCTCGAGCGATAGACCAACTTCGCTCCGGTGGTCGCCTAGCGGTAATCAGCTACCACTCGCTAGAGGATGGGTTAGTCAAACGCATATTTAAAGAAGCGGCTAAGCGGGGTTTGGTAGAATTAATTACTAAAAAGCCGATTGGGCCGAGCCGGGAAGAAGCAAAAACTAACCCCCGGGCTCGTAGCGCTAAGTTAAGAATTATTCAAAAAATATAAACAATAGCGAATAGGGGAAAGCGGTTAGCGATGGGGGATAGTTAGATGTTAGAAATAAAAAACAATAATGGGAAGATGGCAAACGCCAAAAATTAGTTTATCACCTAAAACCGCATTAAAGCTTAATCGGTTTAAAAAGATGCGTTGGGGTGTTCTATCGATTAGCTCGGTTTCGGTAGCCCTGTTTTTGGTGGTAGGCGCGCTGTACGTTACCTCGATCAATATCGTATCGACCAAGGGGGCTAAGTTACACACTCTGGAGATGGAGAAGCAGTCGATAGTGGCCGAGAACGAACGGTTAGAGCTAGAGGCCGCTCGGTTAGAATCGTTGGCCGTGATCGAGGGTGGAGCTAAAGAAAAGATCGAGATCGGCGAAGATGGCAAGCCAACCGGTCGAGTTTTGGACTCTACCATTGATAAAGAGTTACCGCCTACGCCAGAAGAAACCCCCGAGGCAGTTACCTATGTTCCCAAGATGGTGCAGATGAGCGAGATGACCTATATGGAGGATGTCGGCTACCTCGCCTCCCGTTAAATCCGCGTTCTCGTCATCCTGCCTGCCCGTTGCCACGGGACGCGGCCAGGGAAAACACCGTACTGCCGTAGGCCATATAAACAACTTATTCAGGACCTAGGCCTTTGGGCCGTTTTTTATTTTTCTGAATACATTGCCTCATCGGCAATTTCTACGATCAATGCTAGCACAAATTGAGTGGCCAGTCTGTTTTCTGTCTGATTTTCGACGTAATAAGCCATATTAGCATTGCCGCCAAAGATTTTGTGAGCCAATTTCGAAGTTTTACGGTCACTTTCTCTGTTATAACTATCGGAAATATCTACCGTTGATTCCTTCAAATCCGGGTCAATCCGGAAATCCAAATAGTAGTGCTTAACCTTATCGGTATAGTGGAGCGCAGGCGAAACGGCTCCGGTGATCTGCATTTTTATTTCTGGATTAAGCTTGGCCCAATCTTGTGTTTTGGTTTTGAGTAAGGCCAAAAAGCGCCTGGTTGCCGGATTGGCAAAGTCGAGAGCAAACTGCAAGTACCCACCGGGATAGGGGGGCATAGCCTCGGCAACAGAAATCTGCTCCTCCGTTGCTCCAAGCGACTTAATATAATTAATAGTATGTTCAATTTTTTCTGATGGGAAACCAACGTTACCATTTAAAACCTTTATATATGGCAGGCGATTTATCGGGTCCAATATCCATTGCATTTCAGTATCGATTATTTCCGGATGAATACGAGTATCAATGGGAGTCCAATCAGGATCAAAGCCGAATGCCTTAAGATCCACAGAGCTGTCGGGCGATAATCCCCACTTGTCTCTTTTGAGGTGTTTGGGCCAATTCTCATCTTGACCGATCAAAATTTCACGCCATTTTGCTAGCTCGCTTTCGGGGAGGCTTTTTGTGGGCTCCCAAGGATTTTTTCTCTCATGAAGAACAGAGGTGCCAGTTTGCTGAGGATAAAATTCAGCCAATACCTGTACTGGCACTTCGATTCCCGTATGGGGAGACTTCCAGCCCACATTGTAGTGGCGTTCGACTAATGTTGGGGGGTGCTTTCGAGTTGCCCAGGCCCCCGGCCTAATGCTATAAATATCTTCAGCCGGGGCACTAAGATGGCTATAAGTTTTAATCTTGGTGGCCTCTTCCATTTTGTCGCGTAGTTGTTGGGGAACGCCATCAATAGTAAAAATAACTCCCTTGCGGGCCAACTGTCGCATTTTGAGCAACACATCGCCCAGTTTTTCTGGTGCAATGAACTGCAGAGAGCTGCTGGCGATCACGTAGTCAAACGCATCCTCATAGGGGATCGCCTGCAAGACATCTTCGATGCTGCGTTCGTAAACATCGGCATAACCCATGGCCCGGGCTCGTTCAGCCATCCGAGGAGAGACCTCTGCCCCAAAGTAAGTAAAGTTTGGCCCTAAGACCCTAGCCAAATTTCCTGGGCCGCAACCCAAATCCAATACGGCTCCATGCGTAGCATGTTCGCTAGTCATTATCTCTTTGATCGCGTGGAGATTTCGATAGCCAATCTCCCGAAGTTTTGATTCATAAGTCGGGGCCAACTCGTCGTAGGTTTGGCCAATTAGTCGCTCTTGCTCAGAGCCCGACGATGGGTTGGGGGATTTAGGTTCCATTTTTTATTATACCAGAAAATCAGCTCTGGGTCAATGTAATTTAAGATGCCAGCGAACGCCAGGCGAGGTTAAATAGATCACGCTGGAGGCGGGCCTGTCCGGGATGGGTAATTAAGACGGCGGCTGGGTCGTCGTTCTCATCCAGTGAATACAGGGCGATCTTATCGCCAACTATCAAATAGATAACATTATCGGCTTGTTTAGAGTTGGGGACTAGGATAACTTGCCGTAGCCCCTTCGGGTCATGGGCTTTTTTCTTAGCTGTTGGGGTAGCGGGGGCGATCATTCTAATCGGTGTATTGGCTCCTATCCGACGATTAGTGGTTTTATCCAGATCGCTGAACTTTCCAGATAAAATGTCGTCAATATTGCCGTATTCTAAAAACTCGCGTTGCTCTTTGGGTAGGGTAGCGGCGTATTCGACCAACTCTCGATCTAGCCGGTTAATACCAGTAAACCCCCGGTAGTAGGTGATGCGCGCTTCACCGCTAGTGAGATTATGTAGTGCCTTTAACTCGGGCATGGCGTGAGTGATTAGCCGATGGCGCTCGTCCTCGCGGGCCAGTAACTGTTCTGGTTCCAGCGGCTCCCATAAGCGCTTTTTGCCGATTTTAACTTCGGTGGCTAGGCCTTTTTTGACCAGACCCTGAATTGTGTAGTAAAGACCGGCCCGTTTGATTTTTGTTTGTTTGGCTATAGCCAAAATCGGGGCCCGACCGAGCTCTAAAAGCGCCAGGTAGATTTTGGCCTCTTTGACATTTAGGCCGTATTCTTGGAGGGTTTTATCTAGTTTATTCATATTAAATGTTAACTCTTTTAACATTATATCATAGTTGATTAAATCTGGCAATATTGATACAATGACATAATTTGAAGAAAGTATTGACAGATTTTTATGCATGTAGTAGGCTCGGTTATTGGCGAAGGATAAATCCGCACTGGGAGCCTATTTATAACGATTTAAGTTATGGAAATAAGATATTCAACAACTTTTGGCGAAACCACCCAAGATTTTGGTATTGTGTTCGACGAAAAAGGCGTCGCTCATGCCAGCATTGCCATGCCCGATAATCAGGTTGATCGAGCGGGGGAGGTTGAACAGATCGAGGCTAAATCAAATTCCCAAACATTACGGCCGCTGGAGGTAATTAAGTACAAAAAGTCGGATAGGTGTAAATTGCCTAGTCAGGTGGGCGACCTGATCAGCGCGTATCTTGAGCTCGAGGAGATTTATCAGGATTTTAAGGATGAACTTGGCCAACCACTTGATATAGCCAAGCGGTTGGACTACGACCCTACTCGTAATCCACACTATCCAATTATCGAGCGGGTCAGCGAGGATGTTAGCAGAAAACAATGGCTTAAATTTGACCAACTGAAGCAGGCGGCTCCGTATAAACCGATGAGTTCTCGTATTACTGGTTCTACCTGGAGACGTCCGCAAGAAGTATCGGCTAACGAATTGGCCAGAGACGAGATGAGAAACTTGATTGCCATGCAACATGTGGGGTTGGTGTTTGAGATTGCCAATGAGCGTTTTAGTTACATCTTTGGCAGTGATCGTAAGGACATGATCCAAGAGGCGGGCATTGGGTTGCTGGTCGCTGTTGAGAATTTTGATCCAAATAGTAAATATCGTTTTAGTTCTTATGCCTGGAAATGTATCTATGGAACGATGCTTAGATTTACTAAATCCAGGAGCCTGGTACATATACCTGACAATGTACAGGATTCGGCCAGAAGGGCGCGCTCCATTATGGAGGATGAGACTATGAATAATCATCAAAAAAACGATCAGCTGGGCGCCGGTGCCGCTACCAGCTTATGCGGAGTTCCAGAGTTATTAGACTTAGCAGGTAGAGCAGAGGTGAGTCTTTTGGGCAATAACGACCAAGAACTACTTGGTAGGGAATTATCGCCGGAAGAGCTAGTGAGTCGAGAGATAGCCCGGAGGGGTTTGGAAAAGATGCTGGCAGAAGCGCTTACCCCAACCGAAAAATATGTACTGTTGCGCCGTAACGGGCTAGATCGGCCAGACCGCGGTGATTACGATTTGTCACTCGAGGCTATCTCCCGAGACCACAATGTCTCGCGCGAATGCGTGCGCCAGATCGAAATGGACGCTATTAGGAAAATTCGCAATTACATAAGAAAAAATAAGATATCAGTAAACATGATTTTATCGGCTTAATTAAGGGAAAATTGTTATGAAGAGATCTTCAGAGAAAATCGATTCATTAAGAGTGGACGGCGCATCGCCTCGACTGCGATTGAAACAAGTTTTTGCGAGTGATGCCAACCGGGGGGTCGCTAGTATCAATGCAGAGTATTCATCCAGGATTGAGGCTGCTAAATCTCAATTCAACGAGGCAAATAGGGCAGCCAGTGATACTCGTGAAGAAAATGTTCAAGCTGCGCGCGATCAACTTACTCGTCAGTTTAGGGAACATTTCGGGGCCGATGGAGAGATCTGGGTAGTAACTAGTCGGCAGACCGAAAAAGACTATGACGATTGGGGTGATTGCAGCGAAAGCGAACAGACGGAACAGTTAGTGGCAGTGTGCGATGATGTTAAAATGGCCACCCGGGCCGCCAAGTCGTTCTACGGGGCCAACACCGCGGCTATTTACCACTCTGTCACTGCCGTGAAGGGGGGCGACGGTAGCTTTTCCGTTGCTCCAGGCAAAGTGGCGATGGGCGGGCAACGAGTCGATACTGGCTGGGAGGAGGTGCGAGCCAATAAGATTCGGCTGAATAATGATCGCCACCTTAAGTGGCTGACCGATTTTTTGATTGAAGATCGAGTTTACCGGCCTCAAACGGAGATGGAAACAGCTTGTCGAGAGAGCTACCAAGCAGTTAGATTGCCAGAAGAACCTCTGCGTCGAGTGGAGCTAAATACTAACTCGGTTGAGTTAAACGGAAGATTGCGGGCCGCCAGGGAGCTGGTAGAACAGCGAGAGATAGCCGATAGCAAAAAGATCATCGAGCAATCATCGCCAGAATTGGAGTCGGCTATTGCTGATGCTAAAGGTCTGGCCAAAGAACATCGCGACCTATCAAAGCTACTTAACCAGAAATCTTGGGGATGTAGCAATGAGCTGTTTTGTAATTTTGTAAAATCCCATCAAATCGGGCCAGAAGTAGTGGTTGCTTTGGTCGCTACTCCGGCAGTCGGTAGCTTTGATGGAATTCGTAGCCTTAATCGATTATTAATTAGATTGACAGGCCAGGGTTTGGATTGGGAGAGCCCGATCGTCCAAAAAAAGATGGGTCGACTACTGCATGATGCTGCCAAAGAGAGGATTCAATCGCCGAGGTCTTGGGATGAAGGTGAAAATCTGCTTAGTCAGCGCCGGCAGATCCGTCAAAGTCGGAGGGGGTGGTTGGAGGCCTCCACCAAAGCGTTTCAGGCGGATATCGATCTGGCAGAAGCGCGGTTACTGCTAAGAGCGCAGGAAGAGTTGGGGGTGCCAGTTGATCTGCGGTTAGAACCTGTGCCAGTAAATCCTGATGAATACAGCCTAAGTTGGCGAGAAGACGGGATGTGGAAAGATGATTGTGATATAGAGGTGGCCCAGCTTACCCTCGATTCCGAGGTGGGTAGAGTAGAGTGGCGGGTGGCGGTATCTCCCGATTGCAGATCGTTAAAAGTTCATCAAGTTGACTCTGAGGCTTCTAGCCCGCCGAACGAGAATAGTTATCGCTGGGGGGATGTTTACCCCGGGACGGACATGCGTCGGTTTTGTTCCACATTGAGTGATCTATCAAAGTTTGCCCAAAAAGAACTGGGAGAATTTCTGGAAGCTAAATGGAAAGAGGGAGACGTTATAATCCCTAATGACGTTCGAGTCGATCTGATGGGGTATCCGGAGGACAGATTGAGCGATACAGAGCGGATTGAGGTTAAGAAGATTAACTCTGAGCTTAATCGATTGGCAGCGCTTTATGATCTGCCGGAATCTGGCTACAAGAATGCGCTCAAGCCAAATCAATTGGTAGCCAAAGAATCTACTCTGCTTTCGCAAGGAGTAAAGATTGCCGATTGGACCAACCGACGATCGTTTGAACTGACTGATCTGGGCTCTATCAAATTTTCGGCCCGCCATTGCGGGAGTGACCACTGTTCGATCTGTGCAGAACGGGTCAGAAAGATCAGGGGGGGGTTGCAGCAATCGGGAGTAGAATCCTACGAGACTTCTGAGGGCTACTTTTCGATCCAGGGCTTTATCGGGTTTGACCAGCAAAAGATCAACTCGGATAGCGGCGATTATAGACAGTGGCCATTAAATCGGCGAGCCGCAGCCTATCTCGGTAAGGCTATTGGACAGTATTTGGAGATCGAGTAACCGCAAATGGTGTCGCAGATCGTTGTTAACTGGCTCGGGGTATAATAGGCCTATGGCTTACAGCGCTACGGCGGAAGCTTTGCAGCGAAACCGTTTAGGTGTCATCGGCATCTGTTTTGTGCTGATGCTGCTCCTGGTTGTTGGCCGAATAGTCCAACGACAGGTGTTTGAGCATGCCACCTTTACCGCAATGGCCAAGGACCAACGTAACGTTAATGAGCAGTTGCCGGCTGACCGAGGAAAGATACTGGTCTACGATGACCAGCTAAAAGCTTACTATCCAATGGCCACTAATGTATCGCTGTATAATCTAAACATTGTACCGACCCAAATTCAACGGCCCGAACTGGTGGCGGCCAAACTGATGCCCTATTTGGCTGGAACTGGCATCGAAGAGGGCCAGCTAATCGAGACGATGAAATCCAACAAGGTTTATGTGGCGCCATTAAAGCGGCGGATAGAAAAAAAAGAAGCGGATGAGATTAAATCGCTCGATTTAGAAGGGGTGTATCTGCGCACCGAAGAGTATCGCTATTACCCCGAGGATAGCTTGGCGGCCCAGGTGCTGGGATTTGTTAATCGGGATATGGCCGGACAGTATGGTGTGGAAGGGTATTTTAATGGCGAGCTCTCTGGCAAGCAAGGTGTTGCGCAGGTAGAGAAGAGTTCTTTGGGTGCCCAGATTGCAGTAGGTGGTAGGAAGATAGTTGACCCTCAGGATGGCGCTAGCATCGTATTGACTATCGATCGGGCGGCGCAGTACTACATCGAAAAAAAATTAAAAGAGGCAGTTATTAAACACGGCTCTACTGGCGGAGAGGTAATAGTGATGGAGCCATCGACGGGCCGGATTATTGCTATGGCTAGCTATCCGACTTTTAATCCTAACTACTACAACGAATATGCGTTGGAGAACTTTAGCAATCCTAATATCGGTGCGGTTTATGAACCGGGCTCGGTGTTTAAGGTAATTACGATGGCGGCTGGGATTGATGCAGGGTTGGTTAGCCCCAGCACGGTCTATAACGATACCGGTGAGGTGCAGATCGAGGATAGAACAATTAAGAATTCTGATCTAAAGGCCCATGGCAATCAGACGATGACCCAAGTATTAGAAGCTTCGCTTAACACCGGTGCTATATATGTAGCACAAAAGCTGGGCCGTTTCTTGTTTTATAAATATCTTAATGCATTAGGTTTTGACGCCGCTACTGGGGTGGAGTTAGATGGCGAATCCCCGGCTCATATCCGACCTTATCGCCAGTGGGGAGAGGTAGATTTGGCTACCATGTCGTTTGGCCAGGGTATTGCGGTTACTCCGATCCAGTTGGTGGCGGCGGTTGGGGCGATTGCCAATCAGGGCAAATTGATGAAACCCCATATCGTTGATAAGATTATCTATCCCTCGGGTGCGGTATCCATCGACGCTCAGATGGTGCGCCAGGCGATGAAGCCGCAGACCGCTCAGTTGGTATCAGCGATGATGGTGAGCGTGGTCCAGCGGGGACACGGCCAGCGAGCCGGTGTGCCGGGCTATACCATCGCAGGCAAAACGGGGACTGCTCAGATTCCGAAGGGGGGCGGCTACGAGGAAGGTCCCACCATTGGTACCTTTATTGGATTCGGCCCGGTAGAGGACCCCAAATTCGTAATGTTAACCAGGATTGATCGACCCAAAGATGTTCAGTTCGCCGAAAGTTCGGCAGCGCCGTTATTTGGAGATATTGCCAACTTCTTACTCAATTATTGGCAGATTCCACCGGAGAAATAACCCCCTTGGTCATTCTGATTCTGCTGAATAGCAGGAGAATAATCCATAGATGCTTCGTTTGCTGTCCAGCAGATTCGAGCATGACATAAAAACGTTCAGGATGACATGTATGAACATAACAATAATATGCTAAAGCGATTTCTAAAAACTTGGTTATGGTGGTGGGCGGCTCGGATACTTAATAAATACAACCCAAGAATTGTAGCCATTACTGGTAGTACTGGTAAAACCAGCGCCAAAGATGCTGTTGCGTTAGTGCTAAATAGCAACCTTAAGGAACGCAATGTGGTGGTAGCTTATACCTCGGGCAACCTTAACACCGAATTTGGTGTGGCGGCGACAATTATTGACCCGGCTTTTGTTGGAACGGTGGTGGATGATAAAACTAAATTAACTATAAGGGATGTTGGTCGATTAACTGGGGTGGCACTCGGTAAATTAATTAAGCGGGCTGATTATCCACAGATCTTGGTGTTAGAACTGGCGGCGGATAGACCAGGTGACATAGCTTATTTTATGCAGTGGTTATATCCAGAGATTGGGGTGCTGACTAATATTGGTGATGTCCATCTAGAGTTCTTTGGCAGTAAATCCGAGTTAGCCGATGAGAAGGGTAAGTTAATTGCTGGGGTCAGGTCAAATGGTTTGGCCATTTTAAATCGGGATGATGAACTGACCAATCTGATTGCCAAAAAGACTGCCGCCAAAAAGGTGCTGGTTGGTTTAAACGGTGACGCCGATGCGACGGCTTCTAATATTGCCTTGAGTAGCAGTGGTCTGCATTTTGATATTAACTATCGAGGCAAAACCATCCAAGTTAATATGCCTGTCTATGGCGAGCAGTTTGTTTACAGTGCTTTGGTGGCTGTAGTGGTGGCAGATTATTTTGGTGTAGATATAAATGATAGTGCCAAGTCGCTGGCTAGTTACCGCTCGGCCACTGGTCGGTTTGAGCGGATAGAGTTGAGTGGGCTGACGTTAATCGATGATACCTATAACGCCAACCCTACTTCAATGCTGGCGGCGCTTAGGAGCCTAAGTCGATTGTCTGGTGGGAGAAGGCGAGTGGCGATTCTGGGCGATATGCGAGAGTTGGGCACCGCTTGTGAGAAAGGCCACCGCGAAGTGGGGGCAACGGCCGCCAAAACCGTCGATCTGTTAATGGTAGTAGGAGAGGGCGGTCAGCTAATCGGCGCGGCGGCTAGCTCCTCTGGTTTAAACCAAGTGATTACCATCACCGAGCCGGATGCAGTTTTTGCCTATTTGCAGGATAATGATATTATTCTGGTCAAAGGATCCCGCGCGGTGCATTTGGATAAAATAGCCAATCTGATAAAGGAAAAATACACGCCGGCGGAGCTGGCGAGAGAATAGCGGTTAGCATTTATCGGATAAAAGCATGTCATTCTGAGGCAATTAGCCGAAGAATCTAGCGTAGCGTTCCGGTGAGCCGGAACTAGATCCTTCACTACGTTCAGGATGACACCCCACACTTACCACTTGTCATCCTGGAGACACTTTACTGCCGTAGGCCATATAAAATAACTCATTCAGGATCCAGATGCTGAAATAAATTCAGCATGACACCATAAATAATTTTCAAAACAGTATGGATGATATTACCAAGATAGTTACCGAACAAGGGGATCTGCTGAGAGTAATGATCGTGGGAACGATATCGTTTTTATTGGCGATGTTTTTAACCCCCTTGTGGACAACGGTGCTGTATCGGTTTAAGTTTTGGAAACAAGCCAAAGAGGAGACTTTATATGGTAGTTATGCCACTGTGTTTCAGAAATTACATGGGGAGAAACATCAACGCCATATTCCCACATTAGCTGGTCCGTTAGTTTGGGGAGTGGTGGCGCTGATTACGCTGGTGTTTAACTTTACTCGCTCGCAGACTTACTTGCCGTTGTTCGCGATGGTGGCGGTGGGAATTTTAGGGGCAGTTGATGATTGGTTTAACATCCGGGGAGTTGGAGGCATTAAAGGTGTGCGAGCGCGCCACAAAATGGTCTGGTTGTTTTTGATTGCGGCGCTAGGAGCGTGGTGGTTTTTTTCTAAATTAGGGATGAACAGTGTCCATATCCCGGCTTATGGTGACATTCTGATTGGTTGGTGGTATATCCCCTTGTTTATCTTTGTAATTTTAGCGGTTACCAATGCAGTTAACATTACGGATGGTCTGGATGGTCTATCGGGCGGGTTGTTGGCAATCGCTTTTAGCGCTTACGGCGCGCTAGCGTTTATGAACGATCAGGTTAGCTTGGCCATCTTCTGCGTTTCGATAGTGGGGGCGCTAATCGCTTACCTCTGGTTTAATGTCTATCCGGCCAGGTTTTTTGGTGGGGACACCTATGCTCTCTCAATGGGGGCGACTTTGGGGGTAGTGGCGATGCTACTAAAAAATAATGTGGGGGTTGCTATATTGCCGTTAATAGCGTTTGTGCCGATGGTGGAGACCATATCGGTGCTACTGCAGATGTTCTATCGCAAGGTTTTAAAACGAAAATTATTTTTGATTGCCCCTCTGCATCATCATTTTGAGGCGCTGGGATGGCCAGAGACCAAGGTAACGATGAGGTTTTGGATTATTGGCGCGTTAGCCGCCGTTATGGGTGTGATTATCGGGATTATTGGCGCTGGCCCCAATTAACGACGTTTACCCTGCGTCGTCATCCCCGTGGAGACGGGGATCCAGACATAAAAATTGATTTGTCATTCCTGCACCCGCAAGCGAGTATAAACTCCGGCGGAAATTTTAGCTTATTATCTTTTTTGCCACCATTTGTCCCGGCAAACGGTGGCGCCAAACCGGCCGCCAGTCGCTCTCGCTATTCGCCTCAACAAATCACCTTACCGCTCTCGCCCTAACAGACAACGGGCTTCGCGACAGTGATTTGTTGGGCTCAGAACACTCAAGCTCCAATGGCGGGGGAAACAGCGCAATTGGCTACATGGGATAGGGCACAAATCATCCGATGGCGGGGGAGTGATTGGATTAACTTGGTATAATTCAGGTATGACAATAGCGACTAAGCCGGCATATCGCGTGGGGGTGTTGGGGTTAGGGCGAGAGGGATTAGATGTTCTCGAGTTTTTGAATGCGGCTGGATTAAGACCGATCGGGTTAGACAGTAAGCCGATATCGGATATAGAACCAAAGTTACTCCGTCGGTTTAAAAGGTTAACCTCCGAGCTGTTTTTGGGCAAAACCTATCTCGATCAAGTGGGGGAATTAGATATTTTGTTTCGTAGTCCAGGCGTGCCTTTAGATCTGCCCCAGCTGAAAAAGGCCCGACGACGAGGGGTGGTAATGAGCTCTCTAACGCAGATATTTTTTGAGCTGTGCCCAGCCAAGATAATTGGTGTTACTGGCACTAAGGGCAAAAGCACCACAGTCAAATTGATCCATCATCTATTGACGGGGCAGTTACCGGGCCGAGTTTATTTAGGTGGCAACATTGGTTCGCCACCACTTAAGTTATTGCCCAAGTTGACCAAAAAAGACTGGGTGATATTAGAGCTCTCTAGCTTTCAACTGGAAGACATAATTATTAGCCCGGATGTGGCGGTGATGCTGGATGTATCGCCGGAGCATCTTGATCGCCACAAGCAGTTTAAGCGATATTGGGAAGCCAAAAGCAATCTATTTACTCGCCAGAGTAAACAAGATTGGCTGATTGCCAGCTCGGATTACCCGATAACTCGAGAAGCGTTGCATCGAGCGGCTGGGAAAAAGTTTTCTTACTCCATCCGTAAAATCTTGCCCAAAGGTCTTTACTTAGCTGGTGATGAGGTAATCTATCGAAACCCCAAAACTCGCCGGCGAGTGGTTTTGTGCCACCGACAACAGATTCCATTACCTGGCCGACATAATTTAGAGAACACCTTGGCCGCCTTGAGTGCTGTGTTGATAGTGGGGTTAAAACCGACTGTCATTGTTAGGCGGCTAAGTAAATTTAAAGGTCTGCCTCATCGCTTAGAGTTAGCCGGGGTCTTAGGAAAGACTCGGTTTATAGATGATTCGGCGGCTACCACCCCAGTGGCAGCTCTAGCGGCGATTGCCACTATTCCGGGACAGTTAGCGATAATAATCGGTGGAGCAAGTAAACGAGAACACCTGCGCGAGTTATCCCGGACTTTAGATGATAGCCGAATCCGAGGGATTGTGTTGATTGGCAAAAGCACCCAAAGGTTAGCAAAAGAATTGAAGACGGCTAAGGTGCGTACTCCGTATAAGGCAGCCAAAAGTTTGGCATCGGCGGTTGAGCTAGCCTATCGCTATGTTAAAAGCGAAGGCACAGTGTTGTTAGCCCCGGCGTTTGCTAGTTTTGATATGTTCAAGGATGCCTACGATCGCGGAGATCAATTTAAACAAGTAGTTAAAGAGCTGATAAAAAAATATAATAAGATGGAGTGACCCCTCGACTTCGCTCGAGGTAAATTAATCTCAATTAATTTATGCGACGCTATCACGCGCCTGATCCATGGTTGATTCTTGCCACCTTGTTTTTGGTGGGGTTTGGCTTGCTGATGGTTTCATCTGCCTCGGTAGTAGAGTCGTATCAAGCAACTGGCAGTAATACTTACTACTTTTTCCGTCAGTTAGTTTTTGCGCTAATCGGATTAGTGATTTGGTTTTTTATTCAAAGATTTGATTATCATCGGTTTCGACCAGTTGCTACTATCGGCCTAGGGCTATCGATAGCTCTGCTGTTATTGGTGTTTATCCCGGGTCTCGGTTTTTCGGCTGGTGGATCGCGTCGATGGATTGGGGCGGGGGATCTTACCCTGCAGGTAACCGAGCCTCTAAAGATTGCCCTAATCATCTATCTGGCCTATTGGTTTGAGCGGAAAGGTTCGAGAATGCGAGGTTTGTATTCTACCTTTATTCCGTTTGTGATACTGATGGGTGCAATTGGTGCCTTAGTTATGGCCGAGCCGGATATGGGTACGGCGATAGTGGTATCTGGTATTGCTCTGGCGCTTTATTTTGCGGCTGGAGCTAACCTAAGCCATGTTCTTACTATTATCGTTGGGGGTGTGGCCTTGGTCTGGGCCCTAATCAAAGCGGCGCCGTACCGATTAGCTCGTTTACTCACCTTTCTTAATCCCGAACGGGACCCGTTAGGGGCCGGGTACCATATCACTCAGGCTTTAATTGCGCTGGGTTCGGGGGGGATACTGGGCTTAGGGTTTGGTCACAGTCGGCAGAAGTTTGATTTCTTACCCGAGGCCTCATCGGATTCGATCTTTGCGGTAATTGGTGAGGAGTTAGGGTTAATCGGAGTGTTGTTGTTGGTTATTCTACCCCTGTCAATCGTGGTTTGGAGGGGACTTAAGGTGGCCAAAACCGCTCCTGATGTGTTTGGGCGATTAATTGCCCTTGGCATCACGGTATGGATAGGTCTTCAGGCGGTAATCAATATTGGTGCTATCTCGGGGTTACTGCCGTTGACAGGGGTACCCCTGCCGTTTGTTAGCCAGGGAGGAACCTCGCTAATGTTTGTTATGATAGCTTCTGGTGTATTATTGAATGTTTCGAGACAAACGACTCAAGATAAAAGCGATGAAGATCCTTTTAGTTGGTGGTGGAACATCTGGGCACGTTTTACCGGCGCTATCGATCGCGCAGGAAATCCTAAAAAAAGAGCCTAAAGCTCAGTTGCTTTATGTCGGCTCACTCAAGGGTAGTGACCGTCAGTTGGTAACCGAGGCCGGGATTAAGTTTATAGGTGTGCCAGCCGGAAAGTGGCGCCGATATTTTGATTTAAGAAATTTAGTGGATATCTTTGTAACCATAGGGGGGTTTATTACCGCCTTGTTTGTAGTGATATTTTTCTGGCCAGAGCGGGTGTTAATTAAGGGCGGTTATGTGGGGGTTCCGGTAGGATTGGCGGCGTTGGTGTTAGGTCGGAGGTTAATCTTGCACGAATCGGACACAGTAATGGGGGTGGCAAATCGAATTCTAGCCCCCTTGGCTAGTAAGATCTGCGTATCGTTTCCGCTCGAAGCCTACGAGAATAATAGAAAAATATTGTCCAAATTGATATTTACTGGGGTACCGATTAATGAAGTGTTTTACAATCGAGCTATAGGAGAGATTCCCCTGCCGATTAACGATAAAAAACCGATGGTTTTTGTTACCGGCGGGTCGCAGGGAGCGCATGCGATAAATCAGCTGATTCAGAATAGCTTGCCACAGTTATTGTCTAATTATCAGGTGGTTCATCAAACGGGGTCGGCTGATTATGCTGGCCTGCAGAGCTGGAAGGCCAGCAGTGATTTTGGCCAAGACTATCATCCGATTGATTCTATTCCTAACGTTCAGATGGCTTCGTTGATGAAGCGAGCGGCGGTGATTATCTCGCGGGCTGGCGCCACGGCGGCTTTTGAAATTGCGGCTACCGGTCGGCCAGCAATTCTTATTCCACTACCCAATTCTGCCAACGATCATCAGTACGCTAACGCCAAATACCTGTCCGATAAGGGGGCGGCCGCGCTATTGTTACAATCGGAAGCTACGCCGACCGTTTTAGTAGAGAGAATAGCTCGGGTAGTCCACTCGGATATGGGCAAACGGCTGGCTTTTAATATTCGTGAATTAGCTTATCCTCTAGCCGCCGAGCGGATAGCCGACGAGCTGTTACAATAGGGTGGTGGGTAAGGTGTTTAAGGCTATCGCTTTTGATTTGGACGGCACGTTAATTAATACGGAGCCGTTTTATCGTCGGGTGATGGCGTTGGTGGTTAAACAAGAGTTTGATTACGATCTAACCAAAGAGGAGTACGATCAACACTACTTCGGCAAAACTACTCGGCAAGGGGTGTCCGATGTAATGAATGTAATTTGGGGACATCCACCCACCACCGCCGAGGTAGAAGCGATCGTAATAAAAGTAATTGAGCAGGCGAGCAAGTTGCGTCAATCTGTTAGCGCTTCGATCTTTCCCGGTGCGGTGGAGTTGCTGGATTGGTGTCGGTCACATCAAGTGCCGACCGCGGTAGTGACTAACGCTAGCCGACGGGCAGTAGAAACGAATCGGGACTGGTATCGGTGGGACGAGCTAATCGCTCGGGCGGACAACTTTGTCTCTTATTCGGATGTGGGAGAACCTAAGCCGGCGCCGGATGTGTACCTAAAAGCAGCGGAGCTGTTGGGGGTGGCCCCGGGCGAGTTATTGGTGGTGGAAGATACCCTGCAGGGTATTGCATCAGGTAAGGCGGCCGGAGCAACTACAGCACTTGTAAATGGTCCAATGCGAACCGGCGCCGACTACCACTTCGCAACGATTAGGGAGTTATCGAAGCAATTGCCGAGTTTGTTTTGAGCACAAGAATAGCGGCCAGTCAGCCGCTTACATAAATATTATAGCACATCGGTGCGCTGTTGTCGCGATTGTCAAAAATCGTGGCGAGTTTAGAATGGTGTTGTACCACTATGAACCCCGTTAGAGGCCTGTGGCAAAAATAATTACTTAGTAATTATTTTTCCGAATTGATTATCTAATAACGGGATAGACCAAAATTAAATAGTAAAAATGTTATTAGCTATATTAATAGTTTTCAAACGGGGTGAAAGATTTTAAACGACTTTTTGTAGAGACTAAGCCGCTACATCCCGTTTTGCTGGTGATTTTGTTGTTGGCCATCATTGGGTCGTTATTGGAGATGGCGACGCCGTGGTTGTATCGCGAGATAGTTAACTTTTTAACCAGCCAAAATCTTAGTGAGCTGTTTGCCCGTTATTTGGGCGATAAGTCGAAGACAGAGATTTTATTTTGGCTGATTGGTATTTATTTTGCCATCGATCTTATTAATAGCGGATTGATCGGACAAGTTCGGTTTTACCTGGACGCCATCACCGGAGTGCGCTCTAATCTCTTGCTAACTAAAAAAAGTCTGGGGCGGATTCTGTCGATGTCGGTTGGATTTTTTGAGAAAAAAGCTCCAGGAATGTTAAGTGCGCGAATGAATTCGGGTATTAGCGAGATATTTGGGATTGTTCGCTCTTTGGTGGTCAGCATTACCCCTTTGGTTATTAACTTTACCATAGCGGTGGTGGTGATGTTTATGTTTAGCAAACCACTGTCTTTGGTATTTGCGATTGTGGCTCCGATCTATGTGGTTATATCAATTTGGCGAGCCAGGATTATGCGTTTTTGGCAGAAAAAGCTTAGAACTCAGTGGGAGAGACAACACCGATTAATTATTGATAACTTTTATCATCAACAGCTAATCAAAGAGTTTTCTCGTGAGGATTATGAACTGAGTCGTTTAGAGGCTACTCAAGCCAAAATATTATCCATGCGTAAAACCCAAGAAAGGCTGCTACGATTAACGGGTTTTTTGCGCGAATTTGTTTATGTTTTAGGTTATATGTGGGTTTACGGTTACGGTGGCTATTTAGTTTTAACGGGAAAGTTAATGATCGGCGATCTTATCTTGTTTGTTGCCTATTTAGGAAGAGTGTTAGGGCCGCTGGGTAGTGTGATGCAGATCTACGACAGCATTCAGGTAGGAATGGTGTCGATTCAGCGATTGTTTAAAATTTGGGATTACAAAGACGAAGTGACAGATGTACTCGGGGCTGAGCCGATTAAGGTTAGCGAGGGGGGCATAGAATTTAAGCAGGTAGGTTTTAGCTACAAAAACACTAAAAAATTTAAGGGCGAGAAAGTGGTGTTTAAAAATCTAAATCTGCGAATCGAGCCGCGCGAGGTGGTGGCCTTGGTCGGGCCTTCTGGCGTGGGCAAATCTACTTTTGTTAAGTTGTTAATGCGGTTCTACGATCCAGTTAAGGGACAAGTGTTGATTGATGGACAAGATATTAAACATGTAACTCAGCGCTCCCTACGCAAACATATCTCGGCAGTGATGCAGGATGTGGCGGTGTTTAATAATACGATCGGATATAACATTAAATACGGCAAACCGGCCGCAACTGATCAGCAGGTGACAGAAGTGGCCAAGATCGCTAATCTGTTTGATTTTATTGTTTCTTTGCGGAAGCGATTTAAAACTATGGTCGGGGAGAAGGGTGTCCGTTTGTCTGGGGGTGAGCGTCAGCGGTTAGCCATCGCTCGGGCTATATTAAAAGATGCTAAGATCATTGTAATGGACGAGGCAACCTCGGCGCTGGATAGCGAGAACGAAAAAAAGATCCAGGACGCGATGTGGAAACTAATCGAAGGCCGGACCACCATTATTGTGGCTCACCGGCTTTCCACCGTTAAAAGGGCTGATCGCATAGTGGTGTTCGACAAAGGAAAGATATTAGAGCAGGGAACTCACGAAGAATTAATGAAGAAGAGCGGTTACTACCGCCGGTTGTTTACCATGCAGGGCCAGGCCTTGTTATAGGGGTTGACCGAGGCAGATTTTAGGGGTATCTTGGGCTATCTGGCGGTGCTGTTAGCCAGCCTTGACATCATTAGATAAGATTACGGGAGGTGTTGCTCTATGGGAGTAGAGTATCAGCTATTATGGGTGGTTGTCTGGCTTTTTAGAGCCTTTGTCTTTCTCGTAGCGGCCTGGGGCGTATTTCACTATTCCACATTTGGCAGTGGAAGAACGAGGGTCGGTCTGTTGCGAGCAGTTGTCCTGGTCGGTACGCTGGTGGTGTTCTGCCTGGACCTGCCAGCCATCTTTAGTGTTGTAGCCGCAATTGTGTTTGTGACTACCTTGTTTGTTCCGTCAGAACCGAAAAAACCCAGAAGGAGGTGGGCATAGGTGACGGTTCCAATTCCCAACGACTACGACCTGAAAGGGGTCGCAGTACTCTGTTTTGACCCCCAAGGTGAGATCATTATGGTTATCGAACCATATGGCAAAGATCGACCAGATGTGGGGAAGTTCGCCGGGATGGCCTCCATTCCAATGGGAGCCATTAAAGAAGGCGAGTCTGCCGAAACAGCCGCTATTCGCGAATTCGGTGAAGAAACCGGGCTTGGGATAGGGCTACTTTATCCCATCGGCTTCTTCGAGATCGTTGAACCAGATCGTCGTCGATGCGGGGTCTGGGCATTTTTTGGGAGGCTGACCGGTCATCCCTACAAAGGCGAGACCGAGCGGACGAAGATGTTCACCCTGTCCGAGCGGGACTTCTTAGGGGTCGACACCTTCCATATCAGACCGCTCAATCGTGAGATTTATACTGCGTGGAAGTGGTTGAAGTTAGCACTCGACGTCGGTAAGCCATTGGGTTGGGTAAGGGATATGGTTAAAAGCCACGCTCCGGCCAAGGTGCGCCAGTGGCTCTCAAGGGAGTAAGGTCAAAAACTATGTCTGTTGTGAACAGACATAGTTGGAGATTTTGCTCCCTGTTTTTTTTATTCAATCAAACTTCCGATAACCGATTGATTGGTCAGAGCCTGTTCTAATCGACCAGCTACTAAACCGTTAACGATTTGAACTGAAATATTTTTAGCATCTCTCATCAACGCGGCGATCTTACCCAGCATTTGGTTGGTGGTGTCAATCGACGAAGTGGTATCAGCAGTAGTATCGATGTTGTTTAGTTTGGCTTGTTTAATAAGCTTAGCCTGCGGATTAGTTTTGGGGTCACTATCGTATAGCCCATCAACATCACTGGCAAAGATAATTTTTTTAGCCTTAAATATTTGGGCTAAAACTGTGGCCACTCGATCGCCAGATAAAATAGAAAAGTTAGTTTGATCGTCAAACACCATATCACCGGAGAGTAGGGGAATCAGGCCGAGTTTTAAAGCCCGTTCAACCAACTCTGCCCCCACGATTTCTAACTGGCCATTTTTTATTAGGAACATCGAGTTGGCGGGGAGAGGCGTTACGGGTAGATTGTGGTTGGATAAAATGGGCAATAATTGCTGAGTTAGCTCACATACCGCAAAATGAGTTTTGAGCGAGCCATCAATCTGAGCTGGGGTTATGGCTCCGGTTTTTAGATTAGACTCGTTGGCCAAGCGATGAACTTTACCGCCTGCCCCATGGATTAAGATTAGTTGCTGGGGGGAGCTGGTCAGTGCTTGTCTGATTTCTTGGGCTAGCCGATCGGCCGTAACGGGGTCAAACTCTCCACTCTGGTATTTGTGAGTGAGAATACTCCCCCCGAGTTTTAGAACGGTTAGTTCCATCAGTCTAATTATAGCTTCTATAAGGACTTTTTTTAGAATCAGTTTTGCCACCCTATTTGCTTGTACCCCCTAGAGTATTTCCGAACTAAAGACCCATGGTCTTAGTCTGGGCATCCAAACGGGGTGGCGCCCCAAAAGACCTCCCAATCACCAATTGCTACCCAAATACCAAAACTGCCTTACTTGGCTTAGATTAGCTGAACTCGCCCCGGTATACCGGGGCTCAAATAGCAGCCGCGCCGTAGCAACAGTTTTGCTATTGGCTGACGCAATCGCCTCAATGGGTCTAGGAAAACCAGCGCCTCTGATGGTGGGATGGTTTATAATAAGCGTATGGCGAAAAAGAAAGAAAATAATCTTTCGTTGTGGTGGACGCTGGCAATTATCCCGCTGGTGTTGTTGGGCATTTGGGTCTATACCACTACCTCGCAACTAAAAAAACCGAGTGTTATCCAATCTAACACTCAGTCGGTGTTGGTTTACTATGTTGTGCCAACCGAAACGGATTTTGATTTTGTGGCGGTTGAACGTATTGTGCCTAAAACTAACGCAATAAATGAATTGGCCTTGGCGACTATCCAAGAATGGATAAAAGGTCCGACCGAGGGCCAACGATCGCAAGGGATGAGTAGCCCTCTCAATGATGGGGTAGTAGTCAATTCGGTTAACATCGATAATGGTCAGGCAATCATCGATTTTAATAATAACTTTGATACACCGATGGGTGGTTCAGCCCGAGTAGTAGCAATCTCCGGCTCGATTGAGAGGCTGATGAAGCAGTTTGAAGTAGACGGGATGGCCAATATTGCGTTGACCATTAATAATGGCGAACGGGATGCAGTGTTAGAGCCGTAGTTCGGTATAATTAAACTACAATCAGAACTATCAAGAGTGTGGGATGCCAAGGGAAACGGCCCGATGCCCACCGACAACCCTCCTTCGCTTCGCTACGGGCGGGCAGGCCTACCCAGCGGACATCAAGGAGAAGGTGCCCCAGCCGTCCCTTAGCGGGAACGATAATATATACAAGTTATCTCTTTCCTGTTCGGGAAAGAGGTTTTTAAAAAAGAAGGGAGAAAAGAATGCGAACAGCTGAATGTGTAATGCCTGGTCATCCTGACAAGATCTGCGATCAGATTGCCGATGCGATTCTAGACGAATTTTTAAAACAAGATCCGAATTCGCGGGTGGCGATCGAGGTGTTAGGCGGTCACGGCCAGATATTTATTATTGGTGAAGTTACCAGTGCGGGAACGGTAAACTATGAAGTTATCGCTCGACAGGTTCTAAGTGAGTTGGGTGTTAGGGGCGACTACCAATTCGCGATTAATGTGGTTAAACAGAGCCCGGATATTGCGCAGGGCGTCGATAGCGGCGGAGCAGGGGACCAGGGGGTTATGGTGGGTTACGCCACCTCCGAAACTCCCGAAATGTTGCCCCTGCCGTTTGCGCTTGCCCGTCGAATCACTCATAAATTATTTGAATTGGGGCCGGAGCTGCATTTGGGGCCCGATGGCAAGGCCCAGGTAACGGTTGACGATTCGGGGCGGCCAACAAAGATAGTGGTATCGGTTCAGCATCCAGAAACCATGACGATAGAAACTGCGCGCGCGCTGATTAAAAATAAAATACTCGAACCACTATTTGGGAATCTAGCCAATATCGAACTGTTTATTAACGCCACCGGCCGATTTGTAGTTGGTGGATTTGACGGCGATGCTGGGGTTACCGGGCGCAAATTAGTAGTTGATGCTTATGGGCCGGAGATAAATGTGGGTGGGGGAGCCTTCTCTGGCAAAGATGCCACCAAAGTTGATCGCTCGGCCGCCTACATGGCGCGTTATCTGGCCAAGAAATTGATTAAAGAAAAACAAGTGTCGTGGGCCAAAGTGACGCTGGCTTATTCGATTGGGGTGGCGGAGCCATTGATGGTTAAAACCGAGCCCGAAGCGACTTGGGCGGATGAACTGAAAAATCAGTTTAATCTGACCCCCAAGGGGATGATTGACTTCTTGGATTTAAGACAACCGATCTATCTGGCCACTGCTCGATTAGGCCATTTTGGGAGAGTGGGACCCCCCTGGGAAAAGACTGCCTGATAGCGTATAATCGGGGGCAATACCTAAATAAGTGGAGGAAGAAAAAGGGGATTACGCTAGCGTTCCTGCTGACGGGCTTGTAGAAACCTCGCCCGATTTTAGTCGGGGCGGAGATGGCAGTTCTGACCTGGCTGATCAATGGGCCGAGGAACTGGGGGTGCCGAGGGCGGAGATTTTAGAGTTATGGACACGCACTCTGAAAGATAGCTCCGAGCAACTCGATATTCCCAGTCGTCAAGCAGTTTACCAAATTCTGTCGGCGGAGCGGAACAAGTCATCGGGGGTAGCAAAGGCTCGCCAAGAAGTGTTGATGGCTTTTGATAATGATGAGGCCGCCTTGCCCGGCCTGAAGTTGGTTAAGCAACTGCCCCTACATAGGTCACCAGACGAAGCTCGATTTAAGGAGAGTGTGCGGACTGCGCCCGATCGGCCGATGACGCCGTGGGGGCTGACGCAGGTGATGCATTCAGCCTTTCCTAGTTTAGGGGAAGAGACTGTAAAAAAGTATGCAGAACGATACCGTGCTCAACATCCAGAGTGGTTTATTGTGGGTGATTACTCGGGGGAGCGAAAGCAACTGCGGTACAGCGAAGATTTGGGCAACGTTGTGCTCGATGATTTAATGGATAGTAATCGCCGAGACATTGAGACGATTGTTTTTCCTTTTGAGGAGCAGTGTCTTGCTGTTCACGAAACCGCTCTGATTAGGGGGATGCTTGAGCCGGTGATTCCTGGCTTAAAAAAGGTTCATAGCGGCCGATTAGTAATTAAAGATTCGCCGCGGTACGAGCGGGCATCAAAGGTTGAGGTAGATGCCTCCGCCATTGGAGCTGTCGAGATGCAACCCGGAGTGGAGTATGTGGTGGCAGGATTAGGCGGCGATTCGTCTTCTTGTTTGGGGAGACGGGGATCTCGCGGATATTCTGGGCTTAACCTTACTCAGCATCACCGGGATAAACGTACCAAGGCAGAACAGCAACAAAAACGCGAGGAAAAAAAACGAGATAGGTTATTGGACAGGGAAGAGAAACAAAAACAGCGGGAGAGGAAGCAAGCAGAGCGCACAAAATCCAAACGGCAGGAACTGGTTTTTGAATCTACAGGTCCAAAGCCTCCAGCCGAGAAAGTCAGAGCAAAAAGACCTACCCGCGAGAAAGGTCTCAAGCCGGAGGGCTGGGAAGAGGGATGGAGCACTATCACTCAGTTATTAAGTCAGAGCACTCGTCGCGCTGAAACCGTCCGAAATAAGTTGGCAGAATTTCTCGAACATAATCCGACTTTACATTGTCGTCGATTAATTAATCCGTATAATGGCCAGCCGCATGATTACTATAGTCCCGAGGCGGTGGCTTGGGTTTTGGACGAGTTGGGAAAACTTCCGAAAGGAAGAGGCAGTTCTGGAATGGAGACTAAATCGACATCTCGACGGAGAGCGCGACAGGCAAGCACAATGGCGGAGGAAAAACGGAGCAAGTTGGCCGAAGACCGTGAACTACAGGGAATCAGCTCGCGGGGAGAAGATGTGTTTTTGACAGAAAAGGAGCTAGAAGAAATTGCCGCTGGTGACAATCTTAGACTGGACGATTCAGTAAAGCACTATTTAAAGATGATGGGACAGATTCCATTGTTTACCCCGGAAGAAGAAATTTATTATGCAAAAGTTTACCGTGCGGGTAAAAAAGAACGAATTGATACATCGCTATGGAGAAAAGCAGAAGCAGCTAAAACGAAGATGATAGAAGCGAACCTTCGATTGGTGGTGTCTATCGCCAAAAAATATCTCAATCGAGGTATGAGTTTTTTGGATTTGATTCAAGAGGGGAATATTGGTTTGATTCGGGCGGTAGAAAAGTTTGATTTAGATAGGGGATTTAAACTTAGCACTTATGCTACTTGGTGGATTCGCCAAGCAATTTCTCGGGCATTAGCAGATCAGGCTGAATTAATTCGCAAACCAGTGCATATGGTAGAAACCATTACTAAACTAGGTCGAGCCAGCAAAGATATTCAGGCCGAGGAGGGTCGACCGGCAACCAATATAGAGATTGCTGACAAAATGGATGTGACAGAAGATAGGGTAAGGGAGCTTCTCAAATTTGCCCAAAAACCGATTAGCCTTGAAAAAACAATCGGTGACAATAAAGACAGCCTATTTCGGGATTTTCAGGAGGATTGGGTCACGGCGACGCCAGAACAGGATGCGATGCAGAGGTTGGTTCGTGAGGAGGTGATGAAAGTTGTGGCGACACTGGATTGGCGAGAACAACGGATCTTACGGCTACGCTTTGGTCTGTATGATGGGGATGTTAGGACTCTCGAAGAAATCGGTCGGGAATTTAAGCTGACCCGTGAGCGGATTAGGCAGATAGAACTGCGGGCTCTCAGAAAATTAAAACGATGCCTTAAACAGAAAAAACGGTTGGTTGGTTTGGCGGATTTGCTTGAGTCGTTGTCGCCAGAATTGCCGCAATAGTAGGGTGATTGGGTATAAAGCCGCGAGCTAACTTGTAAGCTTTACCAAGAGGGGCTCTTTATATTGTTTTTATCTCTCCCATAGCTGGGATAACTGCCTTAAGTTTAAGTTTGCTCAAAACTTTTTTAGCTAACGCTTCGCGAGAGATATTTTCGCCGTGAGTCAAAAATACAGTGGGCTTAGAGGTAAAGCCCGATAACCAACGCAGTAGTCCGGCCTGATCGGCATGAGCCGAGAAGGCGCCCAACTCTTTGATCTGAGCTTTTACCGTAATCCGATGGCGCATTATTCTAACCTGACGTGCCCCGTTAATTAATCGGCGACCTAAAGTGTTGGGAGTTTGGAAGCCAACGAATAGCACTTGGGTTCTGGGTTCGTCCAAATGGTGAAGCAGATGGTGTTGAACTCGGCCCGCATCGGCCATGCCAGAACCAGCGATGATCACAGCGGCGCCCGATAACTGGTTTAGGGCCTTGGATTGAAATTTAGTTCTGGTCTGGCGAAAGCCGGGGAAATCGAACAGATCTTTATCGGTCTTTAAGTATCTTTGAAAATCCGCATCAAATAATTTGGTGTATCGCTTAAAGATATCGGTGATTTGAGAGGCCAAGGGGCTGTCTAATATCACGGGGATATTGGGAAGTACCCCGCTGTTACGAAAATTATTTAAAGTGTAGAGCAGATCTTGGCTGCGCTCTAAAGCAAAAGAGGGGATGATCAGTTTGGCGCCATCTCTGGCGGCTTGCTTGATTGTCGCCAATAGATTCTTTTCGCGAGCAGAAGGTGGCTCGTGCAACCTATCGCCGTAGGTCGATTCACAGATAACATAGTTAGCGTCTCGAATAATGGTGGGGTCTTTCATGATGGGTACCGGGCTGTTGCCCAGATCTCCGGAGAAGACCAGTTTTTGACCTTGGATCCATACCTCGACGATGGCGGCTCCCAAGATATGCCCGGCATCATTAAGTCGCACTTTAATGCCCGGCATCGGGGAGAAGGTTTTACCATATTCGTGAGTTTCGAAAAGCTTAAACGAATTAGTGGCGTCGCGTTTTATAAACAAAGCTTCCAGTTGTTTGTCGGTGACGCCGTGTTCTTGGATTTGGGCGGCGTTGGTTAAAATGGCTTGAGCTAGATCGAAGGTTGCCGGGGTAGTGTAGATACGTCCCCGAAATCCATCCCGATACAGTTTAGGGATTAAGCCACAGTGATCTAAGTGAGCGTGAGTTAAAATAAGAAAATTAATCTTGGTTGGATTATAAGGGAACGATTGATAATTCTTTCTGTCCGCCGCCGCCGCGCCTTGAAACAATCCGCAATCGATCAAGAACTTAGCCGAATCGGTTGATACTAAATAACTAGAGCCGGTAACGACTCCCGCGGCGCCCAAAAATTGAATTGTATTAGCCATGCACCCATTATATCTTGTTTACTTTTACCAAAGTTACTAAAATTTGTTTTGCCACCCATTTGCTCCGCCAAACGGGTGGCGTCTAAAGGCGGCCCCAATCACAAATTACTACCCAAAAGGCAAAACGGTGCCTTACTTGGCTTCTATTAGTTGAACTCGTCCCGGTATACCGGGACTCAAATAGCAGCCGCGCCGTAGCGGCAGTTTTGCTATTGGCTTACGCAATTTGTTCAATGGGGTAATATACGAATATGAAGATAAAAGAACTGGTGGTGATTGCGCACAATATTCGGAGTATGCATAATGTCGGCTCGATCTTTCGGACGGCCGAGGGAGCTGGGGTAGCTAAACTATATCTGACCGGATATACACCGTTTCCGCCTCGCCCAGAGATCGCCAAGGTGGCGTTAGGCTCAGAAAAAAGGTTGCAGTGGGTAAAAATTAAGCGAGTGGGTGATTTAATTCGCGATTTGAAGAAGAGCGGGTATTTGATTGTAGCGTTAGAGCAGGATGGGCGAGCGGTGGATTATCGCAAGTTTAAGCCAACTAAATCTAAAATCGCGTTGATTATTGGCAACGAAGTCAGGGGAGTGAGCCAGCCACTCCGAATTATTTCTGATGTGATAATCGAGATTCCGATGAGAGGCCAACGTAAATCGCTAAATGTTTCGGTGGCGTTTGGAGTGGCTATATACCAACTATCGAATTGGTTAGGGTAGAATAAATATATGAGAATAAACTATATTTTGATTCCGCTAGGGGCGATTGGGGTGGCTTGGGCTGGTAGTTACTTAACCAACATTGGTCTGCCGTGGTATTTTAGTTCAAACCTACCAGGCATAGCTCCAACCGGTGCCTTTATCGGGCTGATGTGGACGATTATTTATCTGTTTGCCACTATTTCGTTCTTGCTGTGGTTTAACCAAAAACAGCGTCCCAAAAATTTCTGGATGGTGAACTGGCTGTTTATTATCAACGGATTATTAAACGTTGGTTGGAGTTATCTATTTTTCTTTAAGCAGTGGACGGGTAGCGCAATTATTGAGATGTTGTTTTTAGAGGCGACGGTGATTTGGCTAATCGTAATGATGTGGCGAAAAGCGCGCTGGTCGTCGATCTTATTGTGGCTGTATGCGGCCTGGGTAGCATTTGCTACTTATTTGGCCTATATTTTTTGGTTACTAAATAAATAGAAGCTCCCAGAGTGTATAGTTTGTATGTTGACGTAAAATCATCAACTGGTAAAATTAGCTAAGAATTTATTAGCTAACTGGCTGCTCTTTGATAAGTAGCCCCAATGGACTCGCAAGAGTCTATTTTTTTGCCCATTGATAAACAGTATCAATGCGGACAATCAAATAAAAGTTTTACTCACCCAGAATAATTATGGGAAAGGAGATTCTATGATTAAGCTAATTGATATTTATGAGTACAATTGGACAGTAAATAAGTTAAGAGAATTTTTTGTCGGTCGAGGATTTGTGGAGGTGCCAGTTCAAGCGCGATTATCTATTTTGGCCGCCTGTGAGGACCCTACCACTATTTCTCAATTTGAGTTTGGAGGCACACGTTGGCCGTTGCCACAAACTGGTCAGATGTGGCTAGAATATGAGTTGTTGAAACACCCGGAAGTTCCGGGCGTTTTTTGTATCTCTACTAGCTATCGAGACGAACAGCATCCAATCGAAGGTCGGCACGATAAGATTTTTCCGATGTTCGAATTTGAGAGCTTTGGCGATATGCAAGATCTAATGCGATTAGAGCGAGAACTTTTGGCTTATCTGGGCTTTAAAAGCCCGATGCTGGAGATGAACTATTCTGATATAGCTGATCACTATGGGGTAGAAGAGATAGAGGCAGAGCAGGAATTGCTGATGTCAAAAGATTTTGCGCCGGTAGTATTTTTAAAAAATTTCCCCTTTTCTACTCATCCGTTTTGGAACATGAAACATCAAGGGAATGACCTGTTTTCCAAGGTGGATGTTATTCTTCATGGGATGGAAACTTTCGGTGGGGCAGAGCGCAGTTGTAACGCTAATGAGATGCGGTATAACTTTTATCACATTAGCGATGGCGAATATGCTGGTAAGCTGTTTGGGTTATTTGGTCGGGAGAGGGTTGAGCGAGAATTAGAAAACTATCTATCTCTGGCGATGAGGCCGCGATTTGGGACAGGAATCGGAGTTACTCGGCTGATCAGAGCCTTAAAATACGAGGAGGTTATCAAGCCAGAAGAACCCGCTTTGGCTAGGGTATAATAAGATCGTTACGGGTTGTGCGCACATTGACAACCCCAAAACCAGCTTAACCCTTTTGCATCCGGCTCTCTGAGGGTGAAGATTTAGTTGAGAGCATGCGATTTCGATGTGAGGCCGCGATGAATCGAGGAGTTTCCTGTTGCAGGTGACTCCGAGCGTGTTGGTGTAGCGGTCCATTCCTTGGTGGCTTACTGCCAGCCGCCATTGGCCACCAGGTGCCGATTAAGAACGGTTAATCTGTTTGGGCAGTCTACAACTGGTCATCTCCACCCCACCCTTTGTTGTGCTCTTAGCCGGTTGGTTTCCACTTACCACATCAGAACACTCCAGATTATTTTCCGCCCCGGATGGGAACCAGCTGAGCCACAGCGCGTGCCTCCCTGTTAAACGGGACAAGTTAGCTGGTTCCCATCTACCCATTTGCTTACCCGACGTGTAAGAGGGTTTTTGAGATGTGTCGCCAACGTGTGCTGGAGTTAGCGCCCACCCAAACCTTCTTCACGACAGTTCCTCCCAAGGCCGGGGCCCTCACAACACCCCGGCCGCGTTACTTCTTGTTGATGCCTTTCTCCCCCCTGCCCGCCGACCTCTGAGGTCATAGCCCTCATCGGCGGGTTTTTTTATTTTGCCTGCCCGCTACCGCGGACGCGGCCAGGGGCGTATAATAGTTAAAGATATAAAAAATAAATTTAGGGTGATGATAAAGAAAATTTTTATATTGATGTTCGTGGCGCTTACTACCGTGGGTTTGGCGAACCCAGCCTGGGCGGCGCCCAATTTTATGGCTAGTGATACGGGTCAACCGATTACGATTAGGGCGGCGCTGACTGATGATACCTATATTGGCGCCAATACGGCCATGGTTGATGCCGCTATCGATGGTGATTTGTTAATCGGGGCCAACACTGCTCAGATAAATGGCCAAGTGGAGGGTGATCTGTGGGTGGGAGCCAACACGGTATGGGTTAACAATCGGGTAGCTGGTGACGTTCGAATCGGAGCTGGTGAGGTAGTTATTAATACCACAGTAGATGATGATGTAATAGTTGGGGCCCGCACCTTAACGACCAGTGAAAAAGCGGTGATTAGGGGTGATTTAATTATTGGCGCCGCTACGGCAATGGTCGGCGGCAAGATTTATGGTAATGCCCGGATAGCTGGAGGAGCGGTAACCCTTAACGCTAGTATCGATGGCGACGTTGAGATAAAAACCGACAACTATATCTCTATCCTGCCCGGGACCAAGATTGGCGGCGAGCTAAGTTATTGGGCGCCTAAAGAAAATCCGGAGTTTGCCAAATATGCTAAGACGGTTACTTATCATCCCCAAAAAACTACACACACTCCGTTGCCGCCGATGTTGGGAGTGATGTTATGGATGATACCAGCCCTTGGTGCTGGGTTTTTGCTGTGGAAGTTGGTCTCGATTTTGCTGATGGGAGCGGTAATCATTTGGTTGATGCCCAAACTATTGCCGCGGATTACCGTGGCAATTAAAAAAGATTATTGGAAGGCTTTCTGGCAAGGGTTAGTAGTAGCTCTGGGCATACCGGTACTAATGTTGGTATTAACCATAACACTGATCGGAATTCATCTGACTATTGCCGTCGGCCTGGTTTATGGCTTATTGCTGATGTTTGGTTATTTTGCGGCCGCCATATTAATTGGGAGTTGGCTAGTTAGAAAGTTCGATAAAACTATCGGCAGACAGTTGGGCGCATTAATAGTCGGCGCAATCTTGTTTGGGCTGGTAGGGATAGTTCCGCTTATTGGCTGGCTGGTCTGTCTCATATTGATGATGATTGGCATTGGTGGTTTCTGGCAAGATCGTTACAAAATAATTAAAACGGGGAAATATTAAATCAATTTTTAGTAATTAAATACTAAATTGAGAAATGAGCAAAGCTAGTCAATCAATTATTATTATCGCTTCGCTAATCTTATTGGTTGGAGCTGGTGGTTGTGGCCTGAGGCTAGTTACTCAGCCGGGCGATGGTTCGGTAGTGCCCGATGCCACCTCAACTGACTCGAGTGATACGGTAAACCAGCAGATCGGCGGACGGGGGATAGCGGAGAGATGGATAACCGATAACGCGCCGACCTATAAATTTGACGGCGAAAATCTTCAGTTTATGCAGTCGGTCAGCGCTAACAAGTGTGTGGGTGCGATGCTGTACGAGTTTACTTTCGATTCTCGCAATGGCGGCTATGGTAATCGGGTTAATGAGGCTCTAGACGGGGTAAAAACTGCTCACACTATTCAGATAACGGTGCAGACCGATACGGTTGCCGCGGCAGTAACCGATAATCGCTACAACGAGATGAGCGGACAGTTTGGAGAATTAACCGAAGCTACAGATACGCAAACCAAGTGTCTATAAGCGGTTTCTTTCTGATTGATAAGCCGGTCGGACCCACCTCGCATGATGTGGTAGATGTTTTGCGTCGAGTAACTGGTGAACGAACGATTGGTCATGCTGGCACATTAGATCCCCTGGCTTCGGGCTTGTTGGTTTTGGCTGTAACCAGGGAGTTTACTAAACAGGTTGATAAATTTAAGAGCTTAGATAAAGTTTATCGGGCCGAAATTACCTTAGGCAAGGATAGCAGTACCTATGATAGTGAGGGAGAACTAACAGCTGTCTCCGATCGAGAACCGAGCGATAGCGAGATAAAAAATGTTTTAAAAACATTTATCGGTCAAACCGAGCAGTTGCCGCCGATTTTTTCGGCTAAAAAAATCGGTGGGCAAAGCGCTCACAAATTAGCGCGGCAGGGCGAAGCGGTGGAGCTAAAGCCCAGCCCGGTTGAAGTTTATGACATTGAGCTAATCGATTATCGGTATCCCCGGGTTGAGTTTACGACCAGGGTTTCGCCCGGGACATATATTAGATCGCTAGCCCATGATATTGGGAAAGAGCTGGGTGTCGGGGCTTACTTATCTAACTTGTGCCGAGTTCGGATTGGAGAATTTTCGGTTATCCAGGCAATTAAATTAGATGAGATTAAGTCGATAACCGATCTGGAAAAAGCTCGGGTATCTGATATGGTATGATTGATAAGCATTAAATTGTTGTTATGTCTGAATATTATCGAGGGAAGCGGGGACGCGATCTGTTTGATCCTACTTCTTCCGAACCCTACAAATTAAGCCGGAGCAAGATCGATAACTTTATTAAATGTCCTCGGTGTTTTTATATTGATCGGCGTCTGGGCGTGGGTCAGCCACCGGGTTATCCGTTTAGTCTCAACTCGGCGGTGGACTTGTTGTTAAAAAAAGAATTCGATGTACATCGGGCAGATGGCACTTCTCACCCTTTAATGAAGGCTTACGGTTTGGATGCAGTGCCGTACCAACACGAAGATTTGGAGACTTGGCGCAATGCTTATGTAGGAGTTCGGTATTTGCATCCGGCAACCAATCTGTTAATCTATGGCGGAATCGACGATGTTTGGGTTAACCCAGCGGGAGAATTGATAATTGTAGATTACAAAGCCACCAGCAAAGATGCCGAGGTAAGCTTGGATGCCGCTTGGCAGGATGGCTATAAAAGGCAAGTAGAGATCTATCAATGGCTGTTTCGTCAGAACGGATTTAAAGTTTCTGATACCGCTTACTTTGTTTACTGCAATGGTAAACGCGACGCAGAAGCTTTTGATGCCAAGTTAGAGTTTGATATTAAATTAATTCCCTATGTCGGCAAGACAGATTGGATAGATGCAACCATTCTGGGAATGAAGGAGTGTCTGGTGGGAGATGATATCCCAGACCCCGATCCGGACTGTGATTTTTGCAAATATCGCTACTCGGTTGAACAGGTGGTCGAAGCCCACGAGTATCCGACGGGCAAGAAGTAGGTATTATATAGTAGGGGAGCCAGGTTTTATCTGCTGGTTGCCTGTTTTTTAATTGACGAAAATATATTTTTGTGGTATAATGAGAGATGGAACGAATGGAGCCACATGCCATGTCAGAGTCGTATCAGCCGCCGGCGGAGATCCGTAGCTTATTTGAGCTAGATCGAGATCTTTTACGAGAGGTACAGGATAATTTAAGGAACAACGGTTCATCATATGATGTAATAAAAAATTACTGCCAATCGATCGAGAGTCGAGTATACGGTACAGGGAAGAGGCTGATAGGGCAAACCATTGATGATCCTGATGAGCAGAAGAGGTTGGCGAGAGAGAATGCGCGAAAGCACAACAATGGGAATAATTTTGTTTATGCCATTTTGTTAGGAAGTCAGCTGGATGAGGGGGGCTTGAATCATTTGGTGGCGGAAGGAGAAGATTTGCAGATAGGGCTAAAAAGTTTGTCCGACAAACAAGATGATTTGGAACAATCGCCTTCGTTCAAACTTTGGGCAGGGCTGTATCTAGATTTACGAGAAGAGATATTTGGGCCGGAACAGAACGAAGAGAATGTTGAAGTAATTAAGCAGTTACGCGAAATGATAGCTGGTTAGTTATTTTCAAAAAGATATAAAAAATCGGCACCGCATAGCGGTGCCGTTGTTGTCTGAGATGCGGGAGGAGCCTAGACGGCTGTCTGCTCTCTCCACAGTTGCGCAACTCGATGAGCATTTTGGGCAGATAGGCCGATGTAACGGCGCGGCTCTCTCATAAGTGAGTTAAGGCCGAGGCCATCTTCGTCGCTGATGAGGCGAAGCCACGGGATCTCCAAATCGCTCAGTTCGAGGTTAGGGCCAAGCAGGTCAGCCTTGTTCTCGCGCAGGATGCGCTCGGTTGTTTCCATCAAACTGACGCCGGTCTTCTGAGCTTCACTGACCAGCTTATTGACCAGCTGATGAGCATTGCCACTATAGCCATAATGCTTCAGCGCTAGCTGTAGCAGTTCGGATAGAATTAAGTCGCCCTGATCGGTTAGGTTTTGTCGTGCTCTCTGAGCGTTGATGTCCAACGCCCCGGTAACCTTGAGGATCTTCTGCAGCGCGTACGTAGCGCAGATTGGGATGATTGGCAGGTAACGGGAGACGCTACTGCCAACCAGGTCTCGTTGTAGCCAGCTGGTAGCGAGTGAGCCAACTAGATTTAGCTGAGAGTTGGCGATGATGTGCATGCCGCAGACGTTCTCCGGGTCGATCGGGTTACGCTTGTGGCTCATAGTCGAAGAGCCGGTAGTCGTCGCCGGATCGAAGCCGAGAGTTGCTACCCCCACTTCGCCAATCTCTGGAATGTAGAGCAGGCGGACATCGATAGCTAGTTGCGCCATCACGCCGGTTAGCTGTACCAGCTCATGTAGATACCGTGACCAAGACTCGGGTGGGGTAATCTGGGTGGAGACTAGCGGTTGAGCCAGACCCAATTCCCTGAGTAGCTCTTCTTCGATAGCGCGGGCATCTCCCCGGCCGAAGGCCACCAGCGCATTGCTAGCGCCGACCGGGCCGGAGTATTTGCCGGTTAGCTCGGAGGCAAACTGATCTAGGTGCGCTAGGATATCAATCAGTCGCCCGAGTGGGTAGGCCAGCCAGTGCCCTACGGTGATGGGATTGGCCGGTTGCCCATGCGTTCGGCCGAGCATTACTGTTTCGGCGTAGTGTTCGGTACGATCGGCTAGTGAGTTACCCCACTTAATAATCAGCGGCCTAATCACTGCGCGATACGATAGCAACAGCATAAGAGAAATGGCGGTTGCCACGATGTCCCAGCTGGTTGCGCCGAAGTGGAAGAGGGACCAAAGTGCCCTGGGCAGATATCGCTCGCTGGCGCGCTTTAGGGCTTCGATGTCGTGATGGGTTCCCTTGATGCCGGCGTCTTCATCACCGAACTCCAGCCGATCCATCTCGGTGGTGGTGACGTTGTTGAGTAGCTGTTGTTCGACCTTACTGCTTAGTAGTTGTAGTTGACCCTGTTGGGCGGTGAATAGCCCCATTCGGCAGGCGATTCGGAAGATCGCGATCTCGATCACCAGTAGCCAGTGAGCGTAGTTATCGTAACCAAAGTAGGGGATAAGCGTCTTGGGCTGATACCGGGGGTGTCCCGGCATCATCAAGTTTCGTGCGGACATGGGTTGTACTCCTTTTCAAGGTCGGTTTGATTTTGCCTCTCGACTTCGCTCGAGACATCCAGACCTCATGACGCCCTATCCTAACACCTCGAGAGACGAGGGGCAAACGAATTAATCGGGAGGGGATTTCTGGTAGGGTGGGGGCAGTTTTTTGTCGATTTAGTCTATAATTAAAGCTGAACATAAACAAAGGAGACGTGCTATGAAAAAATTTATTTGGTTGTTACCAATATTAATATTGGCTGGTTGCGGTGGCCCCAAGCTACAGCAGATAACTATGGTTGACAATAAACAAAACCACAACATCACCGAAGGAAATAGTTTTCAGATAGTGTTGCCTTCTAATCAGACCACCGGTTATAAATGGGAGTTAGTCGATCTAACTTCGGGAGTATTAGAAAAGGTTAAAGAGGATTATAAAGTTTCTACCAAATATTCCGAGGGAGTGGTGGGCGCCGGTGGCGAGGAGATCTGGACGTTTAAAGTGCTAAAAGATGAGCGCTCGCATATTGTGATGGAGTATCGCAGACCGTGGGATAAATCGGAGGTGGCTAATAACTTTATGGTCACAATCAACGGTAATCCCGGCGACGATGGCTTTTTAACTTATTTCGGTGCGATAAAATCCGCACCCGATGACAGTGCCTACGATGATTATTTTGTGAGCGAAGATGGCACGGAGTTTGGCTTGATGCCGTACAAGATAGACTATATCGCCGACCCTGGAATAAAATCACGCATCGCCGAATTTACCGACAAAGATACCCGGCTGGAAGTCCGGGGGGAGTTGGTGGAGGACAAGGCCGAGCATCAGGGTAAGAAGCTGATTATCCACGAAATCAGAGAGAGAGAGCTAAGTAGTAGAGTTGGCCGTACCCTCTTAAAAATCTGACAAAGGGGGTGGCTTCTCTTTGGGTTCAGATAAGCGAACGATGCTCCGCTTGGTTTTGTTGAATTTGGTAAACTTTTCGGGCAATTTCTAACGGGGTATACTGTAGGAGTGGAAAAGTTAGCCGTCAGACACTTTTTTTTGGTAGGTATCGGTGGTATTGGCATGCAAGCTATCGCCGATGTGTTATTGGGTATGGGTCACACGGTGACCGGTTCCAATAATATAGATTTTAGTGGCCGGAATAGATTAGAGGGAAAAGGCGCTAAAGTATTTGTGGGACCACATTCGGCGGACAATCTGCCGGGTAATATTAACGAACTAATCTACACTTCAGCCATCACTCGTGGGGGAGCCCCAAAAATCGCCAATCCAGAAGTGGCCAAGGCCATAGAATTAGGTATCCCGGTTACTAAACGATCTGTATTTGTGGGAAAGTTGATGGCAGATAAAATTGGCATCACCGTTGCAGGCACTCATGGTAAAACCACCACCACTGCTCTGCTTACTGCCATGTTGCGGGCTGGCCAATTAAATCCATCGGCGTTGATTGGAGCAGAGGTCAAGTCGATCGGTGGCTGCGGCGTCTTTGGCGCAGGTCCCTATATGATAGTAGAAGCATGCGAATATGACCGCTCGTTTTTAGACATGCCGCCAAAAATAGCCATTGTAACTAATATTGATTCTGATCATCTGGATTACTATCGAGACTTGTCTGATCTAAAACAAGCCTTTGGCCAGTTTATTGGGTTAGTTCCGACAGACGGTTTAGTGGTGGCTTGCGGCGACGATAAAAATTTAAAGGAGATATTGTCGTTGGCTAAGGCCAAAGTAGTTACTTACGGATTTAATGATAGTAATGATTTAATAGCCACTGACGTTAAGGTCGTTGATGGACGCTCCGAGTTTAAAGTAGATAAACAAAGCTTTAAACTGCCACTGCCAGGTAACCACCTGGTGCTTAATGCATTGGCGGCTACGGCGGTGGCGCGCCATTTGGGGGTAGCCGATCAAGTAATCCGTGAGGTGTTAGCAGATTTTAACGGTGCCGCTCGAAGATTTGAGATTTTGGGGACGATTAAAGGTATTACCCTGGTGGATGATTATGCTCATCACCCGACTGAAATCAGAGCATTACTATCTGCGGCTCGGTCTTATTTTCCAGAACGACGACTTTGGGTGGTGTTTCAGCCACACCAACACAGTCGGACTCGATTGCTGTTCGACGATTTTGTCGACAGCTTAAAAACGGCTGACGTGGTGATGTTAGCTCCCATCTATGCGGTGGGTGATAGCGATGCCGACAAGCGAGCGGTCAGTTCCGAAAAATTAGCCGATGCGATTAATACATCAATTCCCAACAAGGCAGTGGTCTTGCCGGACTTTGTAGCCATTAGCACATATATTAAAGACAAATTACAAAGTGGTGATGTAGTGATTTCGTTGGGAGCTGGCAAAAACAGCGATTGGATTCATCAGTTTAAAAATGAATTAGCTAAATAAAAAATGAATCCCGTTAGAGATTACCTAACGGTAACCCAATAAGCGGGGTAAACTTAAATTAATGATGATTGATGTCTATATCACTAATGGTCTAAAGGTAGCGCTAGGTTACCTATCTCTAACGGGATGAAACGGGGGTTTGCATTTGATTTTATCTCGAAGAGAAAAAAACCAACTTCGGTTAATAATCGAAGCAAGGTGGTTTTTTATACTACCCGACCACAGGTTATGCGTCCTAGCCAAAAACGGCTTAAAAGATTAGTCTGGCAGCCCAAATTTAAACCTAGGTCGTTACGAGTAGTAGCTACGCCGTTAACCAAGGTGGGGATAGGGGTGGTTTTGGCGATGCTAATCTATGTATTGTTTGGTACATCGCTGTTGGTTTTGACCAAGTTTGATATTCAGGGCAACCACTTAGTGGAAGATGAGGAGATCCAAAAAGCTGTATTTAAGGATGGGTTTAAGCCGGTGAACGCATTGCTGTTCATGGATGGTAGGGCTAGGCATCAGATTTTGGCCATACCGCAGATTAGGGAAGCGCATTTTCGAAAAAATCTGATTAACCGAACGTTATCAGTGGTAATTGATGAACACGAGACCACCATTATCTGGCAATCAAACAATGAGCGGTTTATGGTTAATCGTCTGGGAGTGGTTTACGACATCGCCAAGGCTGATAGCCCACTGATTGTGGTGGAGGACCTAAAAAATGTGCCGGTCAATTTAAATCAGAAGATTGTGGCTACTGGATTCATCGAGTTTGTAACTGCTGTCTCTGCCAATCTTCCTCGCAAAACCAACTTAGCTGCGCGGAGAGTGCTGATTCCAGAAACTACTTACGAAATAGAGGTGGTTACCTCGGATGGCTGGAAGATTATTCTCGATACCACCAGGAGTGTCGAAACCCAGCTAAATAATCTGGTAAAGGTCTTAAGAACCACCAAAACCCCTCCCCGAGAATATGTGGATTTGAGGATAGACGATCGGGTTTACTACAAGTAATTGCGCCTCCGCCAGCTGGCGGACCTTGCTCCCTTGTCCTTGGGCTTGACCCGGGGACCTAGAACCCCAACTTGTCATTCCTGCGAAGGCAGGAATCCATTTTTTCTGTCATCCCCGTGAAGACGGGGACCCAGAAAGAAACATAAAATTTTTTCTTAATTTACTTTTGCCACCCATTTGCCCCGCCAAACGGGTGGCGCCCAAAGGCGGACCCAATCACAAATTGCTATCCGGCTACCAAAACTGCCTTACTTGGCTTATATCGATCGAACTCGGCCATCTACCCATGTAGCTGGCCTCAGACAACGATCGCGCCAAACGGCAGTTTTACTGCCGGATAACGCAATTTGCTCAATGGGGTAAGAAAGACAGGGACACTCGGGCTCCAATGGCGTAAAAGCGCTCTAATCTGGAGGGCGGGATAGAGAAGAGGGTAGAATAAAATCAGGTTTGGGAGCGGGAAAATCTTGGCTGGGAGCGAGTTTTGTGCTACATTGGTAGCGTTAGCGGCTGTGCTAACCCAACGCTGAGGAGGCGGTCTAACCCGTAAGTTCCGGTAAACCGGAATGCCTCGCAGAGGTTGGTTAAAAAGGAGACTTCAGATGTCGAGGTCAACTTTGATGACTGTTGGGCAAGCCCGGCAGATCGGCTCGTTTGTAATTGATGCCTTGAAGACCGTACTGAACCGATTTGGTTTTGCTATGGTCCAGAGGATGATCAGTGACACGAACTGGGTAAGTGACTTCAAGCAGAAGTTCGTCGCCCTGTTCGAGGCACTGATTCCGACCAACCCGTACATTGATGAACGGGTCAAGCGGGCCTGGTTCTACCCTAAGGGGTGGAAATCGGCCACTATCGAGGAGCAAAAGGCTCGCTTGATCAAGCTATTTAAGCGGATCGATCTGTCGCAGGTTGATGCGTTAGTAGCCAAGGTCAAGGCACAGAAGTTGGCTGACGGATTGGCGGTAATTCCTAAGCTTGCCTATTTGGCTGAGCTCTGGAATATCACTGATCCTTATGGCAAGGGCTATGGCGCGATGTGTGAGAAACTGTTCGAACTGATTGCCGCGAGCCGCTCTTTCTATAACTACCGAGCGGGTCAGATGGACGAGCAGCACATCCGCATTATGGAAGATGTCCGGGAGCAGCTAAAGAAGCTGGAGGCCGAGACCCCCGGTGATGTGCTAGTGCTGTCCTTCAATTTCGGCGATCTCTACGCTGGCTTCAGTCCCCGCAATGCTCGCTTCGAAGCGCTGAACAATAATCAGCTTCCGCTGATCACCGCTCAAGTGGCTTGCCTGCTACTGACCATGCCGGACCGGCTTACCGCTTATGGGCAACTCTTCGTTGATTGCTCGGGAGATGAGTGGGACTGGAGCGCCGATGGCGACTGGACGGACTCTGTGTACTTCGCTTTCGACGACGGTCAGCTGGTGTTCGACGACAGGCGTGCTGGCTATCCGGACGACGACTGTGGTACGGTGGTGGCCTTCCTCGGAGTGTAGCAACTTGGGGATTGGTCCTTTGCAATTTTCGAACTTTGCGTTCGCTTTCAAGGCGGCGGGTGTTTCTACCCGCCGCATTTTTTATTGTAAAATAGATGTGAAAGTAGGCAGTGTGGCTAAGTTTACGGATTTAGTCCGCCGAAATTGTGTCACAAGCACCCGGCCGGAGTCTGGTAGAATTTATTCCACCCGAGAGGGCCGACTTGAGAATTAGACACTCCTTGCCTCTCATAAGATTGAGGGTAACTCCCCACATAAAATACAGCGAAGCTATCACCTTTAGCTCGCAGTGACCTGGATAGTGAAGAGGCAACACTGGAACGCCGATGGCAACTGGACGAACTCTGTGTACTTCTATTTCAACGACGATCAGCTGAAGTTCGACAACAGGAATGCTGACAATCCGAACGACAACTATGGTACGGTGGTGGCCTTCCTCGGAGTAGCTAATTTTCTAAACTGCGGAGCCATCCGCCTAGCATCCGACCAATTTCTTGGAGCTGGGTTTCCAGTAGAAGATATTTTTTCTGATCCAGCGATTGAGTGTTGACCGCTAGGCGGATAAGCAGTTTTAAAACATCTAGGTCGGCATTACCGGCAACCAAATAATCTCTTCGAGTCATTTTGTCTGATCGGGTAGCAATTATAATCGATCGTAGCAGGGCGAGAGTCGTATTCTGAAGCGTCTGACCGAGAGAATATTTCTCTGACTTGGGAAATTTTTGAATGGCATCATGCAAAAGCCGGTAGAACTCATACAATCTCAATACAATCGGGATTTCTCCAAATCCGTAGGGGGGGCTTAATGGGAAAGTTATTTTCCATGATGGTGTCTTTGCAGAGATTATTTCGTTAGAGAATTTGTTCTTAGCCTGGACGGAGTTTCTGAAAGGGAAACGGAGTAAGTCGGATGTCCAAGCGTTTGAACTCCATCTTGAAGATAACATATTTGCCCTGCACGAAGAGCTGGTAGATGGTACGTATCGCCATGGTGGTTACCAACAGTTCCGCATCTCCGACCCCAAGCCCCGACTGATCAGTAAGGCGTCTGTCCATGACCGACTGCTTCACCATGCCATCTATCGTATCCTGCATTCGGCTTTTGATAAAACCTTTATATTTGACAGCTATTCTTGCCGGAAGAACAAGGGAACGCACAAAGGATTTTTCCGACTGGCAGAGATGGCTCGGAAGGTGAGTAAAAACTATACCAGCCCCTGTTGGGCGTTGGAGTTAGACATTCGTAAGTTTTTCGATAGTGTAGACCACAAGGTGCTGATGGAATTGTTGCAAACCCGTATTGCTGATGAGCGATTATTGGGGCTATTGGAAAATATCATTGGTAGCTTCGGTTGCCTGGATTCCCGCCTAAGCGGGAATGACAAGACGGGTGGCACAGGGATGCCGTTGGGGAATCTGACATCCCAGTTATTCGCCAATGTTTATCTCGATCCGTTGGACAAGTTTGCTAAGCATCGGCTTCGAGCTAAGCGCTATCTCCGTTATGCCGATGATTTTACATTGTTAGCAGACGGTCCCGGTGAGTTGATGGGATATTTTGTGGAGATAGCTCATTTTCTGAAATCCGAGCTGAAGTTGCAGCTCCACCCCGACAAGCTCATCTTACGCAAACTCTCTTGGGGTATAGATTTTATAGGATACAACGCTCTGCCCCACTACAACCTGCCGAGGAGGAAAACAGTCAAACGAATATGTGGGAGGATTTCGCGGGAGATGACGGTGGGCAATTTGGGCACTGTAGTCAAAGCGATGCCATCATATTTGGGGTATCTGGCACATGTGAGCGGGCGAAAAATTACTCAACGGTTGAGGTGGTTGGCCGGGGAGTCTGTGGTATTATGATAGGTGCGACTTAGGAGAAATTATGCCAAAGGGTGGGGCTTTATATAGAAAGTGGCGTCCGCAAAAATTTGCGGATTTTGTCGGTCAACTGCACATTAAGCAGACAGTGATTAACGCGGTAGTTAACGATCGGATTGCTCACGCTTATTTATTTGCAGGTCCTCGTGGCACCGGCAAGACATCGTTGGCCCGATTGTTGGCCAAAGCTGTTAACTGCGAAGCAAACAACCCATCCTTCGCTCCACTGCATAGTGGAGCTACGGAGGGCGGCGATAATATTAAAAAGAGTGTGCCGGGTGAACCATGTGGTAAATGCGCTAACTGTATCGCATTTGACCGAGGCAATTTTGTCGATCTAATTGAGATTGATGCCGCTTCACATACATCGGTTGATGATGTTCGCGATCTAATCGAAAAGGTTAACCTGGTGCCTTCGCTGGGCAGATACAAGGTATATATCATCGACGAGGTCCACATGCTCTCTAAAAACGCATTTAACGCCCTGCTCAAAACCTTAGAAGAACCACCGGCTCATGTAATCTTTGTGTTGGCTACCACTGAAGTACACAAACTGTTGCCGACGGTAATCTCTCGGTGCCAGTATTTTGATTTTCACTATCTGTCTCGGGTCGAAGTAACCGAGCAGTTAAAAAAAGTGACCCAACAGGAGGGGATTGAGATTACCCAGGCGGGGATCGAACTGATTACCGAAAATGCGGAAGGAAGCTTGCGGGATGCTCTTAGTATGCTGGACCAGGCGGCAGGTTTTGGTGAAAGCAAGATTGATCGGGGCGAGTTGGCTAAACTGTTAGGTGTAGTAGATAGCAGTGTGATTCAGCACCTAACTCAGGCAGTGATTGACGGGCAAGTAGTTGTTGGTATCGATTTAATTAGTGATGTCTATTTTAAGGGCTACGATTTAAATCAATTAGCCAAACAATGGATGAATCATCTAAGGGAGCTACTGATGGTTAAATTGGGAAACATTAGTTTAATCGATCGCTCGGCCGACGATAAAAAGGTTATGACAGAACAGGTTAGCACAGTAAGTGTTAACCAGCTGGTTAATTGGCTACAGCGATTGGTGGAGTCGGTCAACACCTACAAACTATCACACTTGCCACAGCTGGCTTTGGAGATGGCAGTACTTAAATGTGCAACGACCCCGGCTGAAGTAACCGCTAAGTCAGCACCGTCTCGTCCGGCTTCGATTACCGCTAAGTCAACTATTGTAACGGCCAATCCGCCAAAATCAAGCACAAAAAACATTGCCGAATTCTGGCCACAGTTGTGTGACCGACTAGAGGTAACTAATCCGGCTACCGGCGCGCTACTAAAAAGTAGTTCCGCAGTAATTGACAACGGAAAATTAGTGGTTGAACTACCCAGTGATTTTCTTAAGCAAGTGATGAGCAAATCCACTAACCATCAGGTGGTCTTGGCTGGTTTGGCTGAACTGGGTGTGTCCGATATGGCGGTAGAGTATCGAGTAGTCCGAGAATCGGGAGCGGTAGCCGCAGTCGGGAACGTGTTTGATATAATGTAAGGCCCTTTTTGATTATGGCTACTAGAACTCAATCAGTTAGCGCGACCAGCACAATTATCCCGCCTCAGAACTTAGAGGCGGAGAAATCGTTGTTAGGATCGTTGTTGTTGGATAAGGATGCCATGATTAAAGTGGCGGATATTTTGCGTCCCGATGATTTTTATGAGGACCGACACCGGCTGATTTTCGAAGCGATGTTGGCGCTTTACGAGAAAAGGCGGCCGATTGATGTGGTTACTTTAACGGACGTTTTGAAAGATCGACAACAGCTAGAAGGGATTGGGGGCGCCAGCTATCTGGCTGAACTGGCTAGTAGTTTGCCTAGTAGCGCCAATGTAACGCGTTATGCCGAAATTATTTCCAGCAAGGCCACCCTCAGAAGACTAATCGCCGCCGCTAACAGTATCTCGGTATTAAGTCGAGACCAGGGTAGCGAAGTGGACGATGTGTTAGATAAAGCCGAACAGACTTTATTCGCAGTTTCACAACGGTATCTTAAAAGCGGGTTTGTATCGGTTAAGGACACTTTAAGCTCGGCTTTTGAGCGGATTGATAAGCTACACGAGCACCGAGGGGAGTTGAGGGGTATTCCTACTGGGTATCGGGCGCTAGATAATCTCTTGGCCGGTTTTCAGAAATCGGATTTGGTAGTGGTGGCGGCTCGGCCCAGTATCGGTAAAACTAGTTTGGTGTTAAACTTTGCGCTAAATGCGGCTTTAGCCGGCTTCTCGGTGGGGATGTTCCATTTAGAGATGTCAGCCCAGCAAGTAACTGAGCGATTGATTAGCGCGCAATCCGGCATCGATTCGTGGCGGCTTAGAACTGGTAATCTACGAGAAGAAGATTTTTCTCGGATTAATGATGCGATGAGCGTGCTATCAGAACTATCGATTTACATTGATGATTCTCCGGGTATGAATGTAATGGAGATGCGGACAAAGGCTCGTCGACTACAGATGGAAAAAGGTTTAGATTTGCTTATTATAGATTATCTGCAGTTGATGGAGGGTCGAAGTCACTCCGATAATCGAGTGCAAGAGATTTCCGAGATTTCCAGAAGTCTTAAGGGGCTTGCCCGTGAATTGGATGTGCCAGTGATAGCTGTATCCCAACTCTCACGGGCGGTAGAGCAACGGCCCAAAAAAGTTCCGCAGCTTTCGGATTTAAGAGAGTCTGGGTCGATTGAGCAGGATGCGGATGTGGTGATGTTTATCTATCGAGAGGATTACTACGAAAAGGATTCTGATAGAGCCAACATCGCCGATGTAATGATTGCCAAACATCGTAATGGTCCGGTGGGGCAAACAGAGCTCTACTTCCAGCCCGAAACGATGGTGTTTAGATCGTTGGAAACCGCACGAACGATCGAGGCGACAGCCGAACTTACCCCAGAAGAGGCACAGACGGTATAATTAAGAGGTAAGCCCCTATCTATGCCAAACCTCTTTCACTCATTTGTTAGTTTTATTAAAAGCGAGCTGCGCTTAGCCGTGTCGCTGGGCATCTTGTTATTGATCTTAGTGGGTTTAAGTTTGGCGGGAGGTAATTCCTGTCAATTTGATTTTGGTGACGGCTCGGCGTTAGAATCCAATTATTTGGCGGTAGATGGCGGAGCTTCGATGTATCCGATATCTGCTTCCGGCTTAGAGTACGGGTGGGTAGATGAAGCGATGGTATTTAGTAGTGGTGCCGCGGTTAGTAACAAATTAAATCGCGATGGAAACAATGGGGTGGATCCGGCCAGCTTCCGTATCACTGGTTTAGATAACGGTAACTATCGCTTAAGCTTGGTCAGTGGGAGTTTAAACAGCGCTTTTTCTACTAAGGTGACGGTTAATGCCAAGAGTTTTAGCACCATTACTCAGGTTAATCAATGGAACACCTTAACCTTTGATGTTGTGGTTAATGCCGGCCAGTTAGACTTATTATTTCAGAGGGCTGGCACTAACCCTTGGGGGGTAAACTCATTAGTAGTTGCACCAAGCCCAACCCCAGTGGTTAGCCCCACCTTTGATGTAACGGTTCAGCCGATTTTACACACGGTGCGGGTGGGAGGCACGGCGATCTATCGGGTGTCGGTGAATCCTTTAAACGGTTATGCCAGCGAGGTCGACCTATCGCTCTCTGGGTTGGTGGGCAATGTAACGGCCAAGTTTGCGCCGGCTTCGGCTATCCCGCCACTGGTGGCAGATTTAATTTTAACCACATCTGCTACTACTCCACTTACTCAATATGATTTTGTGGTAACGGCCAAAGGTCGAGATGCCAGTGTTTACACCGTTAACAAGAGTATTAGCTTAGTAGTTACTGGCAGTACAGCTGTGCCGACCGTAGTCAATCCCGATACCTCCGCATCGACTGATTCCACTAAGATTGATGGCAATGGGCAGACTGGTTCGGGGAGTGGCTCATTGGATAATATCTATCTTGCCCCCAGAACTTCAGCTGAAGCCAGGAACGAGCAGAACCTAATAGACGAGTATGCAGCCGTAGAGGCTAAGCGGTTAGCTAGCACCCGAGAGATCTTGGAGATTAAGGATATCTCGACGATTAATGGCTTTGAGCCGTTACCCGATATAGCGGCCAGAACCCCCTTTGAATCAACTTTGCAGTATATGACTGCGGCGGGTATAATTGGGACGACGGTTGATAGTGCACCCCCGGCGCCGGTCTCGGATCCTAAACCGATTGGGTTCTGGGAGAGATTGTTTAAAACCATGGTTAATCCTACGCTCTAAACTATGAAGATTTCTGCAACAGAACAGTTTGCTAAAACGGTATTCGGCGATAAATTTGTCGACAGTTTTAGGGATGAAGCGGTACGTCAGCGTGATTTTACTAATTCTTTTTGGCGCCAGCTGGCGGTAATCCTAATTTCGATTATGATAATCCAGTGGATTGGACCGTATGTGGTGCTGTGGGGCACTAACTTAGTGGCGCGGCCCTTGTTGCCTGGTTTTTAGATAAGGTCGAGGCCAATTTTAAGGAGGGAGGCCTTTCTTTGGTTGGTCTAATTTGGCGTCTGTCAACGTGATAAAATGACTGCATAGGAGAGCATATGTCAAAGCGACAACGATTACGCAAGGAACAAAAAATAGCCGCGAAAAAGGCCGCCCTTAAGGAATGGCGGGAACGGCGGCGGTTGTACGCGGTAGCTTTCCCTTGGAAAAAGTTGCTCTGGCCAGTGATAACCGTGGCTTTGGTGTTTATATTGGTGGTGGCGGTTCCTAAGGCAATTGTTTTGAGCGCTTCGATTCGCAATGTCAGCGGACCGTTTGGCCAAATTAGTAAAAAGGACTTAGCTCAATCCAAATTTGCCACCTTGGTTACCAGTGAGGGTGATATTAAATTTGAACTGCTAACCGATACCGCTCCCAAAACCGTGGCGAACTTTGTGTTGTTGGTAAAAAATCAATTTTACAACGACGTGACATTTCATCGGGTAATCAAAGATTTTATGATTCAAACAGGCGATCCGCTCTCGCGTAACGATGATCCGGCTGACGATGGTTCTGGTGGCCCGGGCTACACTTTTAATGATGAAATAAATAAAAATACTCCTAAACTGGTACGGGGGATTGTGGCGATGGCTAACGCTGGTCAACAAGAGGGCCAGGGCACTAATGGAAGCCAGTTCTTTATCATTACCAAAGAGGCGACCGATTGGTTGGACGGCCTACATACCCCGTTTGGTCGAGTGGTCGAAGGGATGGACATCGTCGATAAGATCGGTAATGTTAAGACCAGAGAAGACAAGCCAACCAAACCGATTATAGTTAAAGAGGTAATCTTAAGCGAGGATTAATCATGTTCGACAAAGCTAAAAAAATGTGGGAGTTGCAAGGCAAAGCTAAAAAGTTGCAACAAGAGTTGCGTGGACTGCAGTTTGAAGGGGTTGAGCTAGGTGGCAAGGTAAAAGTAGTGGTAGATGGTGAACAAAAAATTGTTTCGATTGATATCGATGATAGTTTGCTTGATCCAGCCGAAAAAGATAGTTTAATTAAATTTTTAACCCAAGCTTTTGCGGCGGCTAGTAAAAGAGCCCAGCAATCGGCGGCCCAAAAGACCAAAGAAGTAATGGGGGGCTTAGGCATCCCGGGACTGTAACTTAACTCAATTTCTAATTCCCAATATCTAATTTCTAAATAATGACCAAACTCCAATGTCTAAGGCTATCAGGATTTGGGTATTGGGATTCATTTAAGCATTAGAAATTTGTCGTTAGACATTTTTATTTGATGTACACACTACCAAAATCGGTATCACGCCTGATTACAGAACTTAGTCGGTTGCCGGGGATTGGGCCCAAAACGGCCTCCCGGCTAGCTTTTTATTTGATTCGTAACCCCGGGAACGATGTCACGGCGTTAGGGGAAGCGTTATTAGAGTTAAAATCCAGCCTGGTTTATTGCGATGCTTGCCACAATGTGTCCGATAGCAATCCATGTAGTATCTGTGCTGACCCACAGCGCGATAGCACGACTCTCTGCGTAGTAGAAGAGCCGTTAGATGTATTGGCGATCGAGAGGTCACGTAGTTTTAACGGTAAATATCATGTGTTGGGCGGAAGATTATCTCCACTGGATGGAATTAGCGCCGATAGTTTACAGTTGGCCGATCTGCCCCAGCGAATCCAAGCCGACGGTTTTACAGAGGTGATTATCGCCACTAATCACAATGTCGAAGGCGAGGCCACGGCGATGTACGTGCAAAAAATTATTGCATCTACCAAAGTTAAGGTCACTCGCATCGCTTCGGGTTTGCCGCAGGGTGGTGATTTAGAATATGCTGATGAAGTAACCTTAGCTCGCGCCTTAGAGGGGAGGAGATCGACATGAAGTCTACGCGATCCATTTGGTTAGTCCAGGCTTTGTTTGTTACTTTTTTGTGGTCGGCTTCTAAAATCATTATCAAATTGGGATTGGGGCTGGTTTCGCCGATGGTGCTAATCGCAAGTATTCAGGTTGTCTCGTTTTTGTCCGTTCTAACCTACTATCTTATCCATCGTCAGAAGGTAAAGTGGAACTTTAAAACTTACGAGATTCGAGCGTTAGTATTGGTTGGATTGATGGGGTATGTAGCGGCGCCACTGTTTGCGGTGATGGGGCTAAAATATGTTACCGGTGCTACGGCTGGTTTGTTTGCCGGGATGAGCTCGGTGCTAGTAATGGTGTTGGGGGCAATTATTTTAAAAGAACGTCCCAGGGTTCAACAGTTGTTTGGAGTATTGGTAGCTGGCATAAGCGTTTATATATTTTTGGGTGGCGAAGTAACTGGTGGTTCCATGTTTGGCATGTTAATGTTATTGGCGTCCGAGGCCAGTTACGCTCTTAATACGGTAATGACCAGGTTTGTTATGCGGAGGCCGGGTGACGAGACCATCTCCACCTCTCTGATTACTAACGGGATCGGTCTGGCTGTGTTACTGCCAATCGGGCTTTTGAGCGGTGGGGATATTGCAGTTTTAGGTCAGTGGCAGATTGGACTTTCGGTGTTAGTAACTGGTATTATCTTTGGTTTTGCCGGGATGATGTGGAGCTCTTGCTTAGACAAATTACAGGCGCTGGAGGCCGCTATATTCCAAAATACGATGCTGTTTCAGATCGCTATCTTGGCCGTTGTGTTTTTGGGCGAGCAGTTAACCCTGCATAATATATTAGGTGGGTTTGGAGTGTTGATTGGCGCCTACTTGGTTGATTATCAGGTTAAATCATTTAAACCTCACTTAAGTGCCACTTAATAAGCCAACTATTGTATCCAGTGATGCAATAGTTGTCCTCGAGCCGAGCGCAGAGCGACTCGACATCGGGGATCCAGATAAAAAAATAAAAATCATTTTGTTTTCTAGATTCCCGCCTTCCTCTCGGCCATGAGCTCGAGGCCGAATGGCGCGGGAATGACGAGAGAAAAATATGGGATTAAAACTTTTCAACACATTGGGGCGGAAGAAACAGGAGTTTAAACCGATAAAACGCGGTCAGGTTTCTGTATATACCTGCGGACCAACTGTTTATCAGTATGCGCATATCGGCAATCTGCGGGCATATTTAGCGGAAGACATCTTGCGGCGAGTGTTGGGATACAACGGATACAAAGTTCGTCAGGTGATGAATATCACCGATGTTGGCCATTTAACCTCGGATGCCGATACTGGCGAAGACAAGATTGAGCGCGAAGCGAAGAAAACTGGCAAAACTGCGAAAGAGATTACCAAATTTTATACTGAACAATTCATTAGAGATTTAAAAGCTTTAAACATTGAGTTACCAAATAAATTTGCGTGGGCCAGCAAATATATTAAAGAACAGATCGAATTAATTAAGCAGCTGGAAAAAAGAGGCTATACCTACAAAACTTCCGATGGAATCTATTTTGATACGGCCAAATTTAAAAACTATGGCAGACTAGGTGGAGTGGGTGCCGGTAAGGCGCGAGTATGGCACAGTCCATATAAGAAACGAGAAACCGACTTTGCTTTATGGAAGTTCTCCGGGATGCAAAAACGGCAACAGGAGTGGAAATCTCCTTGGGGAGTGGGATATCCGGGTTGGCACATTGAGTGTTCGGCAATTTCTACCAAAGAGCTGGGCCAGCCGTTTGATATTCATACGGGTGGTGAAGATCACATCGCCACTCATCACAACAATGAGATTGCTCAAAGCGAGGCGGCGTACGGTAAGCCGTTAGCGCATTATTGGTTCCACAATGCGTTTATGGTAGTGAATGGTGCCAAGATGGCCAAGAGTGCCGGCAATTTCTACACCCTAACTGATTTAGCGGGGCAGGGAATCGAACCAATGGTATTCCGGTATTTGGCGATTTCTGGTCACTATCGACAAAAGTTAGGTTTTTCTAAGTCAGCGCTGGTAGGCGCACAGAATTCATTGAATAAATTACGAGCAGTATTTGCTGTGTCCCTCCCATCATCCTCGGGCTTGACCCGGAGATCCAGCCAGAAAACAAAAATGGATTCCCGCCTTCCTCTCGGCCATGAGCTCGAGGCCGAATGGCGCGGGAATGACAAAGGGAAAGTGGACACGACATATAAGAAAAGATTTTTGGCGGCGATAAATGATGATTTGAATATGCCAAAGGCAATGACGGTAGTTTGGGAACTGTTAAAATCGAAAAAATCGTTGTCGGACAAACAGGCAACTTTGCTGGATTTTGATAAAGTTTTAGGATTGGGGTTAAAAGACCACAAGCCGTCAGCGATTCCGGCGGAAGTAAAAAAGCTGGTATCAGAGCGAGAAAAGGCTCGGAAGGCCAAAGATTGGCAAAGATCAGATAAACTGCGCGATAGAATAGCTAAGCTGGGTTTTGTGGTGGAGGATACCAATCGGGGGCCAAGGATATCGACCAATGACTAAAAAAGAATCAGCCGGTGGGGTAATCGTTAACGAGGTGGGCGAGGTCGTCCTCGTTTTTACTCATACCCACAGTTGGCAACTGCCCAAAGGCACGGTAGAACCGGGAGAAGAGTATCTCGAGGCCGCCCTTAGAGAAATCGGCGAGGAGGCGGGGATAGAGCCAGATAATCTGAACTATGTTAAATCTTATCCATCTTATTCCCGAATGTCTGGGGATAAGAACAAATTTATGACCATCTACTATTTTTTGTTTCGGGCCGCCAATCAGCCCTTAACACCGAGCATGGAGATACTGAAGTGCAGATGGGTACCGATTGCTCAGGTGGCAGAGAAGCTGACATATAAAGAAGACCAGGATTTTTTCCGTAGTATTCAAAACGAGCTACTTTCCTTGGCTTCTGAGTGGTAGGTATCTCAGTGTATAATTAAGACATGAGCGAAGGCAAATACAATTACGCGCGGGACGGGTTCGTGTATCTTTTGAGTTACGCTACGCTACTGATCAGCAGTTTGGGTTTGAACTTCTTGCTCAAGGCGATCGTAAATAAGTTTGTGCCGGATGCGCTTCCGAATGTAGGGATGATGTTGAATGACGAAGCGGTCATCGGTTTTATGGCCGCTGTATTGATTGCCTTTCCGATCTTTGCCTATCTTAATTTGGTGGCCAATCGGTTATTAAAGGTGGGTAAGATGAAGCCCGATTCTGGGGTCAGAAACTGGCTGCTGTACATCACGATGGTGGTCGTGATATTGATTATTATCTGGCAGATCATCCAGCTATTTATGGGCTTGATGAATGGCACACTGGTGGCGCGATTTATTATTCATACGCTTATCACTTTGGCCATCGCCGCGACGGTGCTGGGATATCAATGGTGGCATCTAAGACATTTTAGTAAGGAGTCACCGAGGATCGGAGCGGGATTCCGGCTGTTTGAGTGGATTGTTTTTATCGCGGCGGCTGGGGCAGTAATTGGCAGCTTCTTTATCATCGGTAGCCCAGCCGAGCGGCGGGCGGAGAATCTGGATGCTTCTCGGGTGGAAAGGCTCAACGGTATCCAGGAAGCCATTCAACAGTACTATGGCTTTAAAGGTGAAGTTGGCCACCAAAAACTACCAGTCAATCTGGATCAACTAATCACTGATGTAAATATTTTTGTTGCCCCCGATGGCCTGATCGATCCGGAAACCAAAGAAAGGTTCGAATATAAGGTGACAGGGGCCAAGACATATGAGCTGTGCGCTACTTTTGATACGGTACTCTCTAAAGATAGCGATGAAAGCAAGATCTACCGTGAGGAGATCAGCGAACCGTCCAGTGTCGTTCAGCGCTTTTATCACGGGGTTGGGCGAGAGTGTTTTGCTCTGACTGTCACTTAGTGGAAGTTCCCCTACAAAACACCGTTGTCATCCCGAACTTGTTTCAGGATTTTAATCTGTTATTCTTTTCACCACCCATTTGTCCCGGCAAACGGGTGGCCCCAAACCGGCCGCCAGTCGAGGACGTTCCTCCTCCGATGGCGGGGGAGTTTTATTTGTTGCCTTGCCTAAACCAGACAAAGGACATCAGGATAGGTAAAAAGGCGGCGCCAAAAACACCGACCATTGGAACATAAAAGTTGAAGGGCACGGGAAGCCAGGGGGTAGTCAGAAATAATACCCCGCCCAGGGCAAAGGTGTAAGCACCTAAGCGATGTGTCTTTTTCCAGTTTTCTTCGGATGAGAGTGCCCAAGGAGTGCGGATGCCCATGAAAAAATTGGATTTTACTTGGGTGAGGTAGTTGCCGATGAACAGGAAGAGAACACCAACGGCGATTGGAACAATTTTATCGACAGCGATTGGATTATTGGTGATACCGGCGTAGCTGGTTAAGCCATACATGGCCGCTAAAAACACCATCATAAAGTTGCGAATCATCTGATAGAACCCCCACGATTCAATAAAATGCTGACGCCGTGGCTCTATGTGCGGTAAGGCCAAAAACAACAGATACATTCCTACCATCATCCCAGGGAACATCAATACATGCCCCACAGGCGATGTCCAACCGTCAACCTGTCCATTAATTCCCCAGTGCGAGGGGACCTTGGCGGGGAGTAGGGGATAAACCCAGATGGCGGCGATAATAACTGCGATAATTAGTAGGACTGATAGCCATTCGGTTTTGAATGTAAATTGAATTTTGCGCATAGCATCTCCTTTCTTCTTTTGCCTTGTCCTCGGATTTAATCCGGGGACCCAGACAGCAAATAAATTATTTTTTCTGGGCCTCCGGGTCTAGCCCGAAGGCGAGAAAGAATTAAATAATTGATTGATATAGATCTTTCCAGTTTGGATTCTGTGTTTCTATAAGTTTTATTTTCCAATCACGATTCCATTTCTTTAGTGTTCGTTCGCGAGCTCTGGCTGATAGCACGTCTTCGAATTGTTCGTAGTAGACCAGTTTGAATAATTTATATTGGTTACTGAACCCTGGAACAAATTTGTTTTTGTGTTCCCAAATTCTTTTTTGAAGATCGGAGGTGGCGCCAATGTATAATGTGCCATTCTTCTGATTGGAAAGGATGTAGAGATAGCCAGCCATTTTCTTGTTTTTGCTGGGTCCCCGGGTTAAACCCGGGGACAAGTTATTTAAATCCTTCTAAAAAATTGTTAATAATATCGTAGAAGACGGTGGTGTTGAGCGAGTAAACTATCTTTTGGCCCTGTTTGTCTGCGGAGATGAGGTTAGCCTGTTTAAGAATATTTAAGTGGTGAGAAAGGGAGGGGCCGGAGATAGGGAAGTAAAGACCCAGCTCAGAAGGAGTTAAGTCTCGTTTTTTAAGTTTTTTTAAGATCTCTCGGCGAATGGGGTCCGACAAGGCCTTAAAGGCGACTGAGACATCCTTGATAGCCATTTAAACAGGTATTTAGATATTTAGACAACTATCTAAATATTACTCTAGTAATAAAAGCTCGTCAATGGGCGATTTATAATCGATTTTGCTATTTCTCCAATAAAAAACCTACGGTTTCCCGCAGGTTTGGTTTCGGTTTGGTTGACATCTTATCTGCTGGTTGCGTGCAACCAGCACAGAATGCCACTCCAAATGGTGGCGATGCCGCCGATGGTGGCACCAGCGATGAGCACCTTCCACCAAACATCGCGCAGACCTTGAGTGCCCCGATTCCAGGCCATATCGCTACAGATCCAGGTGAGCCAGCCACTGATTATCAATGCCAGCAACAGGACGGGATCACGAACAGTGTCCCCCAGCGCTATCGCCGCGATTCCGCCGAATATTACCAGCACAAAGATGGTGGCGGCCTGAATTCCGACACGCTCCCCGGGCAGATGAGGGTCTTCGCCTTCCGTTCGACGATACTTATTGCTCATAGTCACCTCCTTCTGGGCTGAGCGATAATAATTTTCTCGACGCGCTTGTAGTTCAGTCAAGCAGTTAATGTGACTGATTGCCTCACGAGCCAAGTCGCTGACTGTTTCGTCAAGCTCGAGATTGTTAGCCAGCCGCTCGAGTAGGGGTAATGCTGATACCCCGATACTTTGGGCTGAGTTAATGACAGCCTCCTGCATTTCAGGATCGGGGTCTTCCGCCAGTTTTTCGATCAACTCGAGAACGGCTTCGCCGAAGATGCCGATGTAGGTGGCTGCGTGAATGCGAATGCAGTCATTGGGAGAATTAACAGCGGCGATTAACAGGGGTAACCCTGATGGGTTGTCGGGATCGGCTACGTCGGCGATTAGACCTTCGATTTCGATAAGCCCAACCGGTTCAACTAGTTCAAGCAGAGGAAGTAAGGCAGTACCCAGTATTTTGGCTGAATCGGTTATTCGCCTTTTGAACAGACCGTCGTGATCGCCGATCACTACCAGGCAGAAAACTGCACGGCAGATATCACTTAGCTCGCCATTCGTCTGGAAAGCGTTCGCCAACTGTTCTTGGTCAATCTCGGGGTGAGCAATAAGATACTCAAACAGCCTGTCGATTGCCTGTTTTGCCTCGTCTGAGTTGATGTGAAAAAGCACCTTGCTCACCTCCTTAGAAGATGGGCTTGACTGTGATGTCAAGGAGGCATTAGTCGCCCCCAGATTTCGACCTTACCTAACTCGCTCCTATCCTACACTTTGTGTAGTAAAAATCAATCTGAGAGTGGTTTATTAGTGGGGGATTCGGATGTTATAATGATAGAAATAAAGAAGGAGGGATATTATGAGCTTTTTTGCAATTATCGCGTTAGTGTTCGCCGCCTGGATGATCTTGATAGGTGTACCGCTTTTGCTCAACAGCAAGGACATCCACGCTATGCTGGATAGTTTGGGGAAGAAGCCGTCTGGCGCTCTGCTTAGCCTCTCATTTGTTACTGTAGCCGTCTCGGTGATAATTCTGGGTACGGAGCATCGGCTGATGGCGGATAACTGGATGTGGGTGGTGCCTCTGCTGGGCTGGATCGGTTTGGTTAAGGGAGCCTTTATCATCCTGTTCCCAAATAGTGTGAGGTTTATGGTTACCAAGGTCTATAATCCAGGCACAACCTCAATGCTCTTTGGGCTGATCGCCTCACTGCTTGGTGTATTCTTCTTATGGCTGGCTTTTAACGTCTATTAAGCGAGTTCTGATTGGAACTATAAAACTCCGCGGCTTTGGGCCGCGGAGTTTTTAGAACCTACCTAATGTATTTGTACCCTTGATAAATACCGTTATTTATGATATAATGATAAGAAATGAAAAGTCCTGAAAATAACAGTTCGTTCAGTCAGGTTCCCTCTCCCGATTCAGGAGGGGCGGGCTCTAATGAAAAGACTCGAGAGCAAAAAATAGCCGAAGCTACCAGAGAGCTTTTTGTCAGAGCGCCCCGGCCTGAAGACAAAGAGCCGATTGATTTGCCAGACAAATTTGTAGAAATGGGTGAACCGTATTCAGAACATCTCCCACATTGGTTGAACAAAGAGGGCCTGACGTCATTGGTAAAGGAACGAGCAGATGGTCAAACAGTGCTCGATCTTGGTTGTGGCTCATCTAGAGAAGTGCCTTACGTCGCCGCTGTGGAGTGGGGTGCTAAACACTACATTGGAGTTGACCTACATCGCTCCAATACCCCAAGTCTGGCAGTGGGCGATTTAACTGCAGAAGAGATAGACGCGATACTGTCTGATCCAAGTGGCGACGTACCGGTGGCAGGAAAAAACACAGGCCCAAAATCACGGGCATATATGGCACCTACAAGCGATTACGCAACAGAAGATTTGAGCAAAGAGCGGATAGCGGCTATGTTGGAAGCCGAAAGAAAGCCACACCGCGTGGCCAGTGAGCCTGCTGAGAGCATCGTCAATAAGGAATCAAGGATTATTTCTACAGACGAGACCGAGACCCATATAATGGGCGACATGTTAGATTGTATCAGTCGATTAGAAGATGGATCGGTGGGGGTAATCGTTGCATCAGGATTAGAGACCATGCCCTTTTCAACCGATTCGGATTACATCCGTGATAAGAAAAGGGAATACTCAAGTCGCCTCGCCGAAGAGATCACTAGAGTGCTAAAACATAACGGAATACTTATCTCATACGAAAGCGATGTGCATCCGCAACAATTAGCAGCGGTGAAATATGATAAACCAACAGGCTATTACTCTACAGAACATTACGCCAGTATTTATCAGAAACTGCCCCAAGAATCGTAATTGCTGACTTACCAAAATAAATAAACCGCTCCCAGAGCGGTTTATTTTTCAGTGCCTCCCCCTGGTGGACCGTCTTAGAACTATTGATTGGGTAAAGGTGAGAAAAGAGTTGGGGGAATTAGCCCTTTTCTTTAGTCCGCCAATTTATCTCAAAAGAGATTGAGTATTTGTTAGGGATATCCCATTTGGAAAACCTAAAGCAAAGAAACTGAAACTTGTTTTCAGCAATTTTGCCAAATCCCCATCTATTTAAAGTAAGTTCAATATCAAAAACCATAAATACATTATTACACAAACTAAAAACTCGCTCTGTAAGCGACTAATTTGGTCTTGGCTCCCCCTAATGGATAAGTTTAGAACTTTGGACTGGGGGGATACGGCTTAAGTTGAAACGTTAAAAAACCTCCCAAGTTCTAAAGATGTTACCATCCAAAGACTTGAGAGGTAGGGGGTGGGAGACGAAAAGGTTAAGAGCCACCAAGTAACTCCATGATTAGCCCAGACTCCGCCATCGGGGCGAAGACTCGGGTGTCTGCGCTCCAATCACTACCACTGAACTCACCAATATCAATATTCCATTGACCAGACAGCCAGTGTACGTAAGAAACAATTTCTTTACTGTGGTAGAAAATATGGAAGTGTTCATGATCCGGCAGTTCAGTCTCTTTGTATTTGAGCTGATGTTCAATCAGTTGGATGATATAGGCGAGTAAAATATTGATGTCTTCAAAGCCGCGACACTCCCTGTTCAGCAACTCGCTGAATACATCCAGACTGCGAGCGTTTCTCTGTAGCTCGAACCCACGCACAATCAAATCGGGGGTATGTACCGTTGCTTCAAGGTACCGATACTGATACCGATACCGATGTAGCTTCTCCAAACCGAATCCGCACTTAATTAGAGAAGAGAGAGGTGCGAGAGATTCATCACCCGCCATAGGAAAAAGTACGGGACTCACATATTTGAGTCCCCGAGTAAGCGAGTAGACGTGATCAAGGGGATGGAGGAGGGAATCACTTGCTGTTACAACAACAGGTTGCGAACGATCGTTGTCATTTTTCGTCATATATATCTGCTCCTGTTACCAACACCGCAGTTGCGGTGCTTTGCAGAAGTGTCCGTCCTTCTTGTGCCTGCGTAGTTCTACGCCAGAGTCTAAATTCAAGGTGCGGTAATCAAGAGGGCTAGCATACACCGAGAACTCGCCCCTGGTCAATGGGTTGCAGGGTGGGGCATTTAATCCTCTTAAGTTGAAGCTACTGATATTTTAGCGTTTTAAACGCCTGAATTTAATTCCCAAATATCGAACTCCCCCTGTCAAGATCATCGTTCCAGCTATAACCAAGGAGGTCCAAAACAATACCCCTGCCACCCAATATTGCTGTCCACAGATAACCGAAGAATACATAGCAATGGGCGCGGAGTCACTGGTGCCGGGTAAGATTTTGGTTATCGGAGAAAAATAAGGCCGACAGCTGGCGGGAATATACCAATATGTAGCTACTGCTAATATCAAACTGGTTATAAATACGCCGAGAAATATTTTATTTGCTCTACTCACAAATTTATTATATCGGAAATCGTCTCACGCATGCATTTTGGCGCAAAGCCATGAGCTTGTCGAATGGCTCCCGGGCAGGGATTTGAACCCCGATTCCTTGGACCAAAACCAAGTGTCCTGCCCTTAGACGACCCGGGAATAATTGTCAGCGGACGCCCTGATTATAGCCTGTTTCTCACCGGCGCCACCATAACTTTTTAGATACTTTTCTCGTTCTCGGGCTTCTGTCCTAGTATTGAATTCTTCCTGATGTATTAGCGACCATGGGCGTCCGCTGATAGTTGGTCTGGTGGTTCCAGAATTGTGAGCAGCCAATCTTTTGCAAACATCAGCAGTCAGCCCCACATAGTGCCGCCTCGTTGTCGCACTCCGTATGATATACACAAAGTACATAATGGTACTGCCATTAGCCTGCCCGCGGCTACGCCTCGGGTGCGGCCAGGGACGACCCGGGAATGACAAATATAACCTGATTATACCTGATTCGTAGCTGTGCGATAATAGGCTGTATGGAGCCATTAGCATCTCAAATTAGGCCACAAGATCTATCTGGGTTTATTGGGCAGACTCATCTGGTAGGCGAGGGCAAACCCCTCCGAATCGCCATAGAAAATAAGCATTTGTTTTCGTTTATCTTGTGGGGGCCGCCGGGGGTGGGCAAAACCACATTGGCCAAGATCTATGCTAAAGCTTTAGATGTCGAGCTGACGGAGCTGTCGGCCGTTTCGTCTGGCAAGGACGATATTCGTAAATTAGTTGGTCAGCCCACTATCAAGCCGCGGGTGTTGTTTTTGGATGAGATCCATCGGTTTAACAAGGCCCAGCAGGATTTTTTGTTGCCGTATGTGGAGCGGGGAGAGCTAACTTTAATCGGTGCTACCACGGAGAATCCTAGCTTCGAGGTAATTCCCGCGCTACTTTCTCGCTGTCGAGTTTTTGTTTTAAACGAGCTATCGCATGACGAAATGTTGCAGATTATCGCTCGTTCCGAAATAAAGTTAGATGAAGAAGCGCGCGACTGGTTAATTAATATGGCGAACGGAGACGCTCGCCAAGCGATTACGATGTTAGAAAATACGCGAAACTTTTATGGCAAGGTAACGGTTGAGAGTTTAACCAACACCCTGCAAAATAAATTTCTGCGATTTGATAAGCAAGGGGATGAGCACTTTAACACCATTAGCGCGTTTATAAAAAGCATGCGCGCTAGCCAACCCGATGCCGCCCTGTACTATTTGGCTCGAATGGTGGAAGCGGGAGAAGACCCTAAATTTATTGCCCGAAGGATGGTAGTTTTTGCCTCAGAAGATATCGGGATGGCTCAGCCGACGGCTCTGGTGGTAGCAAACGAGGTGTTTCGGTCGGTCGAAACTATAGGGCTCCCAGAGTGTGCCATTAATCTGGCGCACGGTGTAGTGTATTTGGCACGGTGTCCCAAAGATAGAAGCTCGTACGATGCTTATTTTGCGGCGATTGAAGATGTAAAACAGCACGGTAATCTGCCGATTCCGCTTAAAGTGCGCAACGCGCCAACCAAATTAATGAAGAGTTTGGGTTATGGCGCTGGCTACGAAAAATATGACAAAGAAAGTTATCTACCCGAGCAGCTAAAAGGCAAACATTACTTTGCCCCAATTGAAAAAATGTCACATGAGAAATCAGTATAATTTTTCCGCTCATGTCATTGCGAGCGAAGCGGCTTCGCCCTGGAGGGCTCTGCCCCGGAAGGTGGCAATCTCGAGATTGCTTAGTCGTTGTTAACAACTCCTCGCAATGACCAGATTAAAATACCTGTGGTTCGGATATCTGATTTTACGGCTTACGACACGACATGTCCAAAATAAAAAGTGCCCTGCCGTTGAATGTGGTGATGGTAAAATGATGGGAGATGGACAGATTGGATAAATTCTTGTGGGTTTTGGTGCTAATTTTGGCGATATCAGGCGCTACGGTGGTGGGGCTGAGATTGGGTAGCGGTGACGAAGACACCTGGCTCTGTCAGAATAATCAGTGGATAAAACACGGAAACCCGAGTGCACCTATGCCGACCACGGCCTGCATTTCTTCGGATAATCAAAATCTGCCAGGGCAGGGGAGTGATTCGACTGGCAGTGAAATGATTGAATGGAATCAGGCGCTATCGATGATAAAAAACTGCGAAGTTTTAAGAATTTCGCAGACGCACGATCGTAATGTTGATCTCTGGCTTAAGGACGGCCGCCAAGTTTGGACGGTCGAGCCCAATTTGGATGATGCCGTAAAAGCCGCCCAAGCCGCCACAAAATGTGGCACCATCCCAGTATCTACCGAATAACCAATGACATTACTTTACATTTTAATTAGTTTATTAATCATTAGCGCGGTTTCGTTGATTGGAGCGTTGTATTTTGCGTTTAGTGAGAAGGCCCTAAATAAATCAATGCCGTGGTTAGTGGCGTTTGCGGCGGGCGCCCTGTTGGGGGTCGGGTTGTTAGATTTAATTCCAGAAGGAATTACCGCAATCGGGAATATTGCGTTGTACTACACTGCCGGGGGGATAATTTTGTTCCTGTTGTTTGAGCAAGTGCTACACTGGCATCACGAGCATCATCACAATTGTGACGAGTGCGGGAATAAAAAAGTAATTGGCTATTCGGTGTTAGTGGGGGATGCGTTTCACAATTTTTTGGACGGCGTAATTGTAGCCTCTGCTTTTTTGGTGAGCATACCGGTGGGTATCGCCACAACTTTTGCCATGCTCTTGCACGAAATTCCGCAGGAGTTAGGCGATTTTGCGGTGTTGATTCATAGCGGATTTACCAAAACACGAGCGCTGTGGTGGAATTTATTATCCGCTCTGGTAGCAGTAATCGGCGGTCTGGTGGCCTATTTTGCTCTTCAGTCTATTCAGCAGGTAGTGCCGTACATCATTGCAGTTGGTGCTGGAGGATTTATTTACATTGCGTTGGTTGATCTATTTGCCGAATTAAAAACCGGAAAATATTTGTTAGCAAGATTTGGACAGGTAGCAGTTTTGATCTTGGGAATTATCGCAATGCTACTGGTTAAGGCATAAACGTGACTGATGCTAAAAAATACAACGAGTTTGCAAAAAAATATCCTGGCGTAATTAAACGTCGGGTTCCACTTTCGCGTTACTGTACGTTTAAGATCGGTGGGCCAGCTGATTTATTGATTGAAGCTAAAAATCCCACCCAATTGGTTGAGATAGTTAAATTGGCACACCAGTTAAAACTGCGGTATCTGGTGATTGGCGCCGCCAGCAATTTATTGTTTGATGATGCCGGATTCCGAGGGCTGGTGGTGCGTTATTTGGCCAATAATATCGAAGTAGATAAAACCGCCACCACCGCCATGGCGTGGGCGGGCTGTTCGCTTAATCGATTAGTTAAACATGCGGCGATGTATAACTTGGGCGGCCTAGATTTTTTGGCCAATATCCCGGGCAGTGTGGGCGGCGCAATCGTTGGCAATGCCGGTTGTTATGGCAAAGCGATTGCCGAAACTTTGATCGAGGTTGATTTATTTAACGCCAAAACTGGGAAGGTTGCCACCGTTAGCCCTAAGGAGTTAGATTTTACATATCGCAGTTCGGAATTAAAAGCCAAGCCGCATCTGATTGTATTGAGCGCGCGATTTAAATTGTTGCCAGATAACAAAAATAGAATATTGAAAGCCATCGATGAAGAGAAACAGTTGCGGTGGGGCAAACATCCCCATGCGGCTTGTGCCGGTAGTTTTTTTAAAAATCCACCTGGTGAGGCGGCCTGGAAGCTGATTAATGCGGCTGGGATGCGCGGGGTAACGGTGGGTGGAGCGCGCATCTCTACCAAACACCCTAATTTTTTGGTAAATATCGGTGGGGCAAAATCAAAAGATGTAAAGAAGCTAGCGGCTAAGGTGATTGAGGCGGTCAAAAAACGGATGGGAACTACCCTGGAGCCAGAGATTCGCTATATTAGCGCCGGGTAGACCAATCCGTTGTAATTTGTGGTAGATTAGACGGTTGACATATAGGCACTACAGATACAGATAAGGAGGTGACCGCAATTGTCGGCAGGAGAAGATATATCTTGTCCTCAGTGTCATAAGGACATCTCGATTCATCCAGAGTGGGGTGTCCGTTACTGCGTTGATTGTGGGATTAACGTTAGCGAATATCGGCGAGTTCAGGCTAACCGGATACAAAGGGAGCGAGAGCAACAACTCCGGCAACAACCAAGAGTTAGGCAAACGGTAGCCGTCCAGTCCAACCAAGCAGATAACGGAGGGGTTCCGCTGGAGATCAGGCGATGGAGTTGGCCGGCTTTCATTTTTGGTTGGCTCTGGTGTTTTTTCAACAATTTGCCCATCTGGGGCATAGCCAGCCTGTTGGGTTGGCTACTGACCTGGGGATTCGCCGGATTCATTATCGATATCGTGTTGGGGGCAAAGGGTAACGAGTATGCCTGGAAGGCCAAACCATATACGAGCATTAATGAGTTCTGGCGATCCCAGCGAGGCTGGCAGATCGCAGTCTGGATCTTTGTCGCGTTAGTAGTGTTTGGCACCTACGTCATAATCAGCTGGATCCATTTCAGTAATGCTGTAAACAGCTATCCATAGAGTTCATGTATCCACTCACGACCGCAACCCGAGACAGCGCTGGCTCTACCCCACTACGAGCCAGCTTTTTTATGGGATAATTTTCAGGTATAATAAGGGCAGTAAAGGAGGCTATATTTTATGGTTTCTGAGGACCCAGCCGATAGCGGCTCTGATGAGGTTATCTACGAGGAAGCGGAGAATATCCGTCGGGCAACTCGCCCGCCAGCTTTAACTATTCTTGCCACCATCTTTGCAGGGGTCTTGATTGTAATGATTGGTGGGTTGGCCTCTTATTATTACTACACAGTTCAAAGCCAAACCGGGGCAGGGACTAAAACTATTAGCGAGCAGTGGAACACGGTGGTAATAGCCACTAATCAATTGACCAATAGTTTTGCCGATTTAAATAAGTTTGAGGATATGGCCTTGGAGGGCAGTAGTAGTTTCGAAACTGCTTTAAATAAAACCAATGGTCAGCTTCGGGATGTGTTGTACAAGCTAGATAGCCCAGGTGGCTATTCGCTTTCTGGCAATGTGTTTAACAGTCGGTTAACTACCTTTTTGGATGATTACATCGCTTATTTAAGAGAGATGGGTCGAGTTATCGAAAAAGGTCGCAGTTCTCTGATTAAAGAGATGAAAGATATCGATACGCTTAAAACCTTAAGCGAAGCGATGAATGAGTCTTACGATAATCTGTTGGTGGCAGACAAGGGGAGTGTAATCACCACCACATTATCGCGAGAGCTATTTGCTATCGCCTCTGAGGTTGAGGATTTTGTACAGACCTATCTTGATGAGCAAAAGACTAAGAGCGACGAGGATGATGCCGAGAAAACAGCAGCCAACGACGTTACTACCAAGTTTATGCAGGCTTACGTGGGCAAAGATGTGGTGGCGATGCGGCTATACCTAACTCCGGCGGCCGAGGCCGATTTCCAGCCAGGGGCAGTTCAAGAAGAAACCTCGGAGATTAAAAGCTATAAGATTGCTGATACCAGAAAACTCAGCGACACCAAGATTGAGATAGATGCCACGCTGACTAAGGAGACCCCAGACGGAGTGACCGTTACAGACAAACGATTATTTGTTATGCTCAAGCAGTCTGATGGTAAATGGCTGATTGATTCTTACAGGTCAGTTTAGCGAGCTATATAATTAAGAATTAGATTTCTAAAGTAGTCCGTTAGCGTTAACGGAGAGGTGCTTACTTGGTATGAAGAAGGACCACGAAGAAAAAGATTTAATTGGTAAAGTGATGCCGCGGATCTTGGAAGAAGAGATTCGGCAATCCTATTTAAGTTACGCCATGAGCGTAATCGTGGCCCGCGCCTTACCGGATGTGAGAGATGGATTAAAGCCAGTCCATCGTCGGGTGCTGTATGCCATGAACGAGATGGGGCTACACCCAACTGCCAAGTATAGAAAATCTGCCACCGTAGTCGGTGAAGTATTGGGTAAATATCATCCCCATGGCGATTTGGCGGCCTACGATACATTGGTGCGGTTAGCCCAAGATTTTTCGATGAGGTATCCATTAGTAGATGGTCAGGGAAACTTTGGCTCGGTGGATGGTGACGGCGCGGCGGCTATGCGTTATACCGAGGCCAAGATGACTAAGATGGCCGAGGAGATGTTAGCTGATATTGATCACGATACGGTTGATTTTATGGACAACTATGATGGAACGCGCAAAGAGCCCAAGGTTTTGCCAGCCAAAGTGCCTCAGCTATTGTTAAACGGAACGATGGGCATTGCCGTGGGAATGGCGACTAGCGTGCCACCTCATAACTTAGGTGAGCTAATGGATGCCATCGCGCACTTGGTGGATGATCCTGGTAGCTCATCGGAAGATCTAATGGAATATATTAAGGGGCCAGATTTTCCGACTGGCGGAGTTATCTATAATCCGAACGAGATTAAGCAGGCCTATCTAACGGGCAAGGGCAGCATTGTTATGCGCGCGGTAGCGGAGATCGAAGAGACCAATCGCGGTTTTAGAATTTTGGTTACCGAACTGCCGTATCAGGTTAATAAATCTACCTTGGTCGAAAAGATTGCGGATTTAGTTAAGACCAAGAAGCTAATCGGTGTATCGGACCTGAGAGATGAATCAGACCGGGACGGCATTCGGATAGTAATCGAGCTGAAGAAGGATGCCTATCCCAAAAAAGTTTTAAATCAGCTGTTTAAGCAAACGGCGATGCAGTCTTCGTTTCATGTTAATAACCTGGCATTAGTGGACGGCATCCAGCCGCAGGTGCTGGATTTAAAATCTACACTGCAATACTTTATCGATCATCGTCGGCAGGTAGTAACGCGACGGACCCAATATGATCTAGCTAAGGCCCAGGAGCGCGCTCATATTTTAGAAGGGCTCAAGATTGCGCTCGACAATCTGGATGCGGTAATCAAGACCATTAAACAGTCGGCGACCAAAGAAGAGGCCCACGCTAATTTGATGAAGAAGTTTAAGCTGTCGGAAGCTCAATCGACAGCGATATTGGAGATGCGCCTGCAGGCTTTGGCTGGCTTGGAGCGGAAAAAAGTCGAGGACGAATATAAAGAAAAGAAAACACTAATCAAAGAGCTAAAAGATATCCTGGCTTCGGACGCGCGGATTATGGGGATTATTAAAACGGAGTCGCTTGAATTAAAGGATAAATACGGTGACGAGAGACGGACTAAAGTAATGCAAAAAACTTTGGGTCAGTTTAGCGAAGAAGATTTAGTGCCAAACGAAGAAGTGGTAATTACCATTACCAAGGGTGGTTATATCAAACGTCAGCCGGTAACTGCCTATAAGGCCCAAAAGCGAGGCGGTAAAGGAATCATTGGGATGACGACCAAAGACGAAGATCAGATTGATAGAATTCAGGTCGCCAAAAATCATGATGACATCCTGTTCTTTACTAATCGTGGACGAGTTTTTCGGCAACGGGTCTACGAAATTCCGCAAGCTTCGCGGATTGCCAAAGGTAGCGCGATGGTAAACGTAATTCAGTTAGGGCCCGAAGAGATTGTTACGGGCATCCTAACGATGCAAAAATACGAGCCCGCGGATAATTTTGTGATGATTACTAAGCGTGGTGTAATCAAAAAAACCGAGGCTGTTAAATACGCCAATATTCGTGCCAATGGTTTGATTGCAATTAAGTTAGACGAAGGCGACGAATTAAAGTGGGTGAGTAAATCTCGCAAAGGGGATTCGGTGGTGATAATAACCCGCGAAGGACAAGCGATTCACTTTGCAGAAGTTGACGCCAGATTGTTAGGTCGGAGTACGCGCGGCGTGCGAGGTGTTCGCTTACGTCCCAAAGACGAAGTGGTAGCGGCCGATGTGGCGATGAGCGGTGGTGATTACGGCATGTTGACTATCTCGGAAAAAGGGTTGGGCAAACGTACCAGCTTAACCCAGTACCCCTTGCAACATCGCGGTGGCATTGGTGTAAAGACCTTTAACGTCAACGAGAAAACTGGCAAGGTAATTGGTGGTCAACTGGTTGCACGGACGTTAAATGCCGATTTGATTATCACCTCCAAAAACGGGCAGGTAATTCGGATGCCACTAAAAGGTGTCCCGATGTTAGGCCGGATTACACAAGGAGTTACCCTGATGCGGTTTAAATCGTCTGATAGGGGCGATAAGGTGGTTTCGTTTACGGTGATGGCCCAGGAGGACGACGACTTGATGACCCCTGAGACTGCTCGTCCGACAACCAAAAACGGCAGCCCTACGGTCCAGGACAAACCAGAAAAAGAGGTGAAGGCTACTATTAGGCTCAGAAAGCTGTCTCCAGCTAAAACTCCAGCTCGGCCAGCTAAATTAATGATTAAAAGGTCGGCGGCTAAACCAGGGCCCAAGAAGCCGGCGGCTAAACCAGCTACGTCCACCAGTTTTACCAAGCGTAAACTATCGCTTAAATTGGCGGCTAAGCGAGAGTCGCGAGTAGCGGTTAAGAAAAAGACGTCTGGCGGATTTACCAAGCGCCAGGTGAGCACTCGATCTAAGAATAAAACCTCAAGCCGCTTAAGTCAGCGAGCCAAGAAAGGCAGGAGATAATGTCACTACTTCACTTCTTTAAAATCAGTTACTATTTTGATCCGGTAGTTTCGTATTATTTTCCGGGATTATGGGTAACCGTGACATTGCTGATAGTTATCCTGGTGGCTAGCATCTGGTTTGATCGAAAGATGGCTCGTCGTAAAAATATCTCCGGTCACCTAAAGGAGTTTTGGCAAGGTTGGGTTAATTTGGGTTACACGTTGTCGATTGTGGGGTTGATCTACCTGTTCTTTAGATTTGAGAATCTAATGTATGTCAATTGGCGGCTGTGGCCGACGTTACTAGTGCTATGGACGATTGGGCGCTCAATCCACCTAATCTATATATATAAAAAGGTGCTGCCAAAACGAGCGGCCGAAAGGGAGAGTCGGAAGATGACGTCGTATTATTTTCGCCGTCGGCGTCAGAAGTAGAAGATTTGACCCCGTTAGAAGTCGCTGATGAGATTAGCAAATGGGGCCTGCCAAAAGTGAAGTGGAACGACATTCGATAGTTAATATTTTAGAGTTATTGCTAGGGCTTCTCCGGACTTCTAACGGGGTTGACCAGGTTCGACCATTTCCCTATAGTGGGGAAGCATCAGGCCCGCCGGAAGGTAGGCAGGGGGAGAAAGCGAAGGATTTAGGTTTATGACCAAAGAAGTAAAAGAACAGCCCAAAGATCAGGGTAGGATGGCCAAACTGTTGGAGCAGGCCGAGACCTTAGGTGTCCCCAAGGTGGGGGATCTGATCGAGGGGCAGGTGATGGCTGTGACCGGCAACCGGGTTTGGGTGGATATTAAGAGCGGTAAATTTGTAGGAATTATCTCTAGCCGAGAACTGGCCGAGGCTGGCATATCGATGCCGGATTATAAACAGGGTGACACGGTTACCGCTTCGGTGGTTGAACCGGAGAATGAGGAGGGCTTTGTGTTACTCAGTGTTCGGGAGGCTCTCCGTAATCGAGGCTGGAACGCTCTAGAAAAGATATACGCCAGTGGCGAGACTTTGCAGGCTCGGGTGGTAGAAGCCAACCGCGGTGGGCTGATTATGGAGTCCGAAGGGATTCGCGGATTTTTGCCGGTATCACAACTTACTCCGGAGCATTACCCCAGAGTTGGCAACGACAAGGACGAGATTTTAAGTAAATTATCTAAGTTCGAGAATCAATCATTAGATGTAAAGATTATTGGTTTTGACCAGGGCCTCAATAAACTGATTTTTTCGGAACGAGCGGCTCATCAGGATGAATTTGATAAAGCCACCGCTAAGATCCAGGTCGGCGAGGTGTTAACCGGCAAGGTAAGTGGTGTGGTTGATTTTGGCATCTTTGTGAGCATAGGCAGTTTAGAGGGGCTGGTTCACATCTCAGAGATCAGTTGGGACAAGGTAGATGACCCGAGAAAGTTTTCGCACGTGGGGGATAAGATTCAGGTGCAGGTAATCGGAATCGAAAATGACAAGATTTCTCTCTCGATGAAACGTCTTACCGAGGATAAGTGGCTTCATCTAATTAAGGACTACGCGGTGGGCCAGACAGTTAAAGGAGAAGTAACCCAGATTATGCCGTTCGGTGTGTTTGTTAAGGTTGATGATAGAATTGACGGTCTGATTCATATCTCGGAATTGTCGTTTGATCATGTAGCCGACCCGTCGGACATAGTTAAGACAGGGCAGATACTGGAATTAAAGGTAATCGATATCGAGCCGGAGAGTCACCGGTTTGGTCTAAGCCTTAAGGCGATGCAGATGCCGGCTGACTCGGCGACCACCCCGGCTAAATCCCGGACCCGGTCTAAAAAAGGTGCTGGTGCGGAGCTGACTACTCTTGGTTTAAGCGATGCGTTGGCCCGTAAGCTAAAGACAGCTGGGATTGAGAGTGTGGCGGACCTAAAAGGCAAATCAGTAGAAGAGATTAAAGCTATCCCGGGCATTGGCGAGAAATCTGCCGCCAAAATTATAGAAGCTTTAGCTCAGCTCTAAAACCGCTCTGCACTATTAAATTTGGCCCACAGCAGTTACGATTAGAGTAACTCATGGGCGATTAACCTATGGAAGATAATAACCAAGAAGTTCCCAAGAAGCCAGTCGCTCTCCCCCCTATTGTTCGGGTGAGCGAGTTAGCTACCATTCTAGACAAACCGGTAACAGAAGTTATCCGTTACCTGCTTAAGAATGGAGTGCTGGCAAGCATCAACGATAGTATCGATTTTGATACTGCCGCAATCGTGGCAGACGATTTTGGGTTTGCGGCTACCGCTTCTGTCGGCGAATTAGGCGAGGCTACTTCCGAGGAAGAAGCCGATCAAGGGGAACGTAAGGAGCGCCCACCGGTAGTAACGGTAATGGGCCATGTCGATCACGGTAAAACATCGCTATTGGACTATATTCGCAAAACTAAGGTGGTTGAAAAGGAGTCAGGTGGCATTACCCAACACATTGGCTCGTATCAAGTGGAATATAAGGGTAAACGAATTACTTTTTTGGATACCCCGGGCCACGAGGCTTTTTCGGCCATTAGGGCACAAGGGACTAAAGTAACCGATGTGGTGGTGCTGGTGGTGGCGGCTGACGATGGCGTAAAACCACAGACAATTGAGGCGATAGATTTGGCTAAAGCGGCCAATGTACCGATGTTGGTGGCAGTCACCAAAATTGATAAACCCGGTGCTGACATGGAAAAGGTAAAGCAGGGGCTAAGTTCTCAGCAGATTTTAACCGAATCCTGGGGTGGTAAGGTGCCGTTGGTTGGGGTTTCGGCTAAAACCGGCGAAGGTGTAGACGACCTATTGGAGTTAATTGCGCTAACATCGGAGGTTAGTGAGCTGACGGCCAACTACTCCGGCAGGGCGCGTGGAATTATTATCGAAGCTCGGCGCGACCCCAAAATAGGCCAGATCGCCACCATTATTATTAAATCGGGTAAGTTTTCGATTGGTGATCATTTCGTGGCTGGCGGCACTTACGGCAAGGTCAAGGCCATGTTCGATTACCTGGGCCGCCGAATCAAGGATAGTTTTCCATCTCAGCCGGTTAGCGTGGCGGGATTTGTGGGCGAGCCGCAGATTGGGGCTGAATTAATTGAGACGGACACCGAAAAAGAAGCTCGCAACAAGGCGGCTGAAAGTGCGGTAGCCTCGGCGCGGCGAATCACAGTAACTAAAAGTGACCTAGATGTGTTGGCTGGTCAGATTCGAGCTCAGCAGGTGCAGAATTTAAACGTTGTTTTAAAGGCCGATGTGCAGGGCTCGCTGCAGGCGATTCGTGATCAGTTAACGCAGATTCGAACTGATCGAGGTGGCAGTATTCAGATAGTTAGCGATGGGGTGGGTCATATCGCCGAATCGGATATCTTAGCCGCTCAGGGTGGCAACGCCTTTGTGGTTGGATTTAAAGTGAGAATTCTGCCTGGGGCCGCCAAGATGGCCGAGAAAGACGAGGTTAAACTACTAACCTACGATATTATTTACGAGCTGACCGCCGATCTTAAAAATTTGTTATTAGAATCCACTGGTTTAGAAAAAAAAGAAACGGTTGAGGGTGAAGGCACGGTGTTGAAGGTGTTCTTCTCAACTGCTAAGAATAAGATTGTTGGTTGTAAGGTGACCAAGGGAATGGCGCGTAAGGACCTACTATTACGGGTGTATCGGGATGACGTGGTCGTGGGCGAAGGTCCGATCGAGAAGGTGCAGTTGGTTGCACAGGAGGTAGACGAGGCTAAAAGTGGCGCCGACTATGGTTTTGCTGTTAACATCAACGCCAAGATCAAAGCAGGGGATAGAGTTGAGTTTGTTAAGGTTGAGTACATCAAAGCCAAGATTATTTAATATGACCGCCGAATATCCAATTACTAATATCTAATTTCTAAATAAATCCTAATAACCAAATCCCAAGGCCCCTTTAGACATTGGAGAATTGGTCATTGTTTGGGCATTAGATATTCGTCATTAGAAATTTTTTTAGGTATGTCACATCGGATTGCGCGGATTCAGAGCGAATTAGAACGGCTCTTAGGCGAGTTCCTCTTAAAAGAGGGGCGGGGTTACGGTATCGGGATGGTCTCGGTTAATGGTATATTAGTTAGTTCGGATCTATCCTCGGCCAAAGTCTTAATTAGTTTTATTGGCGAACAACACCCGGAAGCCGCCTTTAAAAAACTGCTCCGTCATGGGAGGGAGATTCAGACCTTTGTCTTTCGCCGATTGCAGATTAGAAAAGTCCCAAAACTGATGTTCGAGTTAGATAGCGATCCGGCCGGAGCCTATCGCATGGACCAACTATTAGATGATATCGACCGATCTAAAAATAAAGATTCAGACGTTTAGAGCGCAGGTAGCAGTTGCGACTAAAATTTTAATAGTAACGCATTTTAAACCCGATGGTGATGCTATCGGGTCGGCTTTAGCTCTGCGTATCTTATTAAAAGAAATGGGTAAAGAGGCAGAGGTGGCGACGATAGATACTCCCCCAGATGCTTTCTCGTTTTTGCCGTATTTTTTAAAGATTAAAAGAGATTATCGGCCGGAGCACTTTGATATGGTAGTGATAGCAGATTGCGGGGGTTGGAGCCGCACTGGCTGGTTTGATGACGATGAACTGCGAATAGATTGGCCAAAACACTTGGTGATACTTGATCATCATCATGCCCAAAAGTACAGCCCGGGATTAGTAATCGCAGACGAAAACTTGTCCTCGACTGCGCAACTGGTTTATTACATCTTCCGCGAATGGGGGATTGGCATAAACTCGGATGCCGCCAATTGTCTAATGACGGGCATCTCCACCGATACGGGGAGTTTTAAGCACTCCAATACAACGCCTGAAGTGTTTCGGGTAGCGGCAGAGTTGCTGGAAAGCGGTGCCAATTTAAATAAGATTACTCAGCACATCTATTTAGGGAGGAGTGTCGCCAGCCTAAAGCTTTGGGGAAGAACATTGAATAAAATTCAGCAAGATCGGGCGCTCGGAACGCTAATCTCGATTATTACTAGTGAAGATTTAAAAGAGTGCGGAGCCACCTTAGAGGATTTAGAGGGGGTGATTGACCTGATGAATACTGTGCCAGACACTAAGGCAACGTTTTTATTATCGGAAAGAGGCGACAAATTTAAGGGTAGTGTAAGAACTAACGACCCCGATGTGGACGTTAGTAAATTAGCCGCCATCTTTGGCGGCGGCGGGCATATTAAGGCCGCCGGCTTTAACGTCTTGTTGGACGAGTAGCCTTTCCTTGTCATCCTGAAAACACTTTACTGCCGTAGGCTCTATGCAATAACTTATTCAGGATCTAGGCTCTCAAGGCCGTTTTCTGATTACCTTTTCGCTACCATTTTGCTCGTCCAAAATGGTAGCACCAAAAGGACGCCCAGTCGCCCTCGTTCTTCATCTAACAAAACCACCTTTCCGCCTCTC